>JAMHZE010000208.1:0-3437 GCA_035909535.1 Rickettsiales bacterium | reverse complement strand
TTATGTTCCGATATTATCGCTTGCCACATTGCCATTCCAGCGATTTTAACCTAAAAAATGCCGTTTTTACATACAAAAATCAAATGATTGCTTAATTGCATCATTCCACCGGAGCAGAAAACGCTTTCCTCATGAATTCACGGGCGATTTTGATACCCGGCATATCTATGGAGTGGGAAAGACGCGGCAATATATGGCATTCTACCGGAACATTAAAGCCTTGCAGTATCTCTGCCGTAGATTGGCTCATACCGGCCGGCACCACCTCATCTTCCGCACCGTGGATAAGGCATATTGGCGGCTGGGAGCGTATCTCGAAGTCGGATATTTCCACCTTTAAAAGCCCGCCTGAGAAAGCAAGCACGCCTGCACAGTTATCCTGCATGGTAAGCGCCGTTTGCAGCGATACCATTGCCCCTTGAGAAAAGCCAAGCAGCAGAACATTTTCCGGCTCGACGGAGTATTTATCGCAGAGTTCCATAACATACATGGAAACTATTGTGGCCGCCTTCTCGGAGCCTTCAATTATCTGCGCGTGGCTTCTGTCCCAGTAGGTGAACCACTGAAAGCCATCACCACCGCCCTGAAAAGGTTCCGGCGCATCTACCGAGATAAAATGCATATCCGGAAAATCATCCGCGAATAATGGTGCAAGCGAAATGAGGTCTCGCCCGTTGGAGCCGACCCCGTGCAGCATCAGGCATATCTGCTTTGTTGCGCCACTTTTAGGCGGCTGTTCTACGCCACGAAGTATCATTAGGCTATCTCGAATGTGCCGGCGATTTCTACGCAACCACCGCGAGGAATGGAAGCAACGCCATAAGCAGCGCGCGTATGCGAGCCGACATCTTGACCGAATATCTCTACGAAGAGTTCAGATGCGCCGTTGCCGACAATGTGCTGCTCGTTGAATTGCGGGGTGCTGGCCACAAGAACCTGAAGGTGCAATACGCGCTTAAGTTTTGATAGGTCACCGCCGCAGGCATCTTTTATGCAGGCGATAAGGTTGATGGCACAAAGGCGTGCGGCTTGCTGCGCGGTTGGAACATCTACGTTGTTACCAACTATGCCGCTGAATTTTACTTCACCGTTCTGGTGAGGTATCTGGCCGGATACATATAGTGTATTACCGCTACGTACATGAGGCACATAAGATGCGACAGGTTTGCCCACCGCAGGAATTTCTATTCCAAGTTTTTTAAGATTTGTTTCTATGGTCATTTTACTCTCCGGGATTTTTTCAGGTTACAAGCTAGCCACCATTGGCAATAAAGCAATTATTTTCTGCGTTACTTGTAAAGCATGATAATGTATACAAAGCACAAAAATAAGAGACAGACATGAGCAATAAAGAATTAAACTACACAAACAGCAGCGGCTTTACTCTTGTAGAGCTGGCCATAGTACTGGTTATTATCGGCCTGCTGGTAGGCGGAGTATTGCAGGGACAGGAACTTATAAAGCAGGCCCAGATAAGGAAACAGCTACAGGGGTTTAAGGATATTCAGCTTGCCTACAGCACATTTCAGACAAAATATAGTGCCGTTCCCGGCGATATGAAGAACGCAACAAGGTTCTTTCCGACATGCGACAGGTCTATCTATGGTGACCCAGGCACTGTTTATGAAGGCAATGGCGACGGTATAATATCTGTCGCTGCGAATGAGGACTGGTGCGTAATGCTGCACCTTAAGAATGCAGGCATGTATGACCCGCAGATAATGAGGGCCTCATATTTTTCTGCCAATAACCCGCCGACAGCTGTGGATTATTCTACCGGCGGACAGAGATTTTTTATATGGCCGATTAACAGCAAACCACAAATAATAGCACAGATAGGCGACCGGGAAGTTTTTTATGATGGCCGCACAGGAAATAACCTTATGTCGATGCAAACCAGTAGCGATACCGGCGCTTCTATGTCGGCGGAGATGACAAAGGGGCTAGATGAGAAGATGGACGACGGCAGGCCTTTTACCGGAACATTAAGAGCAAAAACTACTGATGATCTGAGCGAGGATATGAAGTGCTTCAGTGACTCGAATATAGATATGTCTGTTATGAGTTCTGTTTACAGAACGAGCGAGCATCTATCGTGTTTTACAATCTACTTTTTTATGTAGATCAGGCTGCAAGCTGGCGCTTGGCTATCATGGCGAGATCTAGGAAGGTGAAGCGGTTACGCATGAACAGGCTGTGACGTATTGCGTTCTGGTAATCTGTATGGTTCCAGCCAAGATGTTTGTAAGTGTATGGGCCTTTAATTTTTTTAACTACGCCCTCCAGAACTTCCGGCGCGATATGCACGGCAAGAAGCTGCTTGCGTATCTGCGGCCATTCTTTTCGAAGATGCGTGTTCAGTTCATTAGCGCGGGATGGGGATATTTCTTTCTCCTTCAGCTCGCGCAGGAACGATGCCCCCCTCTCCTCACCAAAATGCTTCATCACCGGTTTTTCAGTATAATAGGTGGGTTCAACTTCCAGCTTGGTGAGCGATAAGATATCTTTCTGCATATGCGCGAGGGAGATGGAAGTTACCGCTATCTGCTCGCCGTGATAAGTATGCGGGTATTTGCCCTCATGCATCATTTCCATATAGTGGTGGACAAGATGTTCTGCCTGACTGGCAGGATGCGAACCGCCCGCTATATACATGCCAAGGCCCGAAAGTATGGAAAGACGGCAGAGCGATACCAGCGTATCGTAATCCCGTTGAGGGAGTTTATCGGCATTGGCGAACACGAAGGCTTCATCCTCCTGCAATATCTCGAACGGCAGCGGATTATATTCCGTGCCGAGTATAAGATGGCTCATCAGCCAGTCTACCTGGGCGGTAGAACGCGCAAGCGCATCACCCAAACCCGCAACGATAAGACGGTGCGGAGCCTGAACCTGCACATCTATATCCATGAATATAGCCGTTGGCATATGAGCGCCGAGGCTTTTTTTAACGCCGTTAACTTCTATAGAAGCATTGGCCGATGAATAACCGTTCACCGATGGTGCGGTTGGCACGCATATATATTTACGCTTGAGCATAAAGGAAGCGTATTTTGTGAGATCACTTATTGTACCGCTGCCTACTGCTATGGAGAAATCTGCCGTGGCTAGATAACGCGATAGCATTTCTATGTTGTTGTCATCTGCCGTGGCATCGGAAGGGAGAACTATAGAAAAGACCTCGAACCCGGCGCGGCACAGGTTACGTTCTACCTCTGCGCCGGCGGCTATGTGAGTAAGTTCATCGCTTACAATTGCTGCACGCAGGCCAAGTTCATGCTTTTTACAGAATTCCGCTATTTTATCGAGCGCACCGCTTTCAATATGTATCTCTTCTACAGGAATAGAGATTTTTTTGCCCGTAACCGGATTTATTACTTTACCGCCGAGCAGTTTTTTGATTATGTCTTGGCTCATATCGAAGGGAATTATCCTAT
>JAMHZE010000207.1:0-6699 GCA_035909535.1 Rickettsiales bacterium | reverse complement strand
CTTTTACCATGGCAGAGAAGTAATTTTTCTCAGCCTTGTTTATTAAAGGCTTTATATGTTCAGCCATGCTGTACGGGTCTTCCGCCAGAGATGTCGCCATATCCCAGGCATATTGTATACGGCCTCTTAAGTGCGGAAGGCTGCGGCTATCTGCTTGCGGGTGCCCGTCGGTCTCTATTATATCCATACTTATAAGGGCATATTCACGGCCTACATATTCCGTTATCTCCCATATAAGGTTAGAAAAGCGCAGCTGACGCATAACACGAGGCTCGGCAGGTGTAAGGGATTGTTTATATAGAACCGCCAGTTTCTGTATCTTTACAATGTTGCCGGTGCTGCGTTTATAGAAGTTGTTACGTATCACGTAGGCATCCTGTATCAGGCTGCCGTTCAGATGCAGGTCAAGCTCTGCGCGTATATTCTTCAAACGTTCATGGCTTTTCAGAACCTCATTTATCTGTATATAAATGTCATTATCCTTTTCTTCATCAAGCAGCTTTATTGCGTTATTCAGATAAGAATCAGCCTTGTCGCGATTCGTCTCCATATCTGCAAGAAGCCTGTTCTTCAGCTCGCCGCTGAGGTTCTGTGCTACAACTGCGGTTCCGCGCTCCAGCGAAAAGTGTTTTGCGGCTTTGTGCAGCAGGCTGGTAACTTCTATCGCACGGCGAAGCGTATGAGCATCG
This sequence comes from Rickettsiales bacterium, assembly GCA_035909535.1. GTDB lineage: Bacteria > Pseudomonadota > Alphaproteobacteria > Rickettsiales > UBA8987 > JAMHZE01. The sequence goes on along the minus strand of JAMHZE010000207.1, from coordinate 6,010 downwards.
CGTCGCAGTACCCATGATTCATGAACATATAATGCGGCCTGTCCCAGAACTATAACATTCAGTATGCCGATTATAAGTAGTATTCTACCGCGAATAGAAAGAGGTGACTTTCTGCCCGACGAATATTTTATTAGGTTACGCATAACTTGTCCCAAAATAGGAATAAATAATTAACCAATAAAACCGTAGTTTGGAAGCATAATTTTCCTTATAGAATTTTTATACGGCTGTTTATCTAGATTATAAAACGGCTTCCATCTGCGGGTTGCGTCAGGCATTTATGCTGCCTTTATAAATCAATTCAGATGATATTATATTATTCTTACACGTCACTTCCAATAATAGGGGTACAACTTAAAGGAGAAGGACTATGACACAAAAACAAAACACTATCCTGATAATAGAAGATGATGCCCAGATAAGAAAAATGCTGAAAGTATTTTTAGGGGCATGCAACTACAAGATAGAAGAGTGCGATACTGCGGCTGCGGGTGTAAGGCTTTGTTCTTCGCTACGCCCGGATATGGTGCTGCTGGATCTTGGTCTGCCGGACATGGATGGCAAGGAAGCCATTAAAATGATAAGGCAGTGGAGCCAGGTTCCGATACTTGTGCTTACCGCACGTGAAGATGATGCCGAGGTGGTAGCGGTTCTGAATGAAGGCGCTGATGATTACATCACCAAGCCTTTCAATGCGGAAGTACTTATTGCGCGCATCAACACTAATCTGCGTAAGGCTGCGGTCAAACAGGCCGGAGAGCCGGAAGTTTCCAACGGCAAGATACGCGTTGATCTTGTCCGCCACGAAGTTCTGGTGGCCGATTCGAAGATGCCGTGTACCAAGCGCGAGTACGATCTGTTGAAATACCTGATGGTGAATCGTGGCAGAATGCTAACCCATAAACAGATATTAAAAGAGGTATGGGGACCTGCGCATGTAGATAACATTCAGTATCTGCGAGTGTATATCGGCCAGCTGCGCGAGAAGCTTACAGCAGGCGGTTGCGGTGAATGTATAGTAACCGAGCCGGGTGTTGGTTACCGTATGGAAGCCGCTTAAAAGCGGTAACCTATGGTTACAGAAATCGGTTCCATATTGATACGGTTGGGATAAGTATTTGGTATATATTGCTTATCCTGACGTATTAAGGTTGTTTGTATATGCGGTTTTGTTTTGCCTGTTTGCGTGTTTTATGTTATAAATGCGCGTTACTGAACGGGGGTTCAATTGGCCTTAATGCATAAAGAAAGATCACAAAAAATGCTGGATTTCATTTCTCCGGCCTTTTTTGAATTGGATAACAAAGAGCCGTTCTTTAACGGCTACAGGTCGCTTACATCCACGCTCAACTTTGTTATGAGCAAGTATCAAATACTCGGTATCAATAATAAAGATATGTCTGGCAAGCCAAAATTCATGCACCCTTTGTGGGTTGCAAGGGCAATGCCTATCCCGAAAATAGAAGAAGGTGATGATCTTCGCACACGTATCATGAAGTCTAAAGAAATAAAGGATATGGTAACGGTTGCTCTCCTGCACGATCTTGTGGAAGACAGGAAGGTAACAATATCCGAGCTTACATCTTCAAACAGAACCTATCCAAAGCATATCCGTGATGCGGTGGAGATACTAAGCCGTAACCCCTCATATAAAAACCTTCCTCCGGAAGAAAAACAGGCCAGTTATGAAGAATTCGTGCGTGGTGTTATAGCAAGCGGTAACAAGCTTGCCATAACCGTAAAGTATATGGATATGGTGCATAATCTTTCCAACAAGCGTTTTTTAAATCTTTCGCCGGAGCAGCGCCAGGACAGGATAAAAAAATATTCCCAGATGTATAAAGAGCTGAAAGAAGCCTTCCAGCAATTCTATCCTGATGAAAAGGCCCTTCCTGTTCTTTGCAAGGTACTCTCCAGACAGGCGGAACAGAATCTCGGAATGCTTTCCCGCGCTGCGTAGTAGCAATTATTTCTGGACGTGCTATATATCTGCGCATGGCAAATAAACAGGCAAAAATTCTTGTTATCGCCGGTTCAGATTCCGGTGGTGGTGCAGGCATTCAGGCGGATATCAAATCTATCGCCGCTAATGGTGCATATGCATCTACCGCCATTACATCCATCACCGCGCAGAACACGCTGGGCGTACAGGCCGTTTCAGATGTCCCGCTGGAAATACTCCGCGCGCAGATAGATTCCGTACTCTCTGATATCGGCGCAGATATTATCAAAACCGGAATGCTTTCTTCCATCGGTATAATCGGTGTCGTTTCAGATGTCCTATCGCAGCATAAAATTCCCCTCGTGCTGGATCCCGTAATGGTTGCCAAGGGCGGCGCAAAGCTGCTGCGTGATGATGCGATAGATGCGCTTAAAGCCCTTATCGGCAAGGCTTATCTCATCACTCCCAATATTCCTGAGGCAGAGATACTTTCCTGTATAAAAATAAACAATGTTACCGATATGGAAAAGGCCGGTCAGTTCATATTAAGCAGTTACGGCTGCAAAGCGGTGCTGATGAAAGGCGGCCACATGCAGGGCGACATTCTTACAGATGTTCTTCTGGCGCCCGACATCAATATAAAAATAGATGCAGCCCGCATCAATACGCGTAACACACATGGTACAGGCTGCAGCTACGCTTCGGCCATTGCCGCGCATCTTGCAAAAGGGCAGGGGCTGGAACAGGCGGTGCGCGCATCTCACGCATATCTTCAGGGTGCGATACGAGCAGCTGTTCCTGTTGGGGCAGGGCACTCTCCCATCGCGCATTTCTGGAATATAAATAACTGAGAACTGACTATCTTTCTCTTCCGCCAAGAGCCTTACTGATGAATTCCGGCGCTATCTGGGCTGTGTTATGCTTTATCACTTCAGTAGAAAGTTTTGTTGCGTTGCGTAATGCCTGCTTTACCAGCCTATCTGTCACTGGCTGCTGGTTGCCGCCTTCAAATATGGTGGCAATAAATGCTGCTGCGGCAGAATCACCCGCGCCAACGGTGTTCACAATATCTTCCTTATCAACTTTCATGCCCTGAATCTTTACCAGAATATCTTGGCCTTTATGGTCTTTGCCTACGGCTATCATGCCGGCAGAACCTGCGGTTATCAGTACCAGCCTGTCTTTCTCGCCTCTCATAGAGCGCGAAACCAGCTTCAGCACCTTATTCAGATTCTTATCATCAAGCCCATCTACTTCGCCGTTAAACTTACCTTTGGTATAGAACTCCATCGCTTCGGTTTCGTTCATTGTAATAACGGCAGAATTCATCGCGGCGAATTTGAAGGCGCTGAAATTTGCTTTTATCAGCCTGTTTTCTTTGTGGTCCCAGTAGAAGCTTTTATCTGTAGGCGGGGCAAATGCTATAGCCTTACCTTTCTCTTTTAGCTGGGTAACAAATTCCTTAAAGCCATCAACGCCCATAAATTTTATCAGCGATGATTCAAGTAGAAAAACCCCGCCCTCAGAAAGTTTAGATACCGTTTTTACCGGGTCGCTGAAATAGTCAGGCGCGGTATATGGGTATTTAGCAATGGTGCGGTCGGTCTCGCCCTTTATGGTAAATATAAAGTTCCTTCGTGTTACAGGAATATTCTGTCCGTCATCGACAAAATTTATCCCGGCAAGTTCCATGTCTTCTTTTATTTTTTGTCCTTCAGTATCATTTCCTACGCGCCCAAAAAATTTTACCTCGGTGCCGTTGCCCAGAATATTCTTAAGATAGTAGGCTTTATTATATTCCGTGCCGCCGGAGCAATGCATTCTCATATTATATGGTTTCAGCACGCCGCGCAGTTCCACTTCCATCTGCTTCAGAAAGCCTCCCATAACCGTATCGGCGGTGAATTTACTGCCTGCGCCTCTGTACTCAGCGGCAGAAGCAGAAGAGTGCACCAGCCTCATAATTCCTTCTTTCTTTGGTATCTCAGGTGCTATAAAAGGTTTTCCAAGCCTGTCATATACATTGCCTATTTCCTGCATTTTCCTGAACTGCATATCTGCAAGCTCAGAGCCGGTATCTTTATTCGGCATAAGTTTATCGCGCAGTATCTCCCATTTCCAGACGTTAAAATCGCGAGATGGCGTGCCAACTGTTTCTATAAGTAACCGTTCTTTCATTATTTCCCCTACACCCCTTATGCGTAACTAGTGTTTTTGCCGCTCGCTGAAAGCCTGCATTTCTCTCTGTTGTTTCAATCTCTTCTTATACTCTATTTCGGCGCGTTCTTCATCAGAAATCTCAATAGAATCGATGCCCGAGAGCGAAATATTTTCAGCAAGTGACTGTATTTTCAGTTGTTCCTGTATTTTTTGTGGATCTTCGTTTACATCGGCAAATATCGCTTCAAGCTGGCTTAAGCTGGTATTTTTGTTAGGTTCATACTTAACATGCAGCAGCCTGTCCAACTGCATGGCGCGCCAGCGTATTATCTTTTCTATCAGGTCTTTTGCAGAGCCTGCAACCTGTACAATCTTATCGCTGAATTTCCTCATACTGCTATTGTAATAAATAAAATCCTTTAACGCAATTTCGCAGTTGAAAACAGGTATGAAACCTTTAGTTTAAAACCTTATGACAGAGGGAAAACTTCCATATCCTGAATTCATACATTTACGTGTGCATTCATCCTATTCGCTTTCTGAAGGCGCAATCCGCCCGGAAGGCTTAGGCGCGCTCTGTGCATCCAACAACATGCCTGCCGTTGCGCTTACAGATAGCGGTAATCTTTTCGGTATGCTGGAAGTTGCAATGTACTGCAACAAAACCGGCGTTCAGCTTATCCCGGCGGTAGAGGCCAACTTCGCGATGGCGCGTGAGAAAGATGGCATAGTAAAGCCCAATGCCGAATATCCGAAAATGGTGCTTATTGCCCAGAACGAGGCAGGCTGCCAGAACCTGCTTAAGCTCGTTTCAGAATCATACCTCACAGGCACAGATCACAGCAGGCCCGTAATATATTTTGATGAACTGAAGCAGTCATCAGAAGGTATAATGGTGTTAAGCGGCGGTGCCAATGGCATGCTTGATACTCTTATACGCAGCAACCAGAAAGCTCAGGCGCAAAAACTGATTGAGGAATTCACCGCAGTTTTCCCTGGTCGCTATTATGTTGAACTCAACCGCTTCGGTCAGGAAGGTCAGGCCGCTACAGAAGCCGTGCTGCTGGAACTGGCTGAAACCAACAATCTGCCGCTGGTGGCAACCAATAACGCATTCTTCCCAACCGCAGATATGTCTGAGGCACAGGATATACTAATGTGCATCGCGGGCGGCGCAGTTGTTTCAGATGACAGGCGCAAGCGTTACTCGCCAGAACAATATTTCAAATCTCAGGGTGAGATGAAAGCGCTCTTTGCTGATATTCCAGAAGCGCTGGAGAATACGGTAAACATTGCACGCCGTTGCAGCTTCATGCCTCACGAAGAAAAACCTTCGCTGCCGAAATTCCCGACCCATCAAGGTCAGAGTGATGAGGACGAGATATGGGATGTAGCCTATAACGGCCTGTGTCAGCGGCTTGGTATTGAAGATGATGATAACCGTATATCAGAAAGCATGAAGCCGTATTTCGAGCGCCTTGAATTCGAGATAGGCGTTATCTGCGAAATGGGTTTTCAGGGTTACTTCCTCATCGTGTCAGATTTCATCCGCTGGGCAAAATCGCAGAACATTCCGGTAGGGCCGGGCAGGGGTTCCGGCGCTGGTTCCGTTGTTGCATGGGCGATGGAGATAACTAACCTCGATCCTCTCCGTTTCGGTCTCCTGTTCGAGCGCTTCCTCAATCCGGAGCGTGTCTCGATGCCCGATTTCGATATCGACTTCTGTCAGGAACGCCGCGGCGAGGTGATAGAATACGTCCAGAAAAAATACGGTGATGAACACGTCGCGCAGATAATCACATTCGGTAAGCTACAGGCGCGCGCGGTGATACGCGACGTTGGCCGTGTACTTCAGCTTCCATACGGCAAGGTAGACCGTATCACGAAAATGATACCGTTCAACCCGAT
>JAMHZE010000206.1:20000-26501 GCA_035909535.1 Rickettsiales bacterium | reverse complement strand
ATTCCGGCATGCCAACGAGATCAGAAGGATTGGCAATACGTACATGCTTGTTGAAGATGTAGCTGCATATCTCCTTCATGCCCTGAAGCTGGCATGAACCACCGGTGATAACAACTTTATTACCGGATATACCGTATAACCCGCTTTTTTCGAGGTTATTGCGCGCCATTTCCAGTATCTCTTCCACACGCGGCTTGATGATAGATGTAAGTTCTGCGCGGGTAACGGTTTTTTCCATGCCTCCCTCCTCACCTTCTGCCAGATCTATGCTATCCATATCATCTGATTCAGTTGAAATTGCAGAGCCATGAATAACCTTAAGCCTTTCTGCGAAAGGAACATCCACGGAAAGGCCGAGAGCGACATCTCGCGTGATGTGCTGGCCACCGACCGGAACGGAATCGAAATACACAGGGTAACCATCTGCAAAGATAGCGATCGAGGTATTGCCCGCGCCAACATCCATAAGCGTTACGCCGATATCCATTTCATCTGGAGTTAGCGTTGCAAGGCCAGATGCATAAGATGAAACAACGAAATCTTTGATGTTGAGGTGGCATTTTGCCAGCAGGTTGCGCAGGTTGCGAACCGATGTTGCTGAAGCCGAGACCACATGCAGATTGGTAGAGATTACCTGACCGAACATGCCGATAGGGTCTTTTATGCCATCAGTATCATCTATGCGATAGGTAAGCGGAATGGACTGTATTATCTCGGTTTCGGTGTTCTCAAACAGTTCCTCGCCCTTGCTTATCATCAGGTCGATATCTTTATTGGTGACCTCATGGCCGGAAATCTTGGTTTCTATGTTGATATGCTGAGAGCGTATGCTGCTGCCGGAAATATTCACATATACTTCTTCTATCGTCTCACCCGCCATTTTCTCTGCCGCGTTGAGCGCCGCAAGAATGGATTTTTCTGCTTTTTTGATATCTATGATGATACCGGCCTTGATGCCTTCAGAGATGTGGTGGCCGAAACCGATGACCTTAGGGATATTATCACCATTGATGCTGGCTATCACGCAGACTATCTTGCGTCCGGCTATATCCAATACGGCGATTTTATTGACCTTTGACATCAGTGACTTTTAAAATTCTTGAGCGTTTCCGCGATTTTATCATTTTATGATAAGCTTTTCATATAGCAACAAACCCATATGTAAACAATGTTTTGTATCCAAGAATTTTGAGAAGGAAGGAAAAGATGCAACAGCCGGTAAAAAAATATGCCTTTAAAGGGGGCAACAGATAGTTTTGCTAGGAGAGCGCAGTAATGTTGCGGGTTTTGCCCGCAACATTACAGGTAAAGGCTTACGCTACGGCCTTGTATTCTACGTTTTCTGCCGCAAGAGACTGCTGGAATGAAGGGCGTGAAGATACTTCTTTCAGCATACGTTTGGTGTTTTCACCCAGAATTATCTCTGTTGGGAAGTAGCCGTTCCAGTTGGCGTATACGGTGAGGAAGATATCTGCCATCGACATTTTATCACCGCAGACGAATTTTGTTTTTGCCAGCTGGTCATCAACTATCTTCCAGAATTTGTTAACGCCCGCAGCACCTGCTGCGAAAGCCTGATCCTGAATGGATTTATCGAGGCCTTTAAGAACGAAGAACATTTGACCGTAAGCAGGATGCATGGTGGCATTGGCAAACATAAGCCAGTTGAGGGCATTCGCCCTTGCTTTTGGATCTGTTGGAAGCATGTCGCTTTTATGCTTTTCCATCAGGTGAAGGGCGATAGAAGCACCTTCATTCAGTATCGTGCCGTTATCATCAAGCACGGGAACGGTGTTGGTGATGTTTATTTTTGTGAAATCCGGCACATCGGACCTTTTTATGAGCTGGAATGGCTGGCCGAGCTCGTTAAGAAGGGTGGAAAGAGCCATTGAGCAGGCGCCTGGCAGGTAATATAATTTGTACATGGGATTCTCCTTTGGTTGTAACCTGTTTGAGATAGGGTTATACCACCCTGAAAACAAGCCTGCACGGGCTAAATAATATGTTATTGATTTATAAACCTATAACTTTGCCGCCCAAACAGATAAAAAACACTTGCCCCGTAAAACCTTATATATTATAAGCTTCCTACCTAATTCAGACCTTTTCTTTCAACGGTCTTTAATTGGGGATGTAGCTCAGTTGGTTAGAGCGCCGCCCTGTCACGGCGGAGGTCGCGGGTTCGAGCCCCGTCATCCCCGCCACTTCTATATGAAAAACTCCTCTAACATAAAACGTTGCCCGTGGGTTGGTGTTAACAAGCCGTTCTACGAGCATTATCATGACATTGAATGGGGCCGCCCGCAGCATGATGACAGGCATTTATTTGAGATGCTGGTGCTGGAAGGCGCTCAGGCAGGCTTAAGCTGGGAAACGATATTGAAGCGTCGTGAAGGGTACAGGAAAGCATTCAAGAATTTTGACGTGAAGAAAGTTGCAAAACTTACTGATAGCGAGCTGGAAAAGATATTGCAGGACGAGAGAATAATCCGCAACCGTTTGAAGGTTTTTTCTGCGCGAAAGAATGCTCTGGCATTTATAAAGATACAGAAAGAGTTCGGCAGTTTTGATAAGTATCTGTGGGGCTTTGTAGGCGGCAAGCCGATAATAAACAAGCCGAAGACCATGAAGGATATTTCGCCTACTACTAAGGAATCTGACGCGCTTTCGAAGGATTTGAAAAAGCGCGGCATGATATTTGTGGGCAGCACTATAATGTATGCGTATATGCAGGCGGTTGGAATGGTGAACGACCATTTAACGGATTGCAGCTTTCGTTAAAGCAGAACCATATCATTAACATGGATAACGGCCTCACGGCCTGAGAAGCCAAGAATTTTTTCGATCTCGGCGGTTTTTTTACCCTGAATGAGCGCGGCATCTTTAGAAGAATAAGCGGATATACCTTTAGCTATCACCTTACCTTTTTCAGTAGTAATGTTGACTATATCGCCGCGGTTAAAGCTGCCTTCTACGCGCTTTATGCCGATAGGCAGGAGCGATTTTTTACCTGAGAGGGCTTTTGCAGCGCCATCATCTACCACCAGTTTGCCATGGCTTACCAGTGAGTTGAGTATCCATTTTTTGCGCGCATTGCTTGGGCTTTCACCCGCGCGGAACAGGGTATGAAGCGCACCTTTACGCAGCTTTGCGATAGGATTTTGTGGCGCACCGTTGGTTATTATTGTGCTGCAACCGGATTCTGCAGCGATACGTGCGGCCTGAATTTTTGTGGTCATACCGCCTGAGCCGACGCTTGATGAAACGCCTTTTGCAAAGCCGGCTACGCCATCTATCTTTTCTACAACTGCAATATGCTTGGCATCTTTATTCTTGTTAGGGTCATCGGTGTAGAGCCCGTCTATATCGGAGAAGATAACGAGTGTATCGGCGCGCACCATCTGCGCGACCAGAGCGGAAAGTCTGTCGTTATCACCGAAGCGGAGTTCCTGCGTGGCAACGGTATCGTTCTCGTTTACTATAGGTATCACGCCGTTTTCAAGCAGGGTTTCGAACGTGCTTTTTGCATTGAGGTATGAGCGACGATTTTCGATATCGTTTATGGTAAGCAGTCTCTGCGCGGCAGTGAGGCCGTGCGCCGAGAAGGCTTTTGCGTATTCTTTCATCAGCAGAGGCTGGCCTATTGCAGCGGCGGCCTGCTTTTCTTCTATCTTCAGCTTGGTGGATTTGCTGGAAATAAAGTTACGACCCAGAGCAACCGCGCCTGAAGAAACCAGGATAACTTTTTTGCCTGAAGAAACGAGCTCTGCGACATCTTTACACAGAGAGCCTATCCATTTTTTGCGCAGGGAAAGTTTATCATCAACCATTGATGATGAACCGATCTTGATAACCACTATCTTTGCTTTTTCCAGCGACATGAGTGTTTGTTACACTATTTTCAGCGCAATTCCAAGCGTTGTAAGGGGAGCGCCGCTTTCTACCACCTCTTTTTCGAGCAGGGCTATGGCTTTGTTACCTGAAACGGTAAGCAGGCGGCCTGACGGTTTTTCATTAGAAATGACCTCCGCCCCTGAGGAAAGTGGGGAATTAGCGGTGACGGTGTAGGTTGTACGGCGCACAACGCCACGATGGTGGGTACGGGCGGTAACTTCCTGCCCGACATAGCAGCCTTTTTTGTAATCAACACCGTTGAGCTCGTTCATGCGGTAATGCAGCGGATAGGATTTCTCCTTCTCAAGATCATAAACACCTTCGGGTATATTGTTTTCTACGCGGGCGGCGTGATACTGCGAGAGGTCGCTCGATGCAGGCTGTGATTTAGATGCGAGCAGGCGCTTGCCCATATTTGCGGAGCGAGGATCTGGCACACCATTACCTGCCGGTGACCATAATATGGTGAATTCTGATGAGATATCTGCAAGTTCAACCTTGGAACGGAGCTTGTACATCTTCAGCTTTTTCATCAGGGCTTCTGCATCTTCTGCGGCGACATCAATGATATATTTTTCCCCGCTAAGGGTGATGAAGACATCAAACAGATATTTACCCTGAGGGGTTAATATATAGGCATATATTGAAGGCTGTTTTTCCAGAAAGGTGATATCATTGCTGATGATACCTTGCAGGAAAGTAATGGAATCTGCGCCTGATACGGATATGACCGCACGATTTAAGGATATGTATTGCTCAGGCATTTTCTTTACCGTGCTTATCTATCATTTTTGCTACGCATTGTTCCAGTAGCTCGGCCACAACCGGAAGGCTGTATCTGCTATTTGCAGTATTATAACCCTGCTCGGCCAGAGTGCGGCTTTTTTCCTCATCTTTGATGAGTTGTTCAAGAGCATCTGCAAGAGCAGTGGGATTGCCTTTATCTACCATCAGCGCATCTGAACCAGGCTGCAATATTTCAGCGGGACCTTCTATGTTAGTAGAGACCATTGGCTTTTTACGCGACATGGCTTCCAGCAGAACTATGCCGAAAGGCTCAGAGAGTGAAGGCAGGCAGAATATATCTATCTCGTTATAGAAGGCGTTCTTATCATGCACCCAACCAGAAAAACGTACCCTGTCATTCAGTTGCAGGTTATCGCGCTGGGTTTGGTACTGGTAACGTAAAGGGCCATCTCCCGCTATTACGGCACGACATGCAACTCCACGATTAGCAAGTATACCAAGCGCCTTGATAAATACATCTACGCCTTTTTTCTGTACCATGCGGGCAATGATACCGATGACAGGAGGGTTTGAACGCGGCTTAATTTGGGGGCTTGGCTGCATTCTTATAAGATTTGGTACTTTATGCACCCTTTCTGAGCCCACCCATTGGGCGATTATTTTTGTGCTGATATCGGAACTGACGCAGATAAGAAAATCTGACCGAAGGACATCTTTAAACCAGTAGTTATGCACTACACCTATCTGCGGGATATTGTTTTTTACAGTGGCGGTGCGGAACAGCGCGCAAGGGCGGTTACCATGAGCGATAACGGCTTGCGGGCGATGTTTTTTAAGCAGTGAATTGAGGCGGCATTTTGCCAGAATATCCCAATTACCAGCCGCTTTAATTTTATGCAGGACTATTTTTTCCGGGTATTGCGCCTGAAGTTTTGCGACCTCGGCATTTATTTTTGCTTTCGGACGAGTAACGCATATTACCTCATGACCGCGTAAAGCAAGGGATTCTGTGTAATCTATGAAGGCCTGCTCGATACCGCCCAGCCCACGACTGAACATTGCGTTAACTATTTTCATCTATCCTTGCCTATGCCGGCATCCAGATAATCTGCGGCATCATTCACGTAATTCTGGGCGGATTGCATGATAAAATCCTTCTCAGCCTGTTTCATCTCACGCAGTAGTTTGGCCGGGTTGCCCGCCCATATCTCTCCCGCCGGGACTATTTTGCGGTAAGTTACCACCGCACCGGCAGCAACCATGCCACCTGTTTTTACTACCGCACCATCTATTACAGATGCTTTCATACCCACAAAACACGCGTCTTCCAGCGTGCAGGCATGCAGCATTACCATATGGCCGATGGTTATATTATCGCCTATGATGGTTTGGCCGCCCTGCCCCGCTATTTGCGGACGGGTAACGTGTATAACAGTGCCATCCTGTATGTTTGTGCGCTTGCCGATGCGGACGATGTTGACATCCCCGCGGATAACGCAGCCGGGCCAGACCGAGCTGTATTCGCCTATCTCGACATCCCCTACTACTGTAGCGCCAGGCATTATGCATGCGGTAGGATGAATTTTTGGCATTATGCCTTTATATGGAAGGATTACAGGTTTCATGAACAGAGTTTAGTGAGTACGACTCTATTTTTCAAGCTCGTAAAAATAGATGGTACGGGTGGCGATGACATCGGATATCTCGCGTATCTCGCGCTCCGGGTAGGTTTTGAGCGGGAAGTTGTTGCTGGCCACCAACGCGCCTTTTTTGGCCTCCGCCCTTAATTTTGCATCAACTTTGTGGTCTTTGCGTAAGAAGAAGACCATAACATCATATTCTGCAAGGCTGTGATTGTAG
>JAMHZE010000206.1:0-15000 GCA_035909535.1 Rickettsiales bacterium | reverse complement strand
GCGTGAGACGATATCTTCTATGGGTAAGGACGTTCTGGCAAAATGCTACGGCGGCGATATAACCCGTAAGCGTAAACTGCTTGATAAGCAGAAGAAAGGTAAGAAGCGTATGAAGGAAGTTGGTAACGTGGAGATACCACAAAGCGCCTTCCTGGCAGCGCTGAAAATAGATTCTTAAGCCTACCGATGGGTTCGCTTTAAAAAATTATTGATACTTGGCTCAATTTGCTTATTGCTTAATCCTGTAAAGGATCTTTAAAACGATGACACTGAACTATACTATTGAAGACGCTAAAGTTTCCGACCTGGATCAGGTGCGCGACATATATTCTCACTACGTGAAGAATACCACCGCATCGCTGGAGGAGAACGCGCCGAACGCCGATGAGATGCTTAACCAGTATTCTGTGGTAATGAGCAAGAACCTGCCATTTATGGTTGCCAAGGTTGATGGCAAAGTAGTTGGCTTCTGCTACGCGCAGCCATACCGCAAGCGCAGCGCATACCGCTTTACCGTTGAAGAATCTACCTATGTTCATAAGGATTTTGTACGCAAAGGCATAGCCACAAAACTTCTGACGGAAGTTATAAAGAAATGCCGCGAAGTTGGCTTTAAGCAGATGGTTGCCATTGTTGTTTACGGCGGCACTGATGAATCTGTCGGCTTCCATGAATCTATGGGCTTTGTTGAGCGCGGCCGCCTTGTAAAGGTTGGCTTTAAGTTCAGCCAGTGGCTTGATACGGTTCTGTTCCAGAAAGAGCTATAGCGCTCCGCTTCACTTCAAAAACGCTTTGCTTATTTTAAAGTGGTTTTTATACGGACAAAATTTTTCTAGAGAGCGGCTCGTCAAAAAATTTTGAAATACATTTAAAAAGCAAAAAGTATTTTTTACTTTAAGGAAATGTACCACTTCCGGGCGTTTGTTTGCCAGCGTATCATGGCGGCATGAAACGCTTTGAACTATACAAACCAACAGCACAGATAGAAAAGGAAACCCGTATTGAGCTTGCGGCGCTGCGCAGGGAGATAGAAGCTGCACAAGCGCAACTAATGCTGTGGCAGTATGAGCCGAAAGCAGGCTTCAACCCCGACCAGCCCCGCCACCCGGCAGGCTCCTCCGAATGAGGCCAATGGAGCGGCGGGGGGGGAAGTAGCGGCACAGATAAACCAAAACCTAACAGCAACAAAGAACCAGCGCTTGATGCCGGTGAAACAGATGATAGTTATTTATTAGATGCAGCCTTAGCCTTGCACCCTGCTGGCCGGGCATATAGAATATGGAGGGCACGGGCAATAGCAAGAAGGCTAGACGCATCAAACTGGAAATTGGGAAAATTCAAATCTTCAACCAGATGGCAAAATCAGTTAAGGAATCGCGGCTGGACAGACAAAGACATCACAACTACAATTAGAAAAGGTAAAAGCTTCAAAGCACCCAATAATGTAAACTCAGGTAATACAGCAACCCGTTATGAATATAATGGAAAGTATGTTGTCAGAGATGATAAAACAAAGGAAATTTTGCAGATAAGTAAATCAGGATTCAAACGACCAAAGCTGAAATGAGATGCCTATGAACAGGAATTTAAATACACAAACAGTTTACATTGAACTTCTTGAAGAAGGCACAGACACATGGCGACCAACTCAGGCAGAAGTTTTAGGAAACGACTTATATAAACTTTTGCCAACCGCTGATTATGACCCGGAGGATGAAGTTTGGAAATTTTTACCAGGCACAATTGTAAGATGCGAAGAAAAAGAAACTGATGACGGTGAAGTTGTTTTATTAGCAGTAGAAAAGCTAGCCTTGTAGATCTGTAACCTCAAATCAAATTAAGAATTTGATTTGGTTGATATCGACAAAATTTTTCTGATTTTAATTAATCTACCCTTATGCCCGAGAGCCAGGCACTCATGAAGGCTGTTAGCTTGCCATCTAGCACACCATCTGTATCAGAGGTTTCATGGCCTGTACGGAGATCTTTCACCATCTGGTATGGATGGAGAACGTATGAGCGTATCTGGTTGCCCCAGCTATTATCTGTTTTAGAGGCCTCGGTCGCGGCGGCAGCGACTTCGCGCTTACGCAGCTCTACCTCATACATACGCGCGCGCAACATCTGGTACGCCTCGGCACGATTTTTATGCTGAGAACGTGAACCCTGAGAAGAAACAACGATATTTGTCGGTATATGCGTTATACGTATGGCAGATTCGGTTTTATTAACGTGCTGGCCCCCTGCCCCTGACGAACGATAAGTATCTATGCGCAGGTCTTTTTCTTCAATCTTAATTTCGATAGTATCATCAACTTCCGGATACACCCAGATACTTGCGAATGATGTATGGCGCTTGGCGTTTGAATCGAACGGGGATATTCGTACCAGACGGTGAACACCGCTTTCGCTTTTCGCCCAGCCATAGGCATTCATACCGGTTATTTTGAGGGTGGCAGATTTTATGCCGGCCTCCTCACCGCGCAATTCATCCACAAGTTCTACTTTGTATTTCTGCTTTTCAGCCCAGCGCAGATACATACGCATCAGCATCTCGGCCCAGTCGCAGCTTTCTGTGCCGCCTGCGCCGCTATGTATCTCGATAAAGGCGTTGTTGGCATCAGCCTCGCCGGTAAGCAGGGACTCTATCTCAAACTTCTTTACATCCTCCTCCAGCGTGAAAATAGCGGATTCTGTCTCGGCGATGCTGGCATCGTCATTCTCGGATTCGGCAAGGGAAAGAAGCTCCTGATTATCACGGTAAGATGCGTAGAGATTATTATATTTTGAATAGAGATGTTCCAGCCGGCTCTTTTCCCTCATTACAGATTGGGCACGAGACTGGTCATTCCAGAGGTTTTCGTCCTGTGATGTAGCTTCCAGCTCAAGAATGCGCAGCTTCAGCTTTTCGGGGTCAAAGACACCTCGTTATGGTATCAAGCGAGGTTTGAGTGTTATTCAGAGCTATGCGGACTTCGTTCTTCATGGTCTTTCCCTGTTATTAAGCCCTGATTTATCCGAAATATTAGGATTTTACAACAGGGCTTTTTCACTATATACCGAAGCATCAGAAATTCAGGCATCTATAATGTTTAAAGTAGCTATCATAGGCAGACCGAATGTTGGTAAATCTACCATATTCAACCGCCTTACCGGAAAAAAGGACGCTCTTGTACACGACAAACCGGGGCTTACGCGTGACCGCAAGGAAGGTATTGCCGAAATAAGCGACCTGAGATTTACGCTGATAGATACAGCAGGCCTGGAAAGAGCCGAGACCGGCACCCTGGAAGAGCTGATGATGGAGCAGACACAGATAGCCATTGATGAAGCCGACCTGATATTGATGACCATAGACGGGCGCGAAGGCGTTACCACTATGGACAGACATTTTGCCAGCATGGTACGCAAACTAAGCAAACCTACCGTGATGCTGGTGAATAAATGCGAGAACGATAAGAAAGCCCCAGGCATTATGGAGAGCTATAAGCTTGGCTTTGGCGCGCCTGTGCCGGTTTCTGCCGAGCATAACTTAGGGTTTGGCGAGCTATATTCTGCCATTACCGAACTGGCGGAAGAGCACGCTCTTAACCTTGTTGATAACAGCGACAAGGAAAAAACCGAACTACAGATATGCATACTGGGCAGACCGAATGTTGGTAAATCTACCCTGTTCAACTCTATGATAGGCCAGAAGCGCTCTATTGAGTCCAGCTTCTCCGGCACCACAAGAGATTCAATATACTATGACCTGAAGCATAACGAACACCTTATAAGACTGGTGGATACCGCAGGTATACGCCGCCGCATGAAGCGCAATGAGTTTGTTGAAGAGATGTCGGTTGATGACAGTATGAAAGCGCTGCAATATGCAAACGTTGCGCTGATGGTACTTGATGCAACTCTGGGCATAGATAAGCAGGACCTGCACCTTTCCGGCATGATACTGGAAGAAGGCCGCGCACTTATAATTGTTGTAAATAAATGGGACGCAGCAGACGAGCAGCAAAGAAATCTGTTCAAGGCATTGCTGGAAGAAAAGCTGGAATTTTCGCTCTCTCAGGCTAAATACTGCCCGGTAATATTCACATCGGCACTGACAGGCGACAATGTTGACCGCGTTCTGGATACAGCGCTGAAGGTATATAATGCGTGGAATATGCGTATTTCTACCGGTAAGCTGAATAAATGGCTTAAGGACGCTGTGGAGATCAATATTCCGCCGCTTTCTAACGGCAAGCGCGTAAGCCTAAAATACATAACACAGGTAAAAACACGCCCTCCTACCTTTGCAATATTTACCAGCAGCAACCTGAAAGAACTACCAGACAGCTATATACGCTACCTAAAGAATTCTGCCGATAAGGAGTTTGACTTTATGGGCGTACCTATTCGCATTATAATGCGTAAGACCAAAAACCCGTTTGAAGGCCGTGGCGATCAGCGCGACAAAGAAAAGCCTTATTAAGCCCCCTCTCTTCTATTAATCTCAAAGCATAGCAGTACAAGTAAGCCTAAAACTGCACATAAAAAAAGGGCCGGTAAACCGGCCCTTTCCTATATTACTTTACAACCAGTTATTAGCTGGAAGCACGTACACGTATTGTGCAAGTTTTTCCACCGTTAGATACGTTATACACTTGTGCAGGAGCTGTACCAGTTACGCAACCAGTAGAGCTTGCAGCTATAGTAGTGTCAAACACAAAGCTTGCTGTGTAATCATCTATTGCTTGTGTACCACCAGTGTTAGGTTCACCGTTATCAGCTTTACTATCTATAGAGTAAGCTTCTTCAGGAGTAAGCTGAAGACCAGCGACATCAGCAAGATCTGCTGCTTCAGAAGCAACACCGATCACATAGAATACTCTGCCGCCGTTATCTGTAAGTGCAAGAGCACCTGTACCAACAGCCGTGCTAGGATAAGCAGTACCTACATCATCATTAGGAGTAGCTTGAGAGAAAGAACCTTTAACAAGGCTGGCATTGCTGAGATGCACCCAGAAATTGTATATTTCACCACTAACAGTAGCTAGTGTAGCAGCGCCTGCAGTATCATCAAGAAGGCCATCACCATCACCATTGTTGTCAGTGTTAGCTGTTGCTGAAACGTTTTCACCTGAAGCGCTATCTAGGTTAGGATGATCCAGGTTGAACTGAGCCGCCTGAGCGAAATCACCAGGAAGTGCGTTAGCGCCGTATTTTGCACGGAATGTGTTAACACCAACGTCAAAATCTCTTAGCTGAGCAAGAACGTTACGTATCTGTGCTTGACGGATAAGTTCCTGACCTTGCAGCACGCCGCCGACAAGTAGGCCGATTATCACTAGCACTATCGCCAGCTCTACCAGTGTGAAACCTTTATTATTCTTCATTTTGACTCCTTGTGTTTTAGTAACTAAATCCCATATCGCAAGTTTTGCACAAATACACAGCCAATATCAACAAATTTTGCATGCAACCGCAAAGATATGACCATAACCGTTACAAAAATGCTTCTATACAGAGCCAGCACTCCTTATCGCTGACGCCGAATATACTAGAGAGATACTAGCATATGAACGCACCATATTCGAACAATTTATTAAGATTTCTGTTCGGATTTAGTTCATATTTTAGATATAGCTAATCTTCGCCTACAACCTTGAGTTCAGGAGCTTCATCAGCCTTCACGAAATCATATCTTGGTAGGGATTTTAGGCCTTCTGTGGCTGGGGTTGTCAGACCAAGGGCGTTTATCTTCTTCAAACGGTTAAACACCTTGCGATCAAAGCTGTTGCTAAGGCGGTTATAGCGGCCAAGGCCGTCACTCAGCGCTTTGCCGATACCGGCGAAATCGGAATATATTTTGGCTACGCCATCCATGAGTATCTGTACCTCATCCATTATATGGCGGTAATTCTGCTCCTGACGATATTGCTCTATATATAAACGTACCTGCGAGATAATAGTTATAAGACCCGCATGAGCGGTGATTATTATATTATTCTTCTGCGCCTTATCCAGCAGGGATGGGTCAATGCGACGAATACGTTCTACCGCCACTTCACTCGGCAGGAACATTACAGTGTGCAGCACCCTGCCCGCACGGCCATCTCTTTCCAGAGATTTGCGGTAGTCTTTAGAGATAAGATTATTCAAGTGAATGCTAAGGGTTTGCTTCAGGCTTTGGTCGTTACTTACTGCATCATCCTCAATGAAGAATTTCGACGATTTACAGTCTACCACCAAGGCAGTATCATGCGGAAGATATATGACGCAATCTGGCCTTTGCACCCGACCATCTTCATCATTCACTGTATATTGCAGGTCATAATCCGTTCCTTTTACAAGGCCTGAATTGGCAAGAATATTCTCGAGCGTTATCTCGGTAAGCTTGCCGGCACCCTGCGGAGAAAGCAGTGAGTTACGGATAAGGTCAGCCGTTTTAGAAGACTCTTCCACCCTGTCGTTCAGGCTTTTCATCTTCTCGAACACGGTCTGGAACTTCTGCTGCAGATCTGCGGTCGTCTTCTGCACCTTTTCTTCCGCTTGTTTGTTAGCCGCTTCTGACTCTCGTTTGTGGTCATCCAGCAGCTTGCTGGAAAGCTTTGAAGTAACTTCCATCATAGATGCCTGCGCAGCCTTCATATGCTCCTGCTTGGCATGTTCCCAGTTATCCATCTGCACCTTCATCGACTCAACGGATTGTAGCGCTAAACGCTCCCTCATCTCGAATTCTGAGGTGGTTTTTACCTGAGCAGCAAGTTCTGCTTGCACTTTCTGCCATCTGGAGAAGAAATATATTGTAGCAATGATGCTGATTGCCAGTATCGGCAGTAATATGTATAAGGCTGTTTCCACAGCAACAATGATATATTCATGAACAATATAAGTAAAGAACTAGCTTTTCTGATACTCGCGGCAGGCAAAGGTACACGCATGAAGAACGACCTGCCGAAAGTTATGCACCCGGTCGCAGGCGTGCCGATGATAGAACATGTGCTGAATGTAAGCATGAAGTTTAGCCCTAAGAAACTTATACCGGTTCTTTCTGACGATATGCCGGAAGTGGCAGCGCTGGTAAAAAAGAAAAATGCGAACGCAGATATAGTTATACAGAAAGAAAGGCTTGGAACAGGACATGCGGTAAAGCTTTGCCTTGAGAAACTGGGCCAGTTTGATGGCACAGTAGTGGTAATGTATGGAGATACGCCTTTTATAAGCGCGGATACGGTAGAGAAAATGGCGGCACTGGTACAGCAGGGAGCGGCTGTTTGTGTGCTTGGCTTTGAAACATCTGCCCCAAACCAGTATGGCAGGTTGGTGGTTACTGGCAATGAACTGAAAGAGATAGTGGAGTTTAAAGAAGCAAGTGAAGCACAGAAAAAGATAACATTGTGCAATTCCGGCGTGATGGCGTTCAACGGAAAACTGATAGCAGAAATAGTGAACACCATAGGAAATAGTAACAGCAAAGGCGAATATTACCTTACCGATGCCGTTGGCATAGCTGCAAAATCCGGTTATGCTTGCAAAACCGTTACCACGGAAGAAAATGAAGTTATGGGAGTTAATTCTCAGCAGGAGCGTGCAATGGCAGAAAATATTTTACAAGCAAAACTGCGAAAACATCATCTGGATAACGGGGTGATCATGACAGCGCCGGATACTGTTTTCTTCTCCACAGAAACGGAGATAGCACCAGGTGCGGTGATAGAACCTTTTGTGGTATTTAAAGGCAAAGTGAAAATAGGCAGCGGTTGTGAGGTAAGATCTTTCAGCCATCTGGAAGATTGTGAGCTTGGTAGCAATGTGATTGTAGGGCCTTATGCACGCTTGCGTCCGGGCAGCATACTGGAAGATGAATCGCGCATCGGGAATTTTGTAGAGATAAAGAAATCGCGCATCGGAAAAGGTTCTAAAGTTAACCACCTCTCCTATATCGGCGATGCTGAGCTGGGCAGTAATGTGAATATCGGCGCAGGCACCATAACCTGCAATTACGACGGCACTTCAAAATATAATACAAAAATAGAGGACGGCGCGTTTATAGGCTCTAACTCAGCTCTGGTTGCTCCTGTTACGGTTGGTAAAGGCGCTATAGTGGGCGCAGGTACAACCTTGCTAAAAGATGCAGAAGCAGGTAAAATAACCGTTAATGAGACCAGAAACAGAGTAATGGAGAAGAAATAATGATCAGTTTCGGTAGTTATTTCGATAAAATAGAACATGTGAAGGACTGGGACAGCTTTGTATGGTTCTGGAACTCCATTTCTCCGGAGATGCAGATAGTTACCGGTATAGTGATATTTGGCCTATGCGTACTGGTATGGATATTCGTGGTTGCGATATTTATTGATAAACATATATAATTCATAAGGTTATGCTTGACTTTTGCTACGGTGTATACAATCTGAAATATTGCCTGCATTGGGCGCAGAACCTGGATGCTTTAGATGTCGTTATACTTATGGCATTGTTTTTTATAGCTCTTTTTATATTTCTTCGCATATACCATTGGATATTCAGCGATACTGATCTTTGGTGATTTGTGTGTTGACTTGCGTGATGCAATGGGCTAAATAGGCCTTCCCTATTACTAAAATGAAAAAGTTATTGAAATGGCAACCAAGATAAGACTTCAACGCGGCGGTACAACAAATCGTCCGTTCTACAGATTCATAGTTACTCCGGAAACATCTCCGCGTGACTGCAAGTTCATTGAAAAGGTGGGCACCTATGACCCACTAATGGATAAAACAAATCCTGAAAGGATAAAATTAAACGTCGAACGCATTCTGTACTGGCTTTCTGTTGGTGCTACACCTTCTGAGAAAGTTGCACTGCTTATCACTAAAGCGGGCATAGCTAATGATAACGCTATCGTGAAAAAAGTTCTTAAGCGCAGAGATAAAAGCATAGCCAGCAGAAAAGCAGCGGCTGAAGCAAAGCTTAAAGCTGAAGCAGCAGCTAAAGCAGCCGAAGAAGCGGCAGCAGCAGCTGAAGCAGCAGCGGCAGCAGCTCCGGCTGAAGCAGCACCTGCTGAGACTCCTGCAGCTTAGTGCCAGAATAAATAACAAGAAAAGATACCTCGCAAATGCGGGGTATTTTTTTGCAAAAAATCAGGACGAACATGACAGATAAGAATCTTATATCAGCCGGAAAGATAGTTGGCGCACACGGTATTCGCGGTGGGCTTAAGGTATTCTCGCATCTGGAAAACCCTAAGAATTTTGAGAACTATCAAGAGTTTTACATAGATGGCAAACAGGTGAAGCTTGAGCTTAACTTTGTAAAAGGCAATGTTGCCGTGATAGATATTGAAGGCCTGCGTAAGCGCGAGCTGGCGGAAGAACTTATTGGCAAAGAGATATTCATTGATAAGACCGCCCTGCCCCAGCTTGCTGAGGGTGAGTTCTACTACGCAGATATTATTGGGCTAAAGGTTGTGGAAGCCGGCACAGGGATAGAGATAGGCACGGTTGCCGCCATGGAAGATTACGGCGCGGGCGATATACTAGAGATAAAGTTTAAAAACCCCGAGAAGAAGAACAAGCTTGTTGCCTTTACCAAGAGTTCATTCCCGAAAGTGGATGTTGCCAAAGGCGTGGTAGAGGCCAACCTGCCGGAAGAAGAGTTTGATAATTAAAGCTAACTATTAGTACTTAGCAATTAGTGCTTAACTACCGTTTCACCTTCAGATGATTTACCGAAGAATGCACGCTCAATGGCGGCGGTATCCTGCTGGATCTCTTCCTGTGAAAGAGGTTTGAGCGGCTGCGCAAGAGCGTATTTTACCACTTCATCAACCGTTGTTACAGGAATTATTTCCAGCCTGCCTTTTATCTCGTTCTGGATCTCTTCGAGATCTTTCACGTTCTTTTCCGGTATCAGTACGGTTTTTATCTCGCCGCGGATAGCCGCAAGAAGCTTTTCCTTCAGGCCACCGATAGGCGTTACCATACCGCGCAGGGTAATTTCACCTGTCATGGCGACATCTTTACGCACAGGTATGCCTGTAAGCGCAGAGATTATGGTATTGCACATTGCCGCACCTGC
The DNA here is from genome assembly GCA_035909535.1 of Rickettsiales bacterium. Taxonomy (GTDB): domain Bacteria; phylum Pseudomonadota; class Alphaproteobacteria; order Rickettsiales; family UBA8987; genus JAMHZE01. Next base: position 4,962 of record JAMHZE010000206.1, on the reverse strand, counting down.
AGATGGACCATCTTTAGGCGTTGCGCCTTCCGGCACGTGAATGTGGATATCGTTACGCAGGAACTTTTCCTTTTTGATGCCGAAATCGTAGCAGCGTGAGCGGACATAACTCCATGCCGCCGAAGCAGATTCCTTCATTACATCACCCAGCTGGCCGGTTAGGGTTATGCTGCCCTTGCCACCAGGTATTATTACCGCTTCGATAGGGAGAAGATCACCACCGACCTCTGTATAAGCAAGGCCTGTTGTAACGCCAACATGGTCGTCTTTTTCCATTTTGTTATGGTCGAACTTACGCACGCCGAGGAAGTCTTTCAGGTTTGCCTGGTTAACGTGAATTTCGGTTTCCTTCTTCTTCACGATGCGTGCAGTTGCCTTACGAGCAAGCTTTGATATCTCGCGCTCGAGGTTACGAACACCGGATTCACGCGTGTAGTAGCGGATAAGATCCAGCATTGCATCATCATCTATGGTCAGCTCGCCCTTCTTGAAACCGTGCGATTTTTCAACGCGCGGAATAAGGTGCTGGCGGGCAATGTGCAGTTTTTCCTCTTCAGTATAACCGGAAAGGCGTATCACTTCCATCCTGTCCAGCAGGGGACGAGGCATGTTCATGGTATTTGCGGTGGTAACGAACATTACATCGGAGAGATCGAAATCTACTTCCATATAGTGGTCGTTAAAGTTTTTGTTCTGTTCCGGATCAAGCACTTCCAGCAGGGCTGAAGCAGGATCACCGCGAAAATCACGGCCGAGCTTATCTATCTCGTCCAGCAGGAATACCGGATTAGAGCTTTTGCATTTTTTAAGCGATTGGATAACCTTACCAGGCATAGAACCGATATAGGTACGGCGATGACCGCGTATCTCGGATTCATCATGTACACCACCGAGGGATATTTTTACGAATTCACGACCGGTTGCAGTTGCGATGGAACGCGCCAACGAGGTTTTACCAACACCCGGAGGGCCAACGAAGCATATTATCTGGCCGCGCATTTCTTTAGAGCGCTGCTGTACGGCAAGATGTTCCACTATGCGTTCTTTTACTTTATCGAGGCCGTAGTGGTCTTTATCGAGGACCTTTTGCGCCTTATCGATGTCTTTATTCAGCTTGCTGCGCTTACCCCAAGGCAGACTTAGAACCCAATCCAGATAATTGCGTACAACGCCTGCTTCCGCTGACATCGGGCTCATCTGCTTAAGTTTTTTAAGCTCGCTCATCGCTTTTTCAGAAGCTTCTTTGGAGAGCTTGCTTTCTTTGATGCGCTTTTGAAGTTCTGCGACCTCATTCTTCTCGTCTTCGTCGCCCAGCTCTTTGCGAATGGCCTTCATCTGCTCGTTCAGGTAATATTCCTTCTGGGATTTTTCCATCTGCGTGCGAACGCGGGAACGTATTTTACGCTCGGTGTTAAGAACATCTATCTCGCGCTCGATGAATTCCAGAATCTTTTCAAGGCGCTTTGCAACATCTGTCAGCTCTAGCAGCTCCTGCTTTTCTGATATTTTAAGGGCCAGATGCGTAGCAATAGTATCTGCTACTAAAGAAGGCTCGGTTAACTTTTGAATATCTGCAATAATGCCGTAAGGTATTTTTTTGTTCAGCTTGATGTAGTTGTCAAAGCTGGTGACAACAGAACGTGTAATTGCCTCAACCTCGTTGATCCCAGAGTGAGATTCATCTAAATGGAAAACTTCCGCTTCAAAATATTCCGGGTTATCGATGTAGTAGTTTATCTCAGCGCGCTGATTGCCTTCCACCAGCACTTTTACAGTGCCATCCGGCAGTTTTAGCAACTGAAGTATGTTCACCAGAACACCAACACGGTAAATGCTTTCCGGCGTAGGATCATCGTTAGAAGCCTCACGCTGAGTAACCAGAAGCAGGCGAGATTTGTTCTCCACCGCGTATTCAAGCGCATTAATGGATTTTTGACGACCCACGAAAAGAGGGACTATCATGCCAGGGAACACGACTATATCGCGTAACGGCAGAACAGGGTACATGCCCGAACTGAGTTTTTTATTATCCATAGCGGTAGTATAGGTAGCTTAGGCTGATTTTACAACCTCTTTACTCTTGGATTCTTTCTTTTTAGGAGCATCCGCGAGTATTATTTTAGGCTTCTTGCCTTCTGTAATGCAAGCTTCCTCAACCACTACCTTTTCAATATCGGTGCGGTCTGGGATATCATACATCAGGTCTGTCAGAGAACCTTCTACTATCGCGCGCAGGCCACGAGCACCTGTTTTGCGCTTGATGGCTTTTTGGGCAATGGCAGAAAGAGCCGCCGGCTTGAATTCCAGGTCAACACCTTCCATCTCGAACAGCTTGCGATACTGCTTAACAAGAGCATTCTTAGGCTCTGTAAGGATTTGTATCAGCGCAGCTTCAGAAAGCTCTTCCAGCGTAGCTATTACAGGCAGACGACCAACAAATTCAGGTATCATACCGAATTTGATGAGATCTTCCGGCTCCATTCTGGAGAATAACTCGTTGTTCTCTATGTTGTGCTTGTTATGCACTTCTGCATTGAAGCCGATTGAAGAACCATGAGTACGGTTTGCAATTACCCTTTCTATGCCCGCGAATGAACCGCCGCATATGAAGAGTATGCCTGAAGTATCAACCTGCAGGAATTCCTGCTGAGGATGCTTTCTGCCACCCTGAGGAGGAACTGAGGCCATTGTGCCTTCAAGTATTTTAAGAAGTGCCTGCTGAACGCCCTCACCCGATACATCTCGTGTGATAGATGGGTTTTCAGACTTACGTGAAATTTTATCGATCTCGTCGATGTAAACGATACCGCGCTGAGCACGCTCTACGTTATAATCGGAAGCCTGAAGCAGGCGCAGGATAATGTTTTCAACGTCTTCACCCACATAACCGGCCTCTGTAAGAGTAGTAGCATCTGCGGTAGTGAAAGGGACATCAAGTATACGTGCAAGAGTTTGCGCTAAAAGCGTTTTACCTGAACCAGTAGGGCCAACAAGAAGTATGTTAGACTTAGTTATTTCCGGCTCGCCACCTTTTTCAACGTGTTCAACACGCTTATAGTGGTTATGTACAGCCACCGAAAGTGTGCGTTTTGCAGCTTCCTGGCCGATAACATAATCATCAAGAACCTTTTTAATGGCCGATGGCTTAGGCACACCGCCATGAGATTCGATAGACAGGGTGGATTTGTTCTCTTCGCGGATGATATCCACACAGAGTTCCACGCACTCATTACATATGAATACGGTAGGGCCCGCTATGAGCTTTTTAACCTCATGCTGGCTTTTGCCGCAAAATGAGCAATATAACGTACTGTTATCTTTATCGTCTGCCATCTTAAATCACCTAGTATAGTCTTAACTTATAAATTAACATATTTTTAATGATTTTCAAAGAACGCCAAGATTACTTCTTGTCGTTTTTCTTATCATCTGTCCTTTTTGCCACTATTTCGTCGATAAGGCCGAATTTCTTGGCCGCCTCGGCATCCATGAAGTTATCACGCTCCATAGCCGCTTCTACCGTAGCAAGCTTCTGGCCGGTATGGCTAACATATATCTGGTTAAGGCGCTTTTTAAGCTCCATTATCTCGCGAGCATGGATCTCGATATCTGTAGCCTGACCCTGGAAACCACCGGAAGGCTGGTGGATCATTACGCGGGAATTAGGTAGAGAGAAACGCTTTTTAGCGGCACCGGCTGCAAGCAGCAGGGAACCCATAGAACAAGCCTGACCTAAGCATATTGTTGCAACATCTGGCTTGATGAACTGCATTGTATCGTACATTGCAAGGCCGCTTGTAACAACACCGCCAGGGGAATTGATATACATTGCGATATCTTTATCCGGGTTTTCAGACTCAAGGAAAAGAAGCTGAGCCACCACCAGCGATGACATGCCATCATGCACGCCGCCATTGATGAAAACAATGCGCTCGCGCAGTAGGCGGGAGAAAATATCAAAAGCGCGTTCGCCACGACCATCCTGCTCTATAACCATAGGCACGAGATCCCCGGTTGGGGCGATACTGCCCGCATGACCGCTATTGAGGATATCCTCAACCAGATTGTTTCTTCTTCTATCCATTGTAAACATATTCACCTGCAAAAAAATAAATTATAACTGATACCAAAAGAAGGCATCATACCTATAATATCAACACCAATATCAGTTTCTGCAAGTGACGAGAGGAAAAAATTATTCCTTGTTGTTTTCCAACACTAGTTGCCTGAGTTCTTCCAGACCCTTGGAAATTTCAGTAGTACCAACTTTTGTAAGTATAAGATCTACTACTTTCTCTTCAATTATCGGACCGCTGAGGCTGGAAAGTGCCTGAGGATTGCTGCGGTAGAATTCTACCACCTGCTTTTCCTGACCTGGGTATCTGTACGCTTCCTGCATCAGGGCGTTGTTGATCTCTTCCTGAGAAACTTTCAGCTTTTCTTTCTCGGCAACGCTGGTTACCAGAAGGCCAAGAGCTACACGACGACGTGCAAGCTTTGCATATTCTTTACGCAGCTTTTCATCATCTTTGCTGTGGTCGCAGTTATCATCATGAACGTGGTCGTGACCGTAATCAGAAGATCTTTTTATCTGCTCTACTATAGAGTTCAGCTCGCCTTCCACCATACGCTCCGGAAGATCAACCTTCACAGCTTTTTCAAGCTCATCAAAAAGTTCTTTCTTGATCAGCACGCGGGACATATCTGCAGCATCCTGCTCCAGGTTCTTACGTATAAGACCTTTAAGAGTTGCCATATCTGTCTGGCCAAGTTTTTTAGCGAACTCATCGTTCAGCTCAACTTCCGCAGGTTCCAGAACATCATGTACATTTACTTTGAATTCAGACGCTTTACCGGCAAGGTCTTTAGAGTGATATTCTTTCGGGAAAGTTACTTTTACAACTTTCTCATCACCTTTTTTGCTGCCTACCAGCTGGTCTTCAAAGCCAGGGATGAAGCTGT
>JAMHZE010000205.1:0-8567 GCA_035909535.1 Rickettsiales bacterium | reverse complement strand
CGCGTACAGTTCCGCAGCCACCTGACCAACCAGCCTCTTATCGATGCCGGAGATGGTTATTTCAGTAGGTTTTGGAGTTTTTATCTCAACACCAGCTGGTATCGGGTAATCAACATCATGAGAAAAACCAAGGTTCAGCTTCAGGTTCTTGCCCTGAACAGCAGCTTTGTAACCAACACCTTCGATCTCGAGGTTTTTAGTGTAGCCTTCTGTTACGCCAACCACCATGTTACGCACAAGCGCCCATGCTAAGCCCCATTGAGCTTTGGTTTTATTATCTTTGCTGTTCTCGTTCGCAGGAGCGAAGCTAACTTTGCCATCAGCAAAAGTTACCTTGATGCTCTCAGGAAGCTTTTCAGTAAGAGTGCCTTTAGCGCCCTTAACAGATATCTCGTTGCCATTGAGTTTTACCTCAACGCCTTTTGCAACAACGATAGGGTTTTTAGCCAAACGTGACATTAGAATACCTCACATATTACTTCGCCACCTACGTTTATCTTACGAGCTTCGTAATCAGGAAGCACGCCTTTAGACGTAGATACAATTGTAAGACCAAGACCGTTAAAGTTCTTTTTAAGGGAACCGATATTGGAATAAACACGACGACCAGGCTTAGATACGCGCTTTATCTGGCGTATAACAGGCTGACCCTGGAAGTATTTAAGGTCAACGTTAACCTTTTTGATACCTTTCCTTAGTTCAACTTCTTCAAAGCCGTTGATGAAACCTTCATCCTGCAGAACCTGCAGAACAGATTTGTTAAGGTGGCTTGATACAACCGTTACCTGCGCAATGTGAGCCTGTTGGCCATTGCGAAGTGTTGCGATCATATCTGATGTAGCGTCATTGAAAGACATGTTTTACTCTCCTACCAGCTTGATTTAATTACGCCAGGAAGCTGACCGTTCTGAGCCATTTCCCTGAGCATGTTCCTGCAGATACCGAACTTTCTGTGGTAACCACGAGGACGGCCTGTTATTTCGCAACGATTACGAAGGCGAGACTTCGCAGAGTTTTTAGGAAGGCGGGTAAGTTTCATTACCGCATCGAACCTTACTTCAGGTGCAGTTTCCTTATCCATGATCAGGTCTTTCAGCTTCTGCCTACGGCCGCCGAACTCCTTCACCATCCTTTTTCTCTTGGCATTCCTTTCAAGTGAACATTTTTTAGCCATTGTAACTCTCGTTAATTATTGTTGCGGTTGGTTGCTAAGGAACGGCATATTGAAGCCGGAGATAAGAGCTTTCGCCTCTTCCGTATTCCTTGCCGTTGTAACTATAGTAATATCCATACCCTTAGATACATCACCCCTGTCGGACTGAAGTTCTGGGAATATGGTATGCTCTTTCAGGCCAAAGGATATATTGCCGTTGCCATCAAAGCTTTTATCGTTCAGACCGCGGAAATCACGCAGTTTTGGAAGGGCGATGTTTGTCAGCCTGTCCATGAACTCGTACATTCTCTTGCCGCGCAGGGTAACCTTACAGCCAATGCCCATACCTTCACGAAGGCGGAACACCGCGATAGATTTTTTAGCCTTTGTTACTACAGCCTTCTGACCCGCTATAAGCGTAAGTTCAGCAGCAGAAACTTCTGGCGCCTTAGAATCTTTAAGAGCTTCACCAACACCCATGTTAATGGTTATTTTGACCAGCTTAGGAACCTGCATAGGGTTCTTGTAACCGAACTGCTTGGTAAGCGCCGGAGCTATCTTTTCTTTGTACTCTTTTTGTAACCTTGCTACTTCAGCCATTTTCATTACCTTGCGTTTTTATTATGCCAGGGTCTCACCCGATTTACGGGCAAACCTTGTTTTTTTACCATCTTTCAGTACTTTATAACCAACTTTTGTAGCCGCACCTGATTTAGGATCAAGAGCAGTTACGTTAGATATATGAACTGAAAGTTCTTTCTCTACTATACCACCAGCACCACCGGCACCTGGTTTAGTATGTCTTTTAACTACGTTAACACCGGAAACAACAACTCTGTCAGATTCCCTGATAACTCTTAGTATCTCGCCTTCCTTACCTTTATCTTTACCGGTGAGGACCTTTACCCTGTCACCTTTCTTAAGGCGGAATTTTTTGCTATGTTTTGTTACTTCTTTAGCTTTAGCCATTTTCATTACCTGTAATTATAATACTTCCGGAGCCAGTGATATTATCTTCATGAAGTTTTTAGCACGCAGCTCACGGGTTACTGGGCCAAATATACGGGTACCGATAGGCTCGTTCTGCTTATCGATAAGAACCGCTGAGTTAGTGTCAAAGCGTATAGAGCTGCCATCAGCACGCTTGAAATCTTTCCTGGTGCGAACAACAACTGCTTTGTGAACGGCACCTTTCTTAACTTTACCGCGTGGAGTAGCTTCCTGTATGGATACCACAATGATATCACCTATAGATGCGCTGCGGATACCGGTACCACCCAGTACTTTAATGCAACGGAGCTCCTTAGCACCGGAGTTATCTGCTACTTTTAACCTTGTTTCTACGCTTATCATAACCTTTACCTTTTATTCGGAGCGCTCTTATACACTAAAAACACCCCTTTTTCAACCTTACTTATATACTACAACCCAGCGTTTAAGTTTAGAGATAGGGCGAGATTCCTGTATAGTAACCTTATCACCTACCTTGCTGCGGTTCTCTTCATCATGGGCGAAGAACTTCTTCGACCTTACAACTACCTTTTTGTACACCGGATGCATAACGCGGCGATCTACCTGAACGGTAACGGTTTTATTACCTTTATCGCTGGTAACCACACCCTGTAGAAGTCTTTTTGGCATAACTTAAGTTCTCCTATATTTGCTTACGCAACTTTCTTTTTGGTTGTTTTCTTAGCAGGCTTTTCGGCCTTTTCTTTTTTTGCCTTGGCAGCTGCTTTCTTAGCAACTTTCTTTGGCTCGCCGGCTGCTATATCAGCACCGGAATTGATGTAAGTTTGGATACGCGCCATATCTTTACGCACTTCGTTGAACCTGTGAGTTTTCTCAAGTTCACCGGTAGTACGCTGAAAGCGCAGGTTGAATAACTCTTTCTTGCCATCTAGCAGAAGGTTTTTCAGCTCGTCTTGCGATTTACCTTTAAGATCTTCGTACTTCATACCAATTACCTAATATTGCCTTTTTATGAATTTTGTTTTCACCGGCAGCTTTGCAGCAGCAAGAGTGAAAGCTTCTCTCGCAACTTCCTCGCTTACGCCTGAAAGTTCGAACATTATAGTGCCAGGCTTTACTTTAGCTGCCCAGAATTCTATAGCGCCTTTACCGGAGCCCTGACGAACCTCTAGAGGCTTCTTGGTAACCGGAGTATGAGGGAAAATACGTATCCACAGCTTACCCTGACGCTTCATAGCGCGGGTGATAGCACGGCGCGCAGCCTCTATCTGGCGGGAAGTGATACGATCAGGATCCATGCTTTTCAGACCAAAATCACCGAAGTTAAGAGTGAAACCACCCCTCGCCTCGCCTTTTATCCTGCCTTTGAAGGCCTTCCTGTGCTTTGTTTTAATTGGCATTAACATAGTTATATCTCTCTATTAAGCTGCTTCTTTATCCTTCCTTGCAACACCCGTAGCACGTTTTTCATGTGCATAAGGATCGTGAGCAAGGATCTCACCTTTATAAACCCATACTTTTACGCCAAGTACGCCGTAAGTAGTTTTAGCTATCGCTTTTGCGTAATCTACGTCTGCACGCAGAGTGTGTAGAGGAACGCGACCTTCACGGTACCATTCCATACGAGCTATCTCGTTACCGTTCAGACGACCTGAAACGTTTATACGAACACCTTCAGCGCCCATTCTCATAGCAGATTGTATCGCACGCTTCATTGCTTTTTTGTAAGAAACGCGACGCTCCATCTGCTGAGCTATACCTTGCGCTATTATTGCCGCATCTATCTCTGGCTTACGAACTTCTACTATATTGATAGCAGTTTCGTCTTTAGTGAACTGAGCAAGCTGCTTCTTGATATCTTCGATATCAGCACCTTTTTTACCGATGATAACACCTGGTTTAGCAGTGTGTATGGTAACACGAACCTTGTTAGCAGAACGTTCGATGATGATTTTGCTTACAGAAGCTTCTTTCAGCTTAAGTTCAAGATATTTTTTTATCTTAACATCTTCGTGGAACTTTGTGACGTAGTTCTTCTTATTAGCGAACCACCTTGAATCCCAAGTGCGGTTAACGCCTATTCTGAAACCTATCGGATTTATCTTCTGACCCATACTAGCTAGCCTTTTCTTCCAAGATTATTGAAACGTTACTAAAGAATTTCTCGATCTTTGCAGAACGGCCACGGGCACGAGTTGCAAATCTTTTCATTACGATACCACGACCAACGCGAACTTCTTTCACGAACAGCCTGTCGATATCGAGGTTGTGGTTGTTCTCAGCATTTGCGATAGCAGACTGAAGCAGCTTTTTGATAGGACGGGCAACCGCCTTTTTAGAGAATGAAAGCTGTGTAAGTGCATCTTGCGCAGTAGTACCGCGGATAAGGCCGGCAACCAGCTCTACCTTACGTGGAGAAGCGCGCAAGCTGCGAAGCTTAGCTATCGCCTGTGCGTCCGTAAGCGGTCTTTTTGTTTTTTGTTTGCTCATAACTATATACCTTTAAGTAAACTTATTACGCGCCAGCCTTTTTATCAGCAGGAGTGTGGCCTTTAAATGTACGTGTAGGAGAAAACTCACCGAGTTTTTTACCCACCATTTCCTCTTTTATTACAACAGGAATGAATGTTTTGCCGTTGTAAACACCAAGTGTAAGACCAACAAAATCAGGAATTATTGTAGACCTGCGAGACCATGTGTTTATGATCTTGTGAGAAGGCTGACCTTGAGATGCAAGCACCCTTTTCAGGAGGCTTTTATCTACGAACGGACCTTTAAATGAACTTCTTGCCATATCTATACCTTATTTTTTATTCTTCTTTTTACGTTGGATGATCATCTTCCATGAAGCCTTTTTAGGATCACGAGTTTTACCACCTTTAGCGCATTTACCCCAAGGAGATACCGGGTGACGACCACCTGAAGTTTTACCTTCACCACCACCATGCGGGTGATCTACCGGGTTCATCACAACACCACGGTTGTGAGGACGCTTACCTTTCCAGCGGGTACGACCAGCTTTACCGAACACCTGGTTCTGGTGATCTGGGTTAGAAACCGCACCGATAGTTGCCATGCACTCAGCAGGAACTTTACGTATCTCGCCAGATTGAAGTTTAAGTATCGCGTAACCGGAATCTTTACCGGTAAGCTGCACATATGTACCAGCAGAACGAGCAAGCTGACCGCCCTTACCCGGTTTCATTTCCACGTTATGAATAACAGTACCAACCGGTATGTTCTTCATTGGCATTGCGTTACCTGGTTTGATATCCGCGTTTTGGCCTGATATAATCTTATCGCCAGCAGCAAGACGCTGTGGAGCAAGAATGTAAGCCAGTTCGCCATCTTTATATTTTATCAGAGCGATGTGAGAAGTACGATTAGGATCGTATTCGATACGCTCAACGGTAGCTTCCATATCGAATTTACGACGCTTGAAATCTATAGTACGAAGTTTACGCTTATGACCACCGCCACGGAAACGTGAAGTTATGTGACCACTGTGATCGTGACCATGAGAAGCAACTTTACCACGGGTAAGGCTTTTCTCAGGAGCGCCTTTATGCAGGTCGCTTCTGTCTACCAGTACCAGACCGCGTGAAGAAGGTGTTGTAGGATTGTAGAATCTGAGTGCCATGATTATTTAACTCCTGAAGTGATATCTATTGTCTGACCGGCTTCCAGCGTTACAATGGCTTTACGGAAACCGCTTCTTTTGCCTAGACGGCCGCGGAATACCTTCTGCTTGCCTTTAGTGTTAACTACGTTAACAGCTTTTACCTTAACACCGAATATATCTTCTACAGCAGCCTTGATCTCCGGCTTGTTTGCAGAGTTATCTACCATGAACACAACCTGGTTGTTAGCAGAAAGGAAAGTAGACTTTTCCGTTACCACCGGGCGCTTTATCACTGACAGACTTTTAAGTTCTTTAACCATAATTATACCTGTTTTATACTATTTCGCTTCAAGCCTTTTCTGCAGATCATCTAGCGCGTGCTTAGTGAACACAAGGTTCTCGTGGCGTAGGATGTCGTACACGTTAAGACCGAATTGCGGTATTTCGTTTACTTTGATTATAGAACTGATCGCTTTAGAGAAATCGTCCTTATCTGCACTGCCACGAACGATAAGAGCAGATTCAAGACCCATAGCAGAAAGCTTTTGTCTCATTTCAGAAGTTTTAGGAGATTTAACTACAGCCGTATCGATAACTTTAAGAAGACCTTCAGCAGCTTTCAGGGAAAGAGCAGTTTTAAGAGCCTTCACACGAACTTTTTTGTTAAGGTTGTACTCGTAAGAACGAGGAGCCATTGCGTGAGCAACACCACCACCGCGCTGGTGAGGACCTTTAAGTGAACCCTGACGCGCATTACCAGTACCCTTCTGAGCGAAAGGCTTTTTAGTAGTACCGTGCACTTCAGAGCGTGTTTTAACTTTTTGCGTACCAGCACGACGCTTAGCAAGCTGCCAAGTAACCGCCTGGTGAAGGATATCAACACGAACAGGAAGACCGAATATATCTTTATTCAGCTCTATCGCGCCCGCTGCCTTGTTATCCAATGTAAGAACATCTAATTTCATAAAATAACTCAATTATATATTACTGTTGCTCGGTTGGTGCAGCAGGTTGTTGCTCCTGTTGCTGCTGTTCTTGCTGCGCCTGCTGTTGAGTCGCCTGGCCTTTTTTCACAGAACCCGGAACCGGAGCATCTTTGAAGAAAGGTTTTTTAACAGCATCTTTTATTTCCAGTACCGCGCCGGCAAAACCAGGAACAGCACCTTCTACCGCTATCAGGCCTTTAGCCTCATCTACCATAACCACTTTAAGGTTCTGGATAGTTGTACGGTTAGTACCCATGTGACCGGCCATTTTCTTACCTTTGAAAACGCGACCTGGATCTTGACGCTGACCAGTTGAACCGTGAGAACGGTGAGAAACAGATACACCGTGCGTAGCTTCAAGACCACCGAAGTTGTGGCGCTTCATAACACCCGCAAAACCCTTACCAAGAGTTTCACCGGATACATCTACCTTCTGACCAACAACGAAGTGAGAAGCAAGAAGCTCATCACCTTGCTGAAGAAGAGCATCTTCAGACACCCTGAATTCTTTCAATACAGCAGCAGCCTCTGCCTTCTGCTTAGCGAAATAGCCACGCAGAGGTTTAGAAACTTTTTTTGCTAACTTAGTACCAAAACCAAGCTGAACGGCTGTATAGCCATCTTTCTCTTTAGTTCTGATATTGATTACACGATTGCCCGATACTTCAAGCAGAGTAACAGGAATATGGTCGCCCTGCTCGCTGAATACGCGGGTCATACCAAGTTTTTTTGCAAATATAGCGGTTCTTTTTGTCATAACTACTACGCAGCCTCCTGCATCACTTCAACAAATACCTCCACGCCTGCAGGAAGGTCGAGCTTGCCGAGCGCATCCAGAGTTTGTGGATTAGTATCTATAATGTCTATAAGCCTAGCGTGAGTTCTGATCTCGAATTGATCACGGGATTTTTTATCTATATGGGGAGAACGTAATACGCAGAAAGTTTCTCTTTTAACCGGCATAGGGATCGGGCCACGGGATACGGAACCTGTCCTTCTAACGGTATCAACTATATTCCTCGCAGACTGATCTATCAGCCTGTGATCGAATGCTTTAAGTTTAATTCTTATCTTTTGTCCTAGCATATTACCTTTTCACCATGTTAAATAGCTTAACACTGCATTAATTTGCTGTGTTCCGTTGGTCCTTATTCTCTACCCGGTTTCTGTTACCAGACCTTGGCAGGGGAGAAGGGACTCGAACCCATAGCCCTCGGTTTTGGAGACCGATGCTCTACCAATTGAGCTACTCCCCTATTCCTAGAGCAACAATCTGAAGCTTTAAAACCGCAGATCGCCTTAATTTCAACACTAATTACCCAACCAACATACGCCAGTCGGGACGCGCTTTATAACTTAAGCCCAAACCAATAGCAAGTACTTTTTTAAAACTTTGTTCACATTTTGCGCAGACGGCATGTAAGGCGGCACTCCAGACATATATAAGTTGCAGATACAACATCACTACCCATGCCTTTTTGCCCCAATTAAGACCAATTATTATTAGGGTTTATATTGCAAAAACAAGCTTATCATGGTATAAGATATTGCATTAATAACTTGTGGCAACATATTGTTTTATAGCAATAAAAGATTTTTAATCGACAACGCCGCCAAGTTAACGATTTCTTAATTGTTTTAGTGTATAATATATAGCATGGCAGAACTACGTACAGTTTTTGATCTTATAAAAGCGAGCTCCGCCGCACCTCCGGCCATCACCGCGCCAGGCTGCGAGATATATGCTTTGGCCGATGAGAGGTTTTCAAGCCTGTTACTAAAAAGCGAAGGACGCGGCGAAAGTAGTGCTGTACATGGCCTACAGGAGTCTGAT
>JAMHZE010000204.1:0-3095 GCA_035909535.1 Rickettsiales bacterium | reverse complement strand
AAAACGCGAGAACAGGCGCTGGAGATAATCGAAAAGACCGTCAAGCATGCGCGCAACCTTTGCCCGGATGTAGAATGGAGCGCGATGGATGCCACCCGCACTGAGTTGGATTACTTATGCCGCGCGGTAGAAACCGCAATATCAGCAGGTGCAACAACCATCAACCTGCCGGATACCGTGGGTTACTCCATACCTTCCGAGATCTACCAGATATTCCACAAAGTAATGACCAGCGTTCCTAATGCGCATAAAGCGGTGTTCTCATTCCACGGCCAGAACGATCTTGGCCTTGCAGTTGCCAACGCCATCGCAGCAATGCAGGCTGGCGCAAGGCAAATAGAATGTACTATAAACGGTATAGGTGAACGCGCCGGTAATACTTCTCTGGAAGAGGTGGTGATGACGTTAAAGACCCGCCGTGATATTCTGCCATATACATGCGATGTAAAAAGCGAATACATCATGCGCGCTTCTAAAATGATAGTTAACGTCACCGGCCTGCACGTTCAGGCCAATAAGGCGATAGTTGGTGCAAATGCCTTTGCGCATGAAAGCGGTATCCACCAGGATGGCGTTCTCAAGCACGCGGAAACCTACGAGATAATGAAGCCGGAAAGCGTTGGCCTGAGCCGCAACAAGCTGGTAATGGGCAAGCACTCAGGCCGTGCTGCATTCCGCGACAGGTTGAAGGAACTTCACCTGCATGTGGAAGATGCTGATGTAGATTCGCTGTTCCAGCAGTTCAAAGATCTCGCTGATAAAAAGAAGGAAGTATTCGATGACGATATCATCGCGCTTGTTTCCGATTCTGCCAAAGAAAGCGGGCAGGGCAATGGTATATCTTTCGGCGGCATGGATGTTCATTGCGGTACTAAAGGCCCGCAAAAGGCTCATGTCAGCCTGTTCATCAACGGTGTGGAAAAAAGCGCCGATGTCACTGGCCAAGGCCCTATAGATGCCATCTTCAAGGCCATAAAGCAGGTAACTGCCACTAATGCAGAACTACTGTTGTATGATGTAACTGCGGTAACGCAGGGCATAGATTCTCAGGCAGAGGTCTCTGTTCGTCTGCGCGGTGCCAACGGCGTAGTTGTTACGGGTACAGATTCTGACATTGATACAACCGTTGCTTCGGCAAAGGCCTATATAAATGCGCTTAACAAACTTGCCGGCTACGAGGAACGCATAAGCCTCGTCAGTAGTAAATAAAAAGAGGGAAAGACCATGATGGATAATTTGTCGAAAAGAACCCAGATGATAATATTCGGGGTTGTGATGGTGGTAATAGTCAGTGTCATGTTCGGCAAAAAGATCATCGGTGAAGAAAAGCCTTCTGCTGAAGAAAGGCAGCAGAAGGTAGCTACTACTGCCGCCGAGAGCGAGGCACGTCTTGCTTCGCTGCCTGCAATGAAGGTACTTTTTATCGGTAATGAATATATCTCGTTGAATGATATGCCGGATATGTTCAGTCAGATGGCTAATGCAGCAGAAGCTCCGGATTTTCGTGTGGAAGTAAAGGTGCATGCGCCTGCGGGAGGCAGCCTTTCCCGTGCGTGGAATGATGGAGTAGCCCGTGATCTTATAAGATCTGAAAAATGGACTTATGTTATCCTGCAAGAGCAGCCTCTCTGGGCGGTAGATGCATCTTCTATTGCCTCTACAACTGCTTCTGTACAGGCGTTCTCAGCAGAGGTAAGGGCGGTAGGTGCGCAGGTGCTGTTGCTCCAGCCTTGGTCTTTTAAGCTGGGTTCCAAATGGTATAAAGATCTTCAATACGCACAAATTCTACGCAATCCTCAGCATATGAATGCGCTTATAAAGCAGGAAACAGCAAAGCTTGCATCTCAGATAGGCGCATCTGTTATACCTGCGGGAGATTACTGGCAATATGCGCTTAAGCAGAATCAGAAGTTGGCTCTTTATGCTAAGGATGGTACTGCGCCAAGCCCGGCGGGAAGTTTCTTTACGTCGCTGCTGCTATATAGGTATTTTACGGGCGGGTTGCCGCAGGATAATACATTTTCTGTGAAGAAGGTTAATCCGAAGATCACCGCAGAGCTGAAAAAAATAGCTTCGGTTCAGTAGTTATTATCTGGTTTTGTAAGCCTGTGTTGGCAGTATCTCAATACCAACTTTCCGTGTTTCAAGAACCTGTGTTATCGCCGTATCAACACGCCTTTCCACTATCTGTTGACGCAATGCCCCGAAATTTTCTATGCGGGCGATAGTACCATTGATACTTGCGACAAGTTTTTCGTTGTCGCTATTAAGTTCACGCAGTTCCAGTAATGTATCTTTATTTGCCATAGAGGTAGAATATACTCTAAAAAGCGCAGATTTGCAAGGTATTCGGAAGGTTGTGCTCGCTGGTATTAATGGTTATTTTTCAAGTAGATAGCCTTCTCCGCGAACCGTTTTTATCATATCGTCCAGCCCAGGGCTTGCCTTTTGCAGCTCTGCACGCACGCGGCGTACGCACACATCCACGGTGCGGCTTTCCACTTCGCCCATATTGCCCCATACGTTATGCAGCAGCGTTTCGCGGGAATGAACCTTTTCTGGTTTTGTTACAAGGTAGGCAAGCAGCCCGTATTCAAGGGGAGAAAGTTCCAGCTTCCTTCCATTCACATTTATTGCTTTACGATTGTTATCTACGGTAATGCCACCATAGCTGGCCTCTTTATTTACCAGGGCGGGGTTGGCGCGTTTCAGCACGCTCTTTATCCTTGCAGCAAGTTCTTTCGGCGAGAAAGGTTTTGTCATGTAGTCATCTGCGCCAGTGCCAAAGCCTTTTAGGCGGTCGGTCTCCTGAGATCTCGCAGTAAGCATTATAATTGGTATATCGGCGGTAGAAGGTTCTTTGCGTAAATAGTCACAAACTTCAATTCCGCTCATCTCAGGTAGCATCCAGTCCAGTACCATCAGATCTGGTATGCGCTCTTCAACGGCATCAATAGCAGCAGAGCCATCTTGCGAAACGCGCACTTCATAGCCTTCTTTCTCAAGGTTGTAGCGAATAAGCAGCGCCAGCGCTTCTTCATCTTCTACTACAAGTATATATGGTTTTCCGCTCATGAAAGTATTCTAATAAAAAG
>JAMHZE010000203.1:0-1233 GCA_035909535.1 Rickettsiales bacterium | reverse complement strand
CAATCCCTCAGGCGGCACCACTTTAAAATTCATCTGAAAAGCCTTGTAATGGCTTGAGGTTTTGGTATCTTTTTTCTTTGCCATTCAGAATGGAAAGTTATGAGAACAGAACATCAAGGCCGTTTTGCCCATCGTAATAATGAAAAGCCAACGCTACAACAGCTGGCTGAAAAGGCACGGCAGCCTATTCCGCAGCGTCCGCGTTTTGCTAGAAATATTCCCGATCTGCTGCAACAGGTTGGTCTGAATGTGGAAGAGGGCGGCAAGGTGGCAGATATCTGCACTTTATATGTATACCGTGTAGCAAAGCTTCAGCACCAGAATGTAAGAAAGAGCGAAACTGCAATTGAAAAGGCTTTGCGCAAAGAGTTTGTTTCGCTTCGTGACGGCGTTGGCGCAGAATCCAGCGTGGTGAGGGAGAAGCTTGATGAACAGGGCTTTTTTCGTGAGGCCATATCGGCGCTGCATAAATATGCGCGCAATAACTGGCACAGCATAGTTAATGACCCATTCAACCACAACGCTGTGAATACAAGTCGTAATTCTGATAGTAGGTTGAGGTAGCGGTCATGTCATCATTCTCCGGCACATTTTTTACCAGTGGTAATACTGAATCTCACACCCGTCAGCAGGAACAAAAGCGAGAGGCACTCGAAACGCTGAATAAATTCCTCCGTGAGGATATGAAAATAGATACTTCTCTTTCCACCGGCCAGTTGCTTTGCCAGCAGGCCGAGCGCTACTGCCGTCTTTCTCTTAAGAATATTGCCGGTAAAGATGATGATGCCAGAATAAAAGAGCTGCTTACCATGCACCACAAAGGCAGTGAAGGGCGCAACGTATCTGCTCAAGAGGTTCATGCAATGGTCGGTATGTTAAAGCAATTTGCGCTTGAAAACAAAGCTATGGTTGAAAAACACTTCACAACACTGGAATCCGGCACTGGTATTGGTGGCTCTAACAGGTAGCGGGTTTCTCTAATCTATTTTGAACACCGGGTCACAGGACTTCTCAACTCCACTAAGAGGCCCGGCTGTTTCGGTGGTAATAGTATATTGTGATGCATCATTAGGGAAAAAGCCCGGAGTATCGAAGCATCTTCTTACAGGATACAATTGTATAGAACGGACAGAGCCTGTTCCTGGTTTGCCGTCATCCATTTTATTGTCAATGCCGAACAGTTCGGTGCGGCTGAATTTGCCGTCGGAATCAAGCCTTAGCCCAACGCCTCTT
>JAMHZE010000202.1:0-2371 GCA_035909535.1 Rickettsiales bacterium | reverse complement strand
TTCAACATCAACTTCATGGGGCAGCGCTTTATCGGCTTTGCCGTATCTGCCGCGCTTATACTTGGCACAGGCTGGCTGCTTGCTACCAAAGGGCTTAACTTCGGTATCGATTTTACCGGCGGTATAGTGATAGAGGCTCGCACCGAGACCGATGCAGACCTGCAAAAACTACGCCGCATGCTAAACACGGGTGAATACGGTGATGTTAGCCTTCAGGCATTTGCAGATCCGCGCGATATTCTGATACGCTTACAGGTGGCCGATGAATCTCAGCAGCAAAAGCTGGTGGAGGATATTAAGCAACGCATCACATCATCTTACGGTGAAGCAGTAGAATACAGGAAGATAGATTACGTAGGCGCGGTTGTTGGGCAGGAACTTATCCGTGGCTCACTTATTGCACTTGGGCTTTCCCTTGCGGCAATGATGGCGTATCTGTGGTTCCGCTTTGAATGGCAGTTCGGCCTTGGCGGTATTATAGCGCTGGTGCATGATGCCGTTGTACTTCTCGGCTTCTACTCTATCACCGGTATGGAATTTGGCCTGACCGCGGTTGCAGCGGTGCTTACCGTTGTGGGCTATTCGATAAACGACTCGGTGGTGATATATGACCGTATCCGTGAGAACTTCCGCAAGTACAAGGCGCTGCCGACATCTGATGTGATAAACTTAAGCGTGAACGAAACCCTTGCCAGAACAATAATGACAGGCGGTACGGTAGTGCTTACGGCAAGCGCTCTGGCAATATTCGGCGGAGATGTGATAAACGGCTTTGCAGTTGCCATGATATTTGGTGTTATTGTAGGTACTTATTCTTCTGTTTATATATCTGCACCGGTACTGATATATATGGGCCTGAAGCGTTAAAACGCCCCTTGCCTGTCATAAAAACCCCTTGTTTTCAGGCGGATAGCTATAAACATCTGGCATTAATGGTTTTTTAACCTTTTTGTGATATAATGAAGCAGAATTTAGGGAGAAAAACTATGGTAATAAACACCGTAGATAACACTGTTGGCAAGTTCATTGAAAATTATTTCAATGAAGCCATAAAATATGAAGAGATAACTTCAAATCAGATCGCGCCGAATTCTAACATAAACGCATTAGCCTTCAACCCATCTAAAGCTGTAGATAAGATGGCCCAGATATCCGGCTATATCAAAGCTGATGCACGCGAACTTTCTAAAAGGATAATAACCGATGTTGCAGAAAACAGCATAAGCCATAAGGCAGCACGCCTTCTGGAGATAGCAGCAGGAGCAATAGATACAAAACTGGCCGAGGGCAAAGAGACCAGGAACGGTAACCGCCTTAGCGCCCGTATAAGCTTTAACAGCGATGATTTTATTACGAAGCTAAATGAACATCTGGAAAAAACAGCACCGGATATAGGTGACCAACTTAAAGAAGGTATAAAACGCGGTGCTGAAACTTTGGATAATCAAGCCCTGTACGCCACTTATAGAAATAAACCATATGTTTCTCCACGCGCGCAGCCGGGTGAGCAGACAAGTATGAAGTTTACGGATAATCTTGGTGAACGCGGTGGCTTTGGAAAGGGCGTATAGCCTATCAACCGCCGGGAAGTTCTGAAAGCTGGGCGAGCTTGTTCGGCTTATCTTTCCATTCATCGGCATCTGCGGGATGTTCCTTAGACTGGTTTATATTAGGCCATTTTTCTGAATACTTACGGTTAAGCTCTACCCACTCGGCAAGCTCCGGAGATTCCGGCTTTATAGCCTCTATCGGGCATTCCGGCTCACACACACCGCAATCTATACATTCATCCGGATTGATAACGAGCATGTTCTCACCCTCGTAGAAACAATCTACCGGGCAAACATCCACGCAATCAGTGAATTTACATTTGATGCAGTTCTCTGTAACAACATATGTCATGCCGCGAAGATATAACGCATGTCAAAGCCTTTTTCAACCATAACAAGCTTGAATGTTTGTGTAATTTTGACGATAAAAATGCTATAATAAGGACAGCTTCTATGAAACATACCATCAAAAACGGCTTTACACTGGTTGAACTGGCAATTGTGCTGGTAATAATTGGCTTGCTGGTAGGCGGCGTACTGCAAGGGCAGGAATTGATAAAACAGGCACAGATACGCGCTCATATACGGGCAGTGAATGATATAAAACTGGCATTTGCCGCGTTTGATGTAAAATACAAGGCCGTGCCGGGAGATATACGTGACCCGCAAAGATTCTTCCCGGAATGCGATGGTACTGCCATGGGCTATGGCGGCATACCTTTTATTGGTAACGGTGACAGGAAAATAGAGTATGATCAGGCAGACCCAAGCAAACAGGAAGTTAGCTGCGTGTGGCTGCACCTGCATAATTCTGAAATATT
>JAMHZE010000201.1:0-7827 GCA_035909535.1 Rickettsiales bacterium | reverse complement strand
AGTATCTTCTTGAAGTTCTTTGCCATTGTTTGCTTACTTTATGTTATAATTCTTTTCGCCCATCAGCTTTATGCTGTGAGGCTCGTTCTTCTGGCCGCAGTAAAGTTTCTTGGCCGTTATATTGGTTGCGTTATTGCAGCGCTGCTTAAGTGCTGAAAGCTTTTGTGGCGAGCATGCCATTGCTGCATCAGCCGCAAACGCCATGATAACTAAAGCCACCGCCAGTATGATTTTTTTCATAACCACCTTGTTTTGAACTAGTTTTTTGTCGGTTTTTTATATAGCCCTGCCGGCTTTTAGTCTAGCTGTAAATTGGTTTTCATCAGCTATTACCCTGAAAACAGACGTTTTTACAACATAGCAGCTATGCTTTCGGCAACTTTTGCGGCTTGTACGCGCAGCTCCGGAATGGCAACGGTCTCAAATAACTGTCCTGCAAAGCAGCTGCCTATCGCATATATCGGCGCGGCTTTATCGCCGTTTATCACAAAATCCTTATCGCCCAGAATCCCAAAACCATTCTCGGCATATTTCACGCCTTCAACGGTTTTAAATACATCATCAACCACGCGCAGCGAAAGCCCGCGGCAATCAAAAATATGGTCGGCCAAAACTTCCATCACGCTGCCTGCAGCATTTATCTCCACCCTGCCACGTTCAGGAATGCTGCAAAAACCTTCTATCGTTCTCAGCCCTCCGCTTTCACGTAGCTCTTCAATCCTAGCAGCTATCTGCGGCGCCATTCTATGCCGATGCACGTTCCACAACAGCCCGTATCGCGTCATAACTCGCAGCTGGTCGCGCTTATCAAAACCCTGCCAGATACGCTGGTTATACGGCCTCATGCCATCCAGCACAGAATGCCAGTTAAGCTCTTTATGATTCCTCACCAGCTTCTTAAGCAGCTTCAGCACACCGCCCGGCCTTGCTTTCAAAAGCTCAGCTTCATGCGCACTTATATCCAGCGGCTTATCGCCACCAGCAGCCGTATGGCTTAACGGAAACAGCACCTTGCGGGAAATGCAAAGTACTTCACCTGCATAGCCGCTTTCAAATATACTTATTATAGTATCAACCGCCGTCAGGCCAGAACCCACCACCACAACAGGGCGGTCAGATTCATATTTCTTAAGCGTCGCAAAATTATAATACCACGGCGTTATATCGGCAGGGCTACTGGCATCACCAACCTTGTTGCCGGTTGCCAGCACCAGCGAGCGGCACTCCGCCTTTTCACCGTTGCGTAGTTCAACCTCTATCACGCCATTTTTCTTCTCGGTTCGCACAACAGTGCTTTTGGCAAATTCCAGTGTAATGTTTTTTGTCGCAGCAAGCTCTATCGCCTGATGCCCGATATCGCACAGATACTCGCCGTATATCATTCGAGGCACAAAATCATCTTCCGCATATTTATACCCGCGGGCAGAAAGCCATTTATAAAAATTCCCTATATCATCAGGGTAAGCGCCCATGCCTTTGGCGCGCACGTTCAGCAGATGCTCCGGCCTTTCCGTAGAATATGCCGTGCCGCGAAAAAGGTAGGGCGTATCATCTGCCACCAGTATCTTTGCGGGCTTATCCAGCCTGCTCACCAGGTTGGCCAGTGTAAGCGTACCGGAAAACCCTGCCCCGGCTATAATAACATCGTAGCTGCCGGAAATATTATTCATCATTAACCTTGGTCGTCATCTGCCTGCGGGCGGCCAGAATGGCGTTTATCTTATCTATCTGGTTACTTGCAGTATGCGTGCATATAAAAGGCAGAATGCCGTGCAGCAACAATGCAAATGCGGTGTATAGCAGCCTTACGGTCATTTTTGCACTGAACCACAAATGCTCGAAATAGGTTTCTCCGGCCAGCTCAGGATGCTCGGTAAACGCTTTTCTTACCTCATCGGCCTTCTGCTTATGTTCTGCGCGGCATATCCAGCGCTTTGCATCAGCGAATAGTTTTTTTATCTGTTCCATGTTCACCTCAATACAGTCTGGAAAAAATAATATAGATGCGGTGGTGTTAGTCTAGATTTTTATTAAGCCGGCAGGTAAATGCTCTGAATCTGCCTATATCTAGTCTTTGCTGCAATAGCCATTATTGCAAGTGCCGTAGCATTCGTGGCTACTTGCAACCGCACCGTTATTGCACGAATATACTGTGCGCGCTTTTGCTCCGGTGCCGCAATAATTGCCGTTCGGACGCAGTTTGCAGAACGATGGTACAGATGGTGGCGTAGATGAAACTGGCGGTACAGAAGTTGTAATTGCAGGCGTGGTTGTAGTAACAACCGAAGGAGTAGTGGTCGGCACCACAGAAGGTACTGCAGAAGGTATGGCACTTGGAATAGCAGAAGGCACAACAGGAGGCGAGCCTGAAGATGTTGCGGCAGGGTCGATCTTCTTGGCCACATCTACAGCACTGAAAGGATTTACGCCTGTGTTATCCTTGCTCTTAACACTAACTATTTTAATGCTCACAACTCCCGGAACTTTACCGCTGCTGCCCTGCCTTCTTTTTTGTGCCGTGGCTACAGGCGCGGCCTTAACGTTAAAAGGCTTGCTGGTATCAATATTTGCTCCTGCAACACTTGCCGCTACAGAATCTTTTACAGATGCCCTGCCCGATTTCTTATCATTCTTATTTCCGATGCTGCTAGGATCAACCTTCTCATCCTCGCGGGAAAATGCCGCCGTGCTCTGCTTCTCCATTTCTTTTGTAACAGTACCCACAAGGTCAAGCACCGTAGGGTCCTTCATACAGCAAGGCGATGTCACATACCCATTTGCCGCAGTTTTAGCATCGCAGCTTGTCATCGCATGGCGCCCCATATCAGCAATACATTGCTTGGTGGTGGCTTGAGTTGTGCAGGTAACGCGGAACTTATCTTCCTTGCCATCCGCTGTTTTTCCGTAGTAGCAGTTGCCGCCGGATTTATTTATCACCCCTTTTACCAGCGCTTCGTCTTCATTGCTGCGGGTTGATATATCATATTCCAGCTCTTCTGTTTTTGTAGCAAATGCATCTATCTCGCAGCACGTAGCCTTAACATAGCCGGAACCAAGCCTGCTGCATGCACCTGAACCTAGCGCCTTTTTACATTCATCTATAGATTGCGCACCACAGCTTACCGCCCTTGGGTCCGTGCTTATCGCCAGTATAGATCCGCCAAGCTTGCAGTTCAGGTCTTCATCTTTCTTAAGGCCGGAGTTCAGCTTTGTAAGCGCGGCCTTAGCCTCTTTTACGCCCGGAATGGTCTCAAACTTCTCAGGCTCGTAAGAGCAGCACACTCCGGTAACTTTACCGAAGGCATCTTTCTGCTGCTGCTTGCAGTCTTTCTGCTCAGGCCAGTTGAACTTCTTCTGGCAGCTCTGATGCAGCTCTTTTATCGTGCAGCGTATCTTATAATGATCAACCTTATCTACAAAGCAGAACGGCTCGCCAATATCCTTCGCTACGCTTTCGGCATAGGCCGCCGCAGCTTCCTGAACACCAAAATCCGGTTCGCCCTGCTGGCAACACGGCACTTCCATACCACCGCCGAACAGCGATTTTTTACACGCAACAGGGTTGCCAAGCTGAAGCTTACACTGGTTAAAGGGCTCGCCCATTGCACATTTTAGCACGTTGCGGTCTTTTGTAACGTTACACGCAGGCTGAAGCTTGTTCATCATCTCGTATAAAAGGCTTTGCTGCGCCTTTTTACGCAATTCATCCATTACAGGCTCCTTAAAGCCCGAAAATTTGTTAAGCGTAGAATAATCGCAATAGTTTGCTGGGCTGCCTTTCTCGGTATCGGAAATATAATCTTTAATATGCGGGTAAGCCTGCGCAAAGTAGCTGATACATTCGGTATGCGCCTGAGTTTTAATCTTCAGGAACTCTGCATCCAGTATATGTACAGATTGCTCTGCCAGTGGCTTGAATGTTTTATTAGTGTAAGAACTGCGCTCACCCTGGAACTTCGTCCATTCTATATTACCGGCAGATTCCTTATTGTATCTGTCTAGCAGTTGAGAGCATGCTTTTTTAGCCGTGCTGTTCGCCATGTTAGATTTCGCAAAGTAGTCGTAGCATTTAGGATATAGCGTATCTCTGCCCCAGCTTACATAATTGCCTGCACCCACATGTATGGCAAACATCTGCTGATAATACTGCTCAGGCGGAATATGCTGGCCACCCACAAGGCCAAGCGCCTCAGCGCCATCCCCCACTGCGGTAACAGCCCAATCTACTGCTTTACCAAGCACAGATGAACATACTTCAGTTGCAATATCGCTTACCACAGGTATGCCGCCCGCAGCAAGTTCAACACCCAGTTTACAGCCAGCCTCAGGACCGAAGCCTGTTATCATTTCGGTAACGGCAGAACCTACATCGCCCGCCTTGAACTTTTTAACCACGCTGACCGTAGTACCAACCTGCTCGTTCAAAAAATCTTCCACTACAGAATGGGCATCGAACGCAGCCGCACAGGCACAATCCCAGTTACCTATAATAGTACCCACGTAAGGAATGGCCGCTATCTGCGCATCAACCTCATTCTTACCTTCCTGTATCTGGCTGCTGAGCAAGGTTCGCAGGCCATCGGCCACTTTTTTGCCCAGAAGTTTATCGCCCACCCTGTCTACTATCTGGTAAGCCTGCTGAATAGGATGGTACGATTTGCAGGTAGGGCCGCTCATCTGCGGCATATTAGGTATAGAGCTCATCTTGGTCACTTTAAGAGCCCCGATAAAGCCCACAAGAGAGTAATCCTGAGCCACAGTTTTAGATATTATGGTGCCTACGCATGCAGGCTCTTTTATGGTAAATTTGATGGCGTTTATCTGATCCTTGTTCAGCATCAGCACTTTTGCGATAGTATCTATAACCTTATCGGAAGAAGGCAGCGCTAGCGCAGTGCCCGGCAGCAGTAACGCTGCAGATATCAGTGCTGTAACTACAAAACTTTGAAAGATTCGCATAAACTCAATATGTGTATATTACGCCAAGATATAGTAGCTCTTTTTATAACCCGCAAATAAATAAAATTAAATTTTATTAAGGTTTTCAAAAACTTCATTTACATATTAAAACTTCGTATATATATACGGAATAGAATTCAGGGTTGGTAAGCCTTTGCTAAAACCATACAGGCCCATAACCCCGAACAAGCAAGCCCAACACCATTTAAAGTTAGTTATTTTATGTTTCGTTTTGCCAGAAGCAGTTCACTGATACTAGCAGCAGCTATACTTCTTTTATCGGGCGCAGCCAGCGCCGCAGATAGGCCTTATGCAAAGCCGGCCATTCCTGCTGCAAACCCTATCCCGAACACATCGCCATTCATTAAGCCTGCGCCAGATATGCGCATCACCCGCAATAATTCTGAACTTATTTCCGTTCGCATGCTTTCGGTTCGCCCTACAGGTGCCGGTGGCGTTCAGCCATTCAAGGTTAAAGATGTTCGCGATGTTATAGACCCTGAACGCAGAATGATGATAGCATCTTTCGGCGCTAACTGCTCCGGAACAACAAGCTCTCCGCAAAATAACGGCGCTGCATTTATACTGCCTGCAAATGGCACTGCCTGTACATTCCCTGCAAATGTGGGCATCGGCATTAACCCAGATATAGTATTTGTGCTTACAAGCTTTACCCCTACCACAGCAACCCTTATCCCGGATAACGGCTGGACAGTTTCGCCTACATCGGTTTCGTCAGATGAATCCTCGGGCGTACCAAATAATATAACCATAAGCAAAAACGGCACATCCTACAGCCTTACTCTTACCGTATATTCCGATCAGGTAAACCCGGGTGAAGGTACGGGTTCTGTCAGCAACTTTATGAGATTCTAGCAGGAGCACATATGAAAAAACTGGTACTGGCTTTAGCTTTACTTAACGCGGCAACCCTGCTCACCGCAGATGCCAATGCCCGCGAATTCCGCGAAAGGCGTCAGATAAAAACCAAGCTTAACGCTGAGAAGTTCACCGATGTTGCAGATGGCAGCACTAAAATAGATACCCCGCTTAAGCTCGATGATCAGCTTGTGCGCTCTGCCATTCAAAGTGTGTTCGATAACTGGGGCACGGCAGAGATATCCAAATACCTTGGTGATAAATTCCCTAACCGCAACCAGCTGATAAACGCACTGGAAAGGCACGTTCCGTATGATGCCCGACTGGAAGTTCGCGGCATCCGCGCCATTCGCACACTCGGCCAGCGCAGTAAAGATGGCAACGTGATAAGCGTTGTAGCAGCAGATGTAGAGACGGAAGTATTCTACCAAGACCCTACCCTTGGCGTGCAACGTCTGCGCGGCACCAGTGAGTATGTATTTGAACTTGTAACGCGCGAGAGCTAGTCTGTGAAAAACCTTCAATTTTCTTTTGCCTTTTCTTTAATGGTAACCACCATGCTTGCGGCCAATCCGGCTCAGGCTGCAACATCTGCAACGGCTTCTAAAAAAGCTACCTCGCAGGAGATCGAACAAGCAATAGATTCCCTTACTGCTGAAAAAGCCGAAGAGAAGAACTTCACCATGGCCGAAGGTGAAACCCCTTGGACATTCAGCGGCGACATCACTTTCGATGCCAGCACGTACCAAACACACGGCAACAAGGCGGCCAGCCCTTACCAGTCTACGGGCGGGCAATATTACTCTGCCATGAACAGCTTCTTCAGGAAAGATTTCAGCGAGTATAAAAACATATCCGGTCGTCTTTCTTTACTCGCCAACGAGTCAGATTACCGCAGCCAGTATAAAAACCTTACGGTCGAGCAATTCTCCATCTCTTATGAAAATGGCGAAGGCTCCGTTCCTTACGCGCTGGATCTAGGTGATATCTACGCATCATTCTCGCCGCGCAGCTTACAGGTTCCTATCAAGGGCGCTATGATAGAATTCCAGCCGGGTGGCGATGATGCCGCATGGCTGCAATCTGTTTCCGTACTCGCCGGTTTTGACCAGGGCGTTTACCGCGATATAGATGTTAACGACAGCATCTATGCAGGTTTCTCATGGCTGTTCGAGAACGAGGCCGAAGGCTCCATCCTCATCAACAGCGTACAGAATTTCAAGCAGGCTTCCGCTCTTAACGTAAAGGATCTTGCGCAGAACGTAACAACGATAGCAGGCGCGACAGATTTTGATATCGCTGGCCAGTCCCTTTCCGCAGAAGCTGAAATAGGCGCATTCTACGGCGATCTGGCAGATACAACAAACCCTGCCAATATCTACGAGAACAAATTCGATAACGGCTTATTCAGCCGCATAGGTGGCTTCAGCCGCTCTCCGCTAGATTACAGCATGTCTTACGAGCGCTACGGCAAGCATTACCGTCCTGCGGGCGCAGTAATAACGCCTAACCAAAGCATGATGGAAAGCAATATCGGCTGGCGTTTCTCTAACGGCCTTCGCCTCTCTGGTTACCAGATGCAGATAGAATCCGAGATGGAATCTCCTAACCCTCTGCTGGAAGATACATACGGCGCACGCTTAAGCGGCCCTCTGTTAATTGGTACTGTTAACGGCCTCAGCGGCACGTTAGATGGCGCCTTCACCACTCTTAATGATGAGTTGGGCATAACAAAGGCCAATACATATTCTACCGGCCTAAACCTGCAAAAGGTCATCAACGATTCTTGGACAGCGCGCTACTCCTTCCGTGGCCGCCGTAATGATAACGAAGTTACAACCAACATAACCACCTCGCAAGATCACGCCCTCACCTTCGACCACGTCTGGACAATGGGTGATATCAGCGGCGTTATCAGCCCGGGCATCGCGTATATCGAAAGCTCCGATGATATCCGCTCCGATAGCCAGTTCGGTCCGCAATTCACTG
>JAMHZE010000200.1:0-3724 GCA_035909535.1 Rickettsiales bacterium | reverse complement strand
CACGACAAGAATAAGGAACGCTGGCTTGCAAAACAGGTGATAGGCTGGCAACGCAGGGAAGCCGCTGTACCGGCACAATCACGCGTTCACCGCCAGACATCAACTTCTTTCCAGTTCGATAATGTTGACTACTTCAGCCCGAAATATCTGGCCTATGTAATGTTCCAGAACTGGGGATCCACAAAAAAGAACCTGAAACTGATAGATCTGACCCGCTGGCTTTCTCAGATATCACGTGTACCTGATATAGAAAAACGCCTTATACTGATGGCCCGAAGCGACCAGACCGAAATAATTATACCTGATGAAAAACTGGCACGCGTTATATACCTGCTGGATGAAGAAGGCCCGATACGTTATAAAGATGTGTCGTTCCATCCTGATGGGCTGGGCAGCCTGTTCGCCTACTGCCTTTTTAAGAATGACCTTACCAATATAAATAACTTAAGCGTTGCGCTTGACCTTGGCTTTATTGAAGGCTGGATAAGCCATCAGGAAAATCAGGACCCGTACAAACCTTCAGCACTTGGCTGGAACCCTAAGAAGATAAAGATATATATACGCAGGAACGAGCCGGGATTCGGCTCTGAACGCTGCCTGTACGAGCTTAACCCGTACCTGCCGTGCCTCTCTCCGCTGCTGGAAAATACGTATTCTGTAACACTGGCGGGCGCGCTTACCGCGCTTAATCAGGGCAGGCTTAACGGCAAAGAGATAGATAACGACAAGCACCTTACCGCCTATATATGCTGCCACGCCGGAATAGAAGAACCGATACGCATAAAACCATTGCAGCAATATCCGTTCTTCAACAAGAATATGGCGCTAAAAATGGCGGCCATGTTTGCTGTTGCGCATCAAAAGTCCGGTATAGATAAGCTGCCCGGCATTGCATCGTGGCTGCGGCAATCCCTTACGCCGGTAACGGAAAAATTCAACAGCAATAGTATAAGAAAGAGTGTTACGGCCAATCTGGATGCGGCAACATCTGCGGGTGACCTGAACCGTATGTTCAGCACGATAAGCGACCCAAAAATGATAAGAAAGGACGTATTCGGCTTCAACGACGCCAAGAAGACCTATAAAATTCTTACTTTTGAAATGCTTAAGCTGAATTCGCAGTCTAATATGGACCAGCTGGCATACCGCATGGGGCTAAGAGTGGCCGTTATATTCTCTTATCTGGTATGTACCATAACCATATTAAGCATTATGTTCATTAATCTGTAGTACTTCCGGACATAAAATATACCACTTATATATTGCCTTACAGGCAAATGCCTTGTATAACGCCCGCAATCATAGGTTTTAGGGCATTTATGAGCAGCATCTTGACATTTTTTGCCCGAATACTATTTACGTTCAGAATTTACAAAAAACGGAGGATAACATGACCATAAAACCACTTCATGACCGCATTCTGGTTAAAAGACTGGAAGCTGAAGAAAAAACCAAAGGCGGAATTATAATTCCTGATAACGCACAGGAAAAACCTCAGAAAGGCCAGGTTGTTGCAGTTGGCAACGGCGCATGGGACGAAGACGGCGAAAAACGCATCCCTCTTGATGTGAAAAAAGGTGATATCGTTCTATTCGCAAAATGGGGCGGCACTGAAGTTAACCATGAAGGGCAAGACCTGCTTATCATGAAAGAAAGCGACATACTTGCCGTTATTGAAGAAGGCAAAAAAGCGAAAGCTGCTTAATTTTATATCAAATTACTAATGGAGAATAAAAATGGCTAAACAGATAGAATACGGCTCTAAAGCTCGCGAAAGGTTCCTTTCCGGCATCGATAAACTTGCTAACGCAGTAAAAGTAACGCTTGGGCCAAAAGGCCGTAACGTTGTTATCGCTAAATCTTTCGGCGCTCCGCGCATCACGAAAGACGGCGTAACAGTTGCAAAAGAGATCGAGCTTTCTGATAAGTTCGAGAACATGGGCGCTCAGATGATACGTGAAGTTGCTTCTAAAGCGAACGACATCGCGGGCGACGGCACTACTACTGCAACCGTACTTGCACAGGCGATAGCTCATGAAGGCGCGAAAGCAGTTGCTGCCGGCCTTAACCCTATGGATGTTAAACGCGGTATAGACCTTGCGGTTGTTGCTGCAGTCGATTTCATCAAGAAAACTTCCAAAAAAGTTAAAGACAAAAATGAGATAGCACAGGTTGCTACAATTTCTGCTAACGGCGATGTAGAAATAGGCCAGAAACTGGCTGAAGCTATGGAACGCGTTGGTAAAGAAGGCGTTATCTCTATCGAAGAAGGTAAGACACTTGAGTTTGAACTTGATGTTGTTGAAGGCCTGCAATTCGACCGCGGTTACCTTTCTCCTTACTTTATCACCAACCCAGATAAAATGGTTGCTGAACTGGAAGGCGCTTACATACTTATCTACGATAAAAAACTTACCGGCCTGCAACCTCTGCTTCCGGTTCTTGAAGGCGTAGCACAAAGCGGCAAACCACTTATGATAATAGCTGAAGATGTTGAAGGCGAAGCCCTTGCAACTTTAGTTGTTAACAAACTTCGTGGTGGCCTGAAAGTATGCGCTGTTAAAGCTCCTGGCTTTGGCGACCGTCGTAAATCTATGCTTGAAGATATTGCCATTGTTACAGGTGGCCGTGTTATCAGCGAAGATATTGGTGATAAACTTGAAAGCGTTACGCTTAAAGACCTTGGTCGCGCTAAGAAAGTTGTTGTTGATAAAGACAACACTACCATTGTTGACGGTGCAGGTGATAAGAAATCTATCGAAGGTCGCGCTTCTGCGATACGCAACGAGATAGAGAACACTTCTTCTGACTACGACAAAGAAAAACTACAGGAACGCCTTGCTAAAATTGCAGGCGGTGTAGCTGTTGTTCGTGTTGGCGGTGCAACTGAAGTTGAAGTTAAAGAACGCAAAGACCGCGTTGAAGATGCTCTTAACGCTACACGTGCAGCAGTTGAGGAAGGCATTGTTCCAGGTGGTGGTTCTACTCTTCTTCGCGCTGCAATGAGCCTTGAGAAGCTTGAATCCATCAACGAAGCTCAACGCGCAGGTATCAACATTGTTCGTCGCGCTCTTGAAGCTCCTGTTCGTCAGATAGCTGAGAACGCCGGCGTTGATGGCGCTGTTGTTGCAGGCAAAATCAAAGAAGCTAAATCGAAAACTATCATCTTTGATGCACAGAACATGGAATATGTTGACGCATTTGAAGCCGGTATCATCGACCCTGCGAAAGTTGTTCGTAACGCACTTCAGAACGCAAGCTCTGTAGCGGCGCTTATAATAACAACCGAAGCACTGATAGCTGACGCCCCTGAAGAAAAAGGCCACAGCCACGGTGGTGGCGGCATGCCTGATATGGGCGCTATGGGCGGCATGGGCGGCTTCTAAGTCTACTAGGCTTGGGATAAATTTTGAATCTGCGGGCGCTTTTCCGCTATTACATAGCTAAGTGTATGCTCAAGCTCAAAGCTTCTGGATTACAAAATTTCTTCTCAAGCCTAGCGACTTAACGCTTAATAAAAACCCCGGTAAATGCCGGGGTTTTTTATTGTTTATTTTTTATGCCTAAAAGGCTATGCATGGCCTATGGCAACATTTAAATTCATAAAACTATTTTATAAGGCCGGAAGGCAGACGCTGAACGATGACGGCGTGGAGCATGCAGGTTACCTTGCGTTTCTGGCACTGCTCTCGTTCTTTCCGGGATTAATATTTCTGCTTTCGTT
>JAMHZE010000199.1:0-7468 GCA_035909535.1 Rickettsiales bacterium | reverse complement strand
CGACCGTAGCGGGCTGAATTTCAGGGTTCCGGATGGTGTGGCTGATGATGCGGTAGCGGGCAGCGGTACGTATTCCGCGCTGAATTACGATGCCAATGATGTTCCTCGCAGATTCTATTTTTCTCCTGTAACGCCGCTTCCCGCCAATGCCGCGTTCGATGACATTGTGGTGTTCGGCCGCAGCGACAACGTTACCGGCGCCGATATGAAACTCTGCATGCACTGCCAGTTCTGGGGCAGCGGCACCGATGACATCGTCCGCATGGATACCGTCCTCACTCAAGATGACGCGGAAGTAACCCCTGTATGTTTGAAAGGGCCGAAAAGACTGGCCTTTAATGGGGTAGATGAGCGCATACATACTACCACCATGCCATCACAGATCTCCGCCCAGTCTGGCAGTATCAGTTTCTGGATGGAGGCTGATACTGCCCTTGCCGCTGTTGGTAATAGGTCAATTCTGGGCGTGGGCAGCACAACAACAACTTCTCCGCATGGATCTGGTGTAGGAATATCGCTAAGGCGACATAACAACTACCATGCAACAAATATGTATATGGAAATGCAGATAATTGTTAATGGCGGTGCTGTAAGCCCAGGCAATGTGGGCGTTGCTGCAGGCACAACTACACCTATAGTTGCAGGAACAAAATATTTTGTGGTTATTACAAGTAACGGAACTGTCAATACCATGTATATTAACGGGGTTGCACAAACACTTTCTAATTATGGCTGGTCACCTATGGCTGGGCGCTGGTGGGGTGATAATGACCTTGGAGGAGTGAAATATTTTTCGATAGGCAGCGCTTTTAGAAGCAATGCCTGGTCAGCAGCCAGCATGGCAGGAAAGGTAGATGAGGTGGCCTTATGGGATATCCGCCTGAGTGCGGCGCAGGTTGCAGAGCTTTACA
Organism: Rickettsiales bacterium; assembly: GCA_035909535.1. Taxonomy (GTDB): domain Bacteria; phylum Pseudomonadota; class Alphaproteobacteria; order Rickettsiales; family UBA8987; genus JAMHZE01. The sequence goes on along the minus strand of JAMHZE010000199.1, from coordinate 6,557 downwards.
ATGCCGGAGTTCCTACAGATTTATCTGTTTCCAGTGTTGCTGCCAATCTTCAGAACTGGTGGAAAATGGGCGAGGGAGAAATAGGCAATATGAGTGAGGTAAAAGATTCGATAGGAGGGCTGCACCTTGTGCCGGTAAATATGGACACAGATAATATATTGGAGGTTACTTACCCTTAAGCCTGAAATCGCCTGAAACCACAGCGCCCTCAATAGTGCCTGGCAGGCCGGTTTTTACGTGGTCACCCGCTAATACTAAGTTCTCGTATTTTGTTTTCTGTCGCTGGCGCTTCTTTAAATTCTCTTTCGTGCAGATTAATGCTGCACGTTTTTCGGTCAGTAATCTATGTGCGGGCAGGGTGCTTGGTAAGCCTAGTAGTTTGGCACATAGCCCCCATGTTGCCACCACCTCGGCCACGCCGAAATTTTTTTCTGCTGCGCTGTAAGTGGTAGAAATATGCCCAGGCTTCACAAATATCCATTCCACCGGCGCGCCTGTAATGCCTATAACCTGCGGTCTTAATTTATGTTCGCAGGCAAAATGCATGTTTACTATCGCACCGTATTCATCCGGCATTTCCTGCTCAAGCAGTTTGGCAGCCATATATGCAGGCACTGCCAGTATCACTTTCGCCTGCGTTACATCTATTATCTCACCATCAAAGACCAGCTCGCTAACCTTATTCTCAGCCGTCTTTATCTCTTTTAAAGCCTTGCCGTATTCTATCTCTACTCCGGCTTCTTCCAGCTTCTCAAGCAGCGGCTTTATCAGCGCATCATGCCAGCCTGTTTTCGGGTAGTAATATGCAAATCCTTCCGGCCATAAAGCCGCCTGCAACAAAACTTTCTTCAGACTACTCGCCGCTGCCTTATAAGATGGCGTATTCAAAATACTGCGGGAAACCGGGTCTATCAGCCTGCGGTAAAGCTCGGGGTATTTTTTAAAACTCTGTTCTACCGTGCCTGTTTGCGGTAGCAGCATAAACTTAAGCATCGCCAACTCTGCGCCTTTACCGAAGGTTTTGTTATCGGCAAGTTTCGGCGTAAAGCTGTAAAAACTTTCCTGTACCGTATCGTAAAAATTAAAAACACCATCGCCAAAACGGTTAAATCTTTCTTCTGTACCCAGCTCGCGTATCAACCGCATTGTGGCTTTGCATGCGCCCAGCAACAAATGGTTGCCGTTATCCACTTCCATGCCCAGCGCTTCATCAAAATAGCTGCGGCAGCGCCCGCCCGCATGTTTGCTGGCTTCAATAACTTTAACGCTATAGCCTTGCTTAACTGCTTCTCGTGCTGCGCAAAGCCCTGCAATACCCGCGCCGATTATGTAAATCTTTTGATTTTGCATATAGTCACTATATAACGGGGTAATGATGAAAGAAATTCAAAAGCTTGATTACGAGCGTTATCTGGCGCTTATCTTCGCCCCGCGTGAGGCGAGAGCGCATATGCAGGCCATTATAATGTATAATGTGGAACTTGCGCGTATCCGTTCCCGTGTGACCGAGGCCGTTGCAGGCCATATACGTATAGTCTGGTGGAAGGAAGCTCTGGACGAACTGTTTGACCCGGCCCGTAAGGCTCGTCGTCACGCAGTTGTACAACTGCTGGAAGATGCGGTGAACGCCCATCCTGCAATAGCGAAGGAAACCCTGTCAGAAATGGTCGATGCGAGAGCGAAGGATCTCGATGAATGGCCGTTCGAGAACATGCAGCAATTCCGCGAGTATCTTGTTGCCACATCTTACAATGTCAGCAAATGCTTTATAGATATACTTTATCCACAGGCGGGGCGCGAGGCTCATAACGCCGCGAAAGAACTTTCATACGCATGGGCGGTATGTGCAATACTGCGTTCAGCGCAGCGTAATTTTGGCGCTGGCAGAAGCGTATTCCCGCTCGACCTGATGAACCAGCACAAGCTGCGCCTTGATAATTACGGCAAGCCGGAATTTCTGGAGGCATCTCGTGCAGTGGTAAAACAGCTTATAGAATCGGCTGAAGAAGCTCTGCAAAGCGGGCAGGAAGCAATGAAACATATGTCTGATGAGGAGAGAAGGGCGCTGAAACCTGTGCTGTTGCAGGCAACTCTGGCGCAGCACAACATCCGTCAGATAAAGCGCAATAAATACGATGTCTTGGGGCGCGGTATCAACCCGCATTTAGGCATGTTCAGCCTATTAAAGATATATTCTGGAAGGTAGCCAGAAACAAAAAATGAGGGGAGATCTTGTCTCTGGCTCCCTGTCTCGTTGCCGCTCTAGGCTGCCTGTGGCACCATAACCTTCTGTATCTTTTCGAAGGCGCGGTTCTCTATCTGGCGAACGCGCTCGCGGGATATTTTATATTGCTGGCTCAGGTCTTCCAGGGTAAGCGGGGCGTCCATCAGTCTGCGTTTTATCAGAATATCCTTCTCGCGTTCGTTCAGCGTTTTCATGGCGCTGTACAGGCGTTTGCGGTTGTGGTTAAGCTCTTCGCTTTCGCCGTAAACAGTTTCCTGATTGGCGGTATTATCTTCGAGGAAGTTTATCTTTTCATCCTCAGAATCTTCGCCAACAGTTACGTTAAGCGAGCTTGTGCCGCCGCTCATAAGCCTGTCCATATCCTTAACTTCCGATACGGAAACCTTCAGCTCATCAGCTATCTCTGCCACATTGGCATCGGTCAGGTTAGCGTTATCAACGCCGGTCAGCTTGCTCTTCAGCCTTCTCAGGTTATAGAACAACTTTTTCTGGTTGGCAGAAGTGCCAACTTTCACGATGCTCCACGATTTCAGTACGAACTCGTTTATCGCCGCTTTTATCCACCACATTGCGTAGGTAGAAAGGCGGAAGCCTTTAGATGGGTCGAATTTTTTTACGGCGTGCATCAGGCCAATATTGCCTTCGGCAATTATATCGTTCACCGGCAGACCGTAGCCACGGAATGTCATGGCGATCTTCACCACTAAACGTAAATGGCTGGTAACCAGTTTCTGTGCGGCTTCAATATCGTTATATATCTTGTAACGTACCGCCAGCATGTATTCCTCTTTTTCATCGAGGATAGGGAAGCGGTTTATCTCTGCCATATACTGGCTAAGACCATTTTCCTGTAACACCGGTAGATTCATCTTAGACATAATTCACGCCTCCATAACGTGTATACCATAATTATACCACGATAGGGTGGGAGTCAAGAAAAATTGGTACAAAATTGGTTTGGATTAAAAATCAGGCACTTACAGCCGATATAAAAAATCCATAAAAAACAGCGAATTATCTGCTCACGCCCTTGCTGTTCTGCTGGCTTTCCCTTGCTGCTCCAACAACTGCGCGCAGGGTTTTTTCCTGTATCTCATCAGCTTTCAGCACATCTAAAAGTTCTTTCAACTCTGCTTCGTTAGGCTGTTTAAGATGCCTTTCTGTGAACGTAAAAATATCTATCTTCTCAACGGTATTTAACAGGCTGCTTCGTTGAATGTGGTTATCCTTCATTATCCTTTTTATAACCGTGCCTATAACTACTTGTGCAATACCTGGCGTTTGCTCGCATAGTGCAACAAAGTTATTATACTTATCTTCGCTTTCCTTAGCTTTACGTTCAGCGGCGCTTATAAAATCTTTTTTTACTACAGGCTTCTTTATTTGTTCAGCCGGTGCAGGTTCAGGTTTCTTTGCTATAGCAGTGCTAGGGGTGGTATGGTCTGTTTCTCTGTCATTCCTTTCGTATCCTATTTTATAAATAGGGTTGTCCATATAGCGCTGAGCCTTTGTCTTCAATTCCTTCTCGCAAAAAGCTTCTCTGCATATCTGCATTATATCGCGCAGATTCTGCCTCAGTTTACCATTCTTCATGCCGGTTATTTCAATTACCAGCTTTACTTCGTCTTTGGTCAGAATATTGTTTTCCCCGAAAGGTTTTAGGGTGCCGTCGATATTACTCAGCTTTTCCAGTTCAACTCCGCTTTGTGCTTTTATATTCTGCGCCAGAAGCGAAAAAGAGGAGTAGCTGAGAGCGTGAAGCAGGTGGTTCATGAATTCGTTGGTTTTTGTAAGAACGCCGTTCTTGTCGCCGCCGCGATAAAGTCTTCTTGCTTCATTTACCAGCATAGAAGACCGTGAAACTGCACCTGACATAAAAACCCCCAATATTGAATCTGGCGGTATTATAGCCTGTTTTTGGCTTAAATCAAGCCATTAGGCGCATTAAATAATCGTAATATCAATAGGTTGGCACTACAGCTTGCTGCTGATGCGTTTTGCAACTGCGGCAATAAAGCCTTCCGTGGTAAGGCCGGTTGGGCCTGCAAGGTCACGCGTACCGCGTTCAACCATCTGCTCACACAGGCTGTCATACATTATTTTTGTAAAACGCTGAATGCTGCCATCGCCTTTAACAAGCGTTTCGCTGTGGTTCATCGCGCCGCAAAGGGCAAATACCATACCCAGCGGGTTGGTAGATGTCTCTTCACCTCTCAAGTGCTTCTTGTAGTGGTCTGTAACCGTGCCGTGGCTTGCTTCAAATTCCATTATCTTTTCGCCATCGGCTGCAACGCCGGTCAAGGCAGAAGAAAGGAAGCCCGGAGATTTATGGAACTGCGCCAGCTCATCGGTCAGCCAGTCGCCGTCATAGTTATGCGCTACCATTGCAAATCCGCCTTGCTTCCAGCTTATCAGCTTCATCGCGGCATCATCGGTCAGCAGGTGGCGAAGTTGTTCATCAGCGGTAAATATACCTGCTTTAACAAACTTGGCGCGGTAATCTTTCTCAAAAACATCTTTGAATATCTGCCAGAAACCTTCCTGCCATTTGAACACGGTTTTCTTCGTGGTCACGTAAGGCTTTACATTAGCCTCTAAAGATCGCGAGAAGAAGTGGTGCGCCAGCTGTGTAATGTTATCCAGCGGGTTATGGTAGGTAACCGCTGCGTTCAGGGCATCTGTCAGCTTACGTTCATCAACCACTATCTCAGCACTGCCATCAGCAGGCTGAAAAACGGTTTTCAGTGAGCCCTTGCCAAGCATCTTTGCACCAGCGCCGTATTCACCGCCAACTGCGTGCCTGTCAAACAGTACCGGTTTTTCGTAGCCAAGTTTAATGCCTGCAATATGAATGGTATCACGGCTTATTGTATAGCCATTCCAGCCACGGCGCATTGCTCCGTTAGGGCTGCCCCAACTTTGAGAGAGTCCCATTTCCTTCACCTGTTCGGCGTTAGGGGTAATGGTAGGTTCTTTAAATATGGCTTTTACGCGCGCGCCTGCATCTATGCAATCCTGCAGAACTTTATCTTTTGTAGCATCGCGGTGTTTGCATGAAAGGTCATAGAACTCCCAGTCAGAAATATCCACGTTAGGGCGTATCCACTGGTCAAGTATCATCTCCATCGCCACGCGGGTCATTTCTTCCCCGGCAATGTAGACCATTTTAGGTGCTTTCAGCATATTTTATGAGCCAATAAACTCTAGTAAGAAGCATTCAGGCGGAAGTGAACTTTATTGTCCATGCCGTCATTCAGCTCGTCACGTACTTCACGGCCGTATTCAACAACACCGTTAAGATTATTGCCGATACCGAACCTTGCACCAACACCAACGCTGTCAAGCGTTATACGGCTTGCATTAGTGTTAACGTTAAAGCCTGTACCATGATCGTAGAACAAGAAGCCCTGCAGCCTGTCACGCAGTGTGCCAGGAATCAGGCTGTCCACAACCGGAATGTACGGAGAAGCAACTTCCAGCGTAGATATAAAGCTGTTATCGCGTCTTATAGAGTTATCGCTGAAACCTCTTACAGAACCAGGACCGCTTATAGCTGCCTGTTCGCTGGAAAGAAGTCTTTCGTTAGAATACTGACCGCGCAGAAGACCGCTGAATATCAGCGTGCTGTTCGGATCAGTGTATCTGCCTTCGTATAAACCGCGCAGGTAAGCGTATTCAGGGTCAGCACCGATACGTGCGTTGTCGAAATCGCTCTTGGAGTTATTACCTGTCAGGTCACCCGGAGATGCAACCGCAGTACCGCGGAACGCATGCAGGAAGTTAGCTGCTGTACGTGTAGCCTCATAAGTAGCGTAGAACTGCGCTATTTCAGGCGCGCTTGCAAATACCGTAGTACCACCGAATTCCACGTCGTTCTCTAGGCGCTTCCAGTCAGCACCAAAGTTCATGCTTTGAGTGAAACCGCGCAGGCCGTGTTCAAATACAGGAATCTCGTAATCAATGTTGATAGCGATGTTAGAACCTTCCTGTGCAATAGGGCCTATGCCGCGTGGCTCGCTTTGAGAGTAGTTACCTGTCAGGCTCAGCTTGTGGCGCAGATCAGGTATCGGTGCAATATATTGCAGCGTGTGCGAGTTAAAGTTGTCGAAATTGAATGAAGAACCGAAGCTGTAGATAAGCTCGTGGTCAAGGTCCCACAGGTCGCCGTAGCTGAAGCCCGCGAAGAACTGGTTCTGACCGGTAGATTTAGTACCGTAGTTATCAACGCCACCAAACAGGCGGAACGGGTACATATCTTTTGTTTCATAGATAACGTCAGTCGTTCTGGCTTTTTCACCTGGCTTAAAGATAA
>JAMHZE010000198.1:0-4241 GCA_035909535.1 Rickettsiales bacterium | reverse complement strand
CATCTGGTATTTGACCGCGAAAGAAAAGCAAAGCAGCTTGACCGTGCTGCGGCAACTTTCGGCACTGCAAATTATATGCATGTTGAATCTGCTGACAGGCTGACAGGGCAGTTCGGTACGCTGATAACCAAGAGTTTTGAAAAGGCTTTGATACTAGGCGCACGTGACGGATATCTGGCCGGAGGTATAAAAGCAGATACTATAATACAGGCTGATATATCGAAGAATTTCGTTCGCAACCTGCCGGCTGGATGCGTGATAGCCAGCGAAGAAGCGCTACCATTTCAGAATGAAAGTTTTGACCTTGTGCTGAGTAATTTTTCTCTTAACTGGGTAAATGACCTGCCAGGCTGCCTTATACAGATAAAACGTATATTAAAACGCGGCGGGTTCTTCAGCGCGGTGTTCTGCGGCCCTGCAACATTAAAGGAATTACGTCAGGCTTTTGCCATTGCGGAAAGCGAACGCGCATCCGCATCACCCCGCATATCACCGTTCATTGATGTGCGTGATGGTGCAGGTCTGTTGCAACGTGCAGGGTTTTCGGAGCCCGTAGCAGTATCTGAAGAGATAGTGGTAAAGTATGAAGATGTATTTCAGATAATGAAAGATCTGCGTTCATCAGGCGAGAATAATGCACTGGCAAGAATGGATAAAAGATATCCGGGCAAAGGTTTTTTTAAACGTGTGGATGAAATATATAAAGAGATGTTCAGCGACGGGCAAAATATAAATGCCAGCATAGAGCTTGTTAGCTTAAGCGGCTGGAAGATATAGCGCCTTTGTGCTTTTGGTGCATTTTTCTAACATTCTTAACAAAAAACCCATGCTAGATGGCCTTAAAGGCCGTTTCCGCTTCATGCATAGCTAATGGAAGGTTAGAATGAGTGTCCGAATAAATGGATACATCTATGAAAAAGCTTCTTATTGCAATAATCATATTCTCATCTGTTCCGGCTACAGCAGGGCCACTATCTTCCCTTAAAATGCCGCTTTCGCTACAGCATAAGGCACATGTAGATATAAATACAGGTGCACTTGCTACAGGTAACATTGATAATGAGAATTTTAGCGTTTCCACAGGCGTAACTTCTACCTATGAAAGATATAAGAACGAGCTTAAAGGTAACTTTTCCAGCGTTGATCTAAAGAATGGTAAGTCAGAGAATATTTACAAAGTTAACAACAAGCTGAAATACGAAATGAGCTCTGATAACTACGTTTTCGGCGAGTTTGATTATGCCAATGATAAATCTTGGGGAATAAACCACAGGGTTTCCGGCCTTACTGGCTATGGCCATAAACTACTCAGCAATGATGACTTTAGCCTTACAGGTGAAGCAGGCGTTGGTATGCGCAAAACATATTATTCGCGTATGACGGATGAGGGCTCTTACCTTGGCAAGCTAGGTGCACTAATGGACTGGGAACTGACCGATGCTATAAAATTCCAGAACAATACATACGTAGCCTTTACTGAAGAGAACAGACAGACTGTTTCTGAGAATTCTATTAAGGCTTATGTTATAGATAATGCCTATGTTAAAGGCAGCTTTGATGTTGAGAACAACAACCATAACCCTGTCGGCATTCGTAAAACGAATACAATCACACGCGTTGGCGTTGGCCTAGATTTCTAAAACTTCTGATTTTCAGTTAGAAAGGTATGTCGTCATTCAGATGGTCTGAGTGAGAAATGCTGCCGCCTTCCGACCTGCCGCCTGATGGCCTTTCAGCGAAATCACTACCGCCACCTTGCCTATCCAGCATGGTAAGGTTACAGTTATACCCTTGAAGAACTATTTCAGTAGAGTATTTTTCCTGACCGTTCTGATCCTGCCATTTGCGAGTTTGCAGCTGACCTTCGATATATATTTTTGAACCTTTTTTAACGTAGTTACGAATCACGTTTATAAGACCAGGATTAAAGCACGCTATGCGGTGCCATTCTGTTTTCTCACGGCGCTCGCCTGAGTTTTTATCTGTCCAGCTTTCATTGGTGGCAAGCACCAGATTGGCAACTTCTCTGCCATCATGTGTGGAACGAATTTCAGGATCTTTGCCGAGATTGCCGATAAGTATAACTTTATTAAGACTGCCGCCGCTCATATTATCACCAGTAAAAGGTTAATATGGCGAGATTAAGCCAAATAAATCAGAAATCAAATGTTTTATATCTTATTAGGTAACTTAACTTCCTGTGCCTCGCCTACAGAAAGCGTGCGCACAAGATTTCTTATGGCATCCAGCTTTGACCTGTCTTTTATCTTGTTGATATATTTTGCCATGTCGCTCATAAAGCGGTTATCGGCTATTTCATGAGGCATATCTGCCTCCAGAAGCTTTATGACAGGCTGGCGTAACTCTCTTGCGATATCATAAAGACGCGCAACTGTTATGCGGTTTATACCCTTCTCGTACTTTTGCAGCTGCTGGTGAGTTATACCTATGGCATCTGCCAGCTGTTTGCGCGAAAGCCCTGCCGCAATACGATGGCTGACTATATTTTTGCCTAGTTTGCGGTCTATTTCGCCGGTCTTTTTCATTTCAAAATCCCCAAATATGTTAAACTTAACATATTATAGAAAGCAGATGTCGTGCCAATCTAAGGTAAAAATATTGCATTATATTTCAAATAGATATACTGGCCACCCAAAACTTTACAGAGGGTTGTTTCAAAGCGGGACAGCGAAGCTGTTTCAATTCAGGATTACATATCCTTTATGGATATGGTTCGCAGAAGATCTGCTATGCGTTTACGCAAAGCTGGATCTGAGATGCGCTTAAATGATTTTAAAAGTTCAATGCTTTCACGATCTGAGGCTGCATCTTCCGGCTGGCCGTAAACCGCAGCATCTTCCGCAAAGGAAAATTTACGCTTACCTGCTTTTTTACCTGAAGAAAAATCTTCAAAAAAATATGCGACAGGAATCTTAAACAATTGTGCTACCTGATGAAGCCTTTCTGCATTCATGGCGTTGGTACCTTTTTCGTATTTCTGCACCTGCTGGGAGGCGATACCGAGTGCATCACCCACTGCGCCTTGGCTTAAACCAAGCATAATACGGCGCTCACGGAGTTTATTACCTATATGAAGATTTATGTCGTTACCTGACATGGGCGAATCAATCCCGCAATTTTACGTTTAATAAACCCGATATAATATCTACCGCCAGATTATATATATTTGAATATTGGCAGCAACACAAATCTGCTTATCTTGCATTGGCCCTAAGGAATATAGTCATATCCTCGAGCGCATGTTTAAGCGGCGTAACCATGCTCCGCACCTTATCCCTATCCAGCATGCCATTGGTGTTTGCAGCTTCTTTTTCCAGCTTTTCTGCCAGATCTGCCATTACAACAACTCCTAGCTGCCGGCTGGAGCTTTTTAACGTATGCGCAGGACGGAGCAACGCACGTGCATCACCCTGCTTTATCGCACCTTCTATATCGCTGATATATTTCTCAGCGTCTTCCAGAAAATAGCCTATTATGGTTGCCATTCTGCTGCCCAGCAATTCTCTCATAGCGATGAAAGCAGACATATCAACACCTGCTGGAACATTACCTTGTGTAAGGTTTTGTGTCGCAATGTTACCAAGCGATAGAGTGGCAAGCGGTAGATGCTTCAACAACATGGCATGAAGTTCTGCCTTAGGCACAGGCTTGCACAGATAATCATCCATACCGCTTTTCAGGCAGAGCTCTCTGTCATGATCGGTAGCATTTGCTGTAAGCGCAATAACGGGCACATATGGAATCTGCCCCACCGCCCTCATACGCAATATGTGGGTCATGGCCTCAAAGCCATCCATCACCGGCATCTGGCAATCTGTCAGCATTACATCAAAGTTCTGCAACATCAGCTTCTCTATAGCTTCTTTACCATTTACGGCACATGCAACATTGCAGCCCATAGATTTTAACATAAAAGTTATTATCTCGCTGTTAACCTTGTTATCTTCTGCCAGTAATATGTTAATACCTTTTAGGGTTTTTGCCTGTGGCTGCGGAACATCCGGTAAATCAAGCTGCGCGGCATTGCTGGAAAATATATTTTCTATTGCATTAATAAGCTGCACTGCCGATACCGGCCTGGTAAGCGCTACAGCGTTTTTTTGAGGTATGGCCGCAGCCACAGAAGTAAGTGTAATAACTTGCATATCGTCCTGCGGTAATATTTTTATCTTATGGTCTGCTATTATCAGATCTAACTTTCTGCCACGATTTTTTTCATA
>JAMHZE010000197.1:0-1635 GCA_035909535.1 Rickettsiales bacterium | reverse complement strand
CGCTGGCGCATCTTAAAAACCAGGCGTTGCAGCGCAGCGTTAAGATAAAATCCAGCTGGGATAGCGAGCTGCCGGGCGTATTCGGTGACCGTGACCAGCTTATGCGGGTGTTTGACAATCTTATCAGCAACGCCATAAAGCACAGCCATGAAGGCGGTGATGTGCTGGTAAAGCTTAATGCGGTTGATAATACAAACCATACTATCAGCATGTTTGCAGAGAACCAGAAGCTGGTTAAGTTCAGCGTGCAGGATTTTGGCGAGGGTATAGATGAAAAATACCTGCCGCGCCTGTCAGAGCGTTTTTTCCGTGTGGATAAGGCCCGCACCCGCAAGCAGGGTGGTACGGGTCTGGGCCTCTCTATCGTTAAGCAGATAGTGCATAACCATAACGGTCATCTGGAAATACAAAGTAAGCTGGGTGAGGGCAGTACATTCAGCGTATACCTGCCTGTCAGCGCTTATGAGCACGGAAGTGTATAACTATCTTTGCGTGCCTGCGCTGCGCGGTTCTGCTGTCACTGCTTAACGATCCTTTCCGTCTTCGACATCAAACCCCGTTGCAAGGTAGTAAGATGGTACTCGTAAGAACCCGCCACTCTTGCTGGTTAAGTTGTGCTCTACCTTCACGCCGCTATCTTCCATGTTCTTTATTAGTTCTTTTACCTTGTCTTTTTCTTTGGTGGATAGAACGCCGTCACTGAACATCTTTTCCAGTTGATCGATCTGTGCGGCCAGCGGTGCAGAATCAACATCGAGAACTTTTTCCTGTAGCCTTATCTGCATCTCATGATGTTTGGACATACCTCCAAAAGTGTTTACCTGATGTTCTGATGGTGTGCTTCTGGCTTCCTTATAATTTTCCGAGGTAGGAATTATATCGTTCGGTATTTTTGGGCTATTGCTGTTATCAGAGTGGTATCTTCTTATATCGTCTATATTTCTTGCGTTGAGTATCATATTCTCGATATCCATCGAGTAATCTTCCCTTAGCGAGTTCACAAATTCGCTCTCCATAGAATTTATATTGGAAAGATAGCGGTTGATAACTGTGGTTGCTTCCAGCAGTTCTATTTCATTTTTATCCAGCAGTTGTCTTTCTATTTTTCGTGAGCTGCTCAGCATGGCAACCATATTATCCGTATCCAGATAGTTCATGAACACGTTGTTTATAAAAGCGTAGCTAAAGGGTTTTTCTTCCGGGTTTTGCCCTAGGGCTTTACACATGGCATCATGGTTTCTTCTTGTCGTATCAGTTATGCCGGCCTCTTCATCCAGCACGGTTATCAGCTTGCTGAATTCCTGCGGGTATTCTCCAAACCTTCCGCTAGAATGGTTGGATGTATTTGCTACGTGAAAGGCAAGGGTGTAAAGGGTGCTTACCTTTTCCGGCAGCAGCAGATCTCCTTTCTCTTTGTCATATCCGGCAACTGCATTTACGGCATTCACCAGTGCCTGAATATTCTCTGGATTATGGTCGCTGCTGCGAAACTCTGATTTAAAGGCAGTAACATCTATGTTCTGCACGGCTTCTTTCACGGCAAGCGCTATTTCGGCTGCTTTCTGGTTGATGTTGTTATTGCTCTTGCTCCATTGTTCAATATATTCCTGAACTTCCGGATACCGGCTATCTTTT
>JAMHZE010000196.1:0-2417 GCA_035909535.1 Rickettsiales bacterium | reverse complement strand
GCAAACGGCGTACACTTTACTATTACCGGAACACCTCCGTTCAGCGGTATAAACAGGTTTGTGGCCAACCCTAATCTAAGGCCGGAAACAAGCAGCAGTAAAGAATTTGGTCTGGGATTTGATTTTGATGACCTGTTCATGGACAAAGATAATTTTACCATAAAAGCTTCCAAATATTTTACTGATGCAGAAGATTTTATAGACCAGCAGGTGAATATCAGTTTTGCACCATGTTGCGGCACCACTGATGTGATCAATATCCCTAAAGCCAAGATAGATGGCCTTGAGCTTGAAGCTAAATACGAGAATGCGTTATTTGATATTTCAACCGCCTATATGACCATGAACGGCCGCAACGTTACCAATGGTGAGTATCTTGGCACACTGATACCAGATACGCTTACTGCAAAACTTGGCGTAAAGCTTGCTGAGCAGAACGCTACTATTGGCTGGCGCACTACCGGTGTAAGCGGTCACCACAGGGTTATGAGACAGGGCGATCTTCGTGATGGGTATACCGTACATGATATATTTTACCAGTGGGAGCCGGAAGCTCTGCCAAGCCTGACGCTTGATTTTGGTGTAGATAATATTTTTGATAAGGCCTACGCAACCGTGTTCCCGGGGTCTTTAGAGCCGGGAAGGAATTACAGGGTGCAGGGAACTTATTCCTGGTAAGAAATATTCCTTAGAAAGTTTTGCGAACACCAATCTTTACGTTGTTAGGTAAAGTAAAGTTTCGGTTATCATTGCTTAAGTTATTACCAAGATTTACAGCGCCGCCTACATCAAGCTCTATACCCTTACCAAGAGAAACAAGCTGTTGCAGCGATATTGCCGGCGGATTGATGGTACTGTTGAGTTCTACCATAGAGGCCTGAAGTTTTGTAGCTGCTTCCACTCCTGCTAATTTGTATTCTACGCCCGCGCTCATATCGTATACACGCAGATTATTTGTTGTTAGCACAGATGCTTCGGTATTCCAATTCGGCCTTTTGTAAGATATGCCCGCGAGAGTAACATTACGCCCCTCACCTGTTACATCAAACATTTTTACCGACGCGTAAGCATTAAAGATAACCGGATAGTTTACAAAACTATATGATGCCTTTGGCTCTATGTAGAGTTTGTTAAGTTTATTCTCTATTGATTCCTTCTCGAACCTCATATCGGCAACGCCACCTTCTACACCGATATTTATCAGAGAATAATCTCCGGTGGAAAGTAGTTTTACCTCGCGGAATGCCTGCATACCGTAAGATGTAAGATCCGAACGGTAGAAGCTTTGCCTGCGCCCCACCGCACCGACAAATGTGCGGGATTCGCTAACATTATGCCAGTTATGGCCGAGAGAAACTTCATGACCGTGTGTAAAACCATTCACCTGACCTGAGAATTTTAAGCTGTATTCGCTGAAGCGCTGCGGGCGATAGTTAAGGCTTACTTCGCCTTTTTGCTTTTGCAGAAAATCTTTACCTGCAGAAAGTGGGGCTATAGCTACAATATCGCTGTCGTTCAACGCAACACCTGCACGTACATCATTAAACTTTGCTTCTGTGTACAGACTGTTGGTTTTCAGAGGATACATAACCTTATGCGCGGTAAGATTAAAACCGATATATTGCGTAGGACGGCTTTCTACACCGGTTTCCCTTAAAGTATTTTCGCCTTTCAACGTGTTTACGGATTCAAAACCCAGCTTAGTATCAGGCCTTTTAGGATCGAACGTGGCAGGTGGTACTGCGGCACCCAGATTTTCGCGCTGTATATATTCACGCGCTGATTCACCGCCCGCTACTATCTCGCGGTTGTTGAATTTCTCTTCCGCGTTATTGCGCGCTATAAGCTGCTCTAGTTTTTCTCTCAGCTGTGGTGGCTGGCTTGAAATAAGCTGATTAACTGCCCCAAGCGCTTTAAACGCACCTTTGTCGAACATCTGTATATCAAGGCGATTCTCTTTACTATTGAGGTTGAGCAGAAGATCTTTATCTTCTTCTGCCGAACCACTTTCTAGGAGGTTGCGCTTGAAACGCAGCTGGGCGAGTTCTCGCTCACATAAAAGTTGCAGCAGTTTTACTGCTATGTTCTGCTCATCAGAAGTGGCTTGGATTTTACCTATAGCTTTACGTAAGCCTGCAACTTCTGAGATATTTTGTTTGTATGTATCATCAAGGCGATTAACCTCTGCAGCGGTTTCCGGAGTATTCTGGTAACGATGGAAAGCAGCGGCTTTTAAAGCATCACCGCCTTTTTCAGGCAGCATTTTAGAAGCGTAATAATCTTTGTACTTTGAGATATTTTCGGTGGTATCGCCCGCTGCGTAAACACCGTTAGCAAGGCTGAAATTACGGCCAAACTTATCTATGCTGTAAAGGCCGTTATCGCGATATGCGTTTTCTACTTCGGCAACTTTTGTT
>JAMHZE010000195.1:0-2466 GCA_035909535.1 Rickettsiales bacterium | reverse complement strand
CGAATGTTACTATAGATGCAGGCGCGCTTTGCTTGAAATCCGGCAATGCTGCGGTGCTGCGCGCGGGTTCAGAAAGCTTCCATACATCTATGGAACTGGCAAAATGTTTACAGCAGGGCTTGGCCGCTGCGGGCATAAATAGCAATGCCATTCAACTTATACCTTTCCGTGAACGCGAGGCCGTATCGGCCATGCTTTCCGCATCAGAATATATTGATGTTATAGTGCCACGCGGCGGTAAAGGGCTTATCAAAAAAGTGATGGAAGAAAGCCGCATCCCTCTGTTCCAGCACTTAGATGGCAATTGCCATACATATGTTCACGCATCTGCAGATAGAGACACGGCGGTTAACGTTATCGTTAACGCAAAAATGCGCCGTACCGGTGTTTGCGGAGCTACCGAATCCATCGTTATAGATGAAAAGGTGCTTAAAACGCATCTGCCTGCAATATCTTCTGCGCTGATAGAAAAAGGCTGCGAGATACGCGGTGATGAACGCGCACGTTCAGTTGATAGCCGTATAAAACCTGCCGATGCAGATGACTGGGGCACAGAATATCTTGATGCTATAGTTTCGGTAAAAGTGGTAACCGGTTTTGAAGAAGGTCTGGCTTGGGTAAAGGCTCATTCTTCACATCATACAGATGCGATCATAACCAGCGATGCTGCCGTGGCAGAAACCTTCCTCAACAAGGTAGATAGCGCCATAGTAATGCATAATGCATCAACCCAGTTCGCTGATGGCGGCGAATTCGGCATGGGTGCAGAAATCGGCATCGCAACAGGTAAAATGCATGCGCGCGGCCCGGTAGGTCTCGAGCAGCTTTGCACATTCAAATACGTAGTTCGCGGTAACGGTCAGGTAAGGTCGTAACGGGAGTGGGGGTTAATTTGTCGCCAAAACCATCAACAAAAATAACTCAAGGCGGGCGTAAGCACATTCCGCTGGAAGCCTATCAGGCTGGCCTAACACCGGAAGAATTCTATTTTGATGAACAGGGCATAGTGCTTGATATAGCCTGTCAGGACCAGTTGCGCGTAAAGGTTTGCCATGCTGCATGGGGCAATATACTTAGTAACGAGATATGGAATATAATCAAATCAGATGGCGATATAATGGATCAGGTCGTCAAAAAGATGGCTGACCCTGATTCCATTCTCAGTAAAACACTGAACCTTGATTCACCGGCTCTGGGTAAAGGCCATCACCCTAAAGATTCTTTTGGTTTCCTGCTTATGGATTATCGTAGGGAATATTCCCGTCTGAAATCCGGCAGTACAGAAGAAAGAAAAACCTACCGTGAATTCTGTAAAGACCTGTTCAAAAAAGATGCGGTAAAAGATCCCGCAGAAAAGATGAAGGAATTTGGCGCGGAATTGAAGGATTATCGCCAGAAGCTGAAGGGTTACCTGCGCGGTGGCGTGGTAATGGAGCGCGGCAGGGAGCAGTATCAGTATGGCTGGAACGAGGCGGAAGAGATAATC
The DNA here is from genome assembly GCA_035909535.1 of Rickettsiales bacterium. Classification (GTDB taxonomy): domain Bacteria; phylum Pseudomonadota; class Alphaproteobacteria; order Rickettsiales; family UBA8987; genus JAMHZE01. Next base: position 980 of record JAMHZE010000195.1, on the reverse strand, counting down.
AAGAAAGAGAAAGCCTCGCTCGAGCAGAAAATGGCAGATGTCATGCGCCCGTTCTACGATATGGCAGCTTCCGCAAGTAATGGTGGCACTGATATACGCAGAGCCTCCAAGCATCTCGGTAAAAACGGCATGGGTGCCCGCGAAAGGCAGCAAAAGAACGATGAATATCTTACAGAATATATAAAATGGGATAAGTTATCCTCTGCGATACATAACTTCCGTGAGTCAGACCTGAAGTTCGATAATGCCATGTGGGATGTATTTACCGAGAAGCACGGTACAAAAAAAATGCGTGGTAATGGTGATATAAAAGCGTTGCCGCCAAAGCAGGATATTATAGTTCACCCGCTCATCAGCTTTACCAATAATATGGAAGATAAATCCCTGCCGCTGGAAAGGCGTTCCGGCGTTACTATTGTAGATCCGGGTGTAAAAACCTATCCAAGCTTTATGAGAAAGGCTGAAGATCGCGGTGCAGACCAGATAATGGATGCAAGCCGTATAACCGTGGCCTTCGAAAAAAGTATGGGCATGGGCTTTCTTGTCAATAATCTTAAGCAGCTATTCAAAAAGGCAGAAACGCCAACGCAGTACGAAAAATGGTCGGTCACAAAGTCGCTGTTCGTTTCATCCAAGCTTAACGCTGCATTGCCGGTAGATAAGGACTGCCTGCCGAAAGAATATCAGCGCAGCATACCGGAAGGTTCGTGCCGCGGTGCAGAGATAAAATTTACCAGCCTCGAGCAGCTTAAGGTCAAAAAAAGCGTAAGCGATGCCATTTACCACCTGCGCCGCGAGATGAGTGTAGAAAACGCTTCAGGTAAACGCGAAATGCTGGATGTGGAAGATCCTGCAAACCACACTCAGGCCGAATCCATCCGTCAAAGGCTCAAGGTAATTCTCAAGCATAAAGATGTCCGCGCCGCCATGGAAAGATACGGCATGAAAATGGATACTCCTACAAAAGAAGATTTCCGTAC
>JAMHZE010000194.1:0-4548 GCA_035909535.1 Rickettsiales bacterium | reverse complement strand
GATATTACATTCACGGTTTATAATTCACTCGTAGGCTCAGGTTTGAGCGAATATTCTATCAGATTCACCAATCTTTCCACAGGCGATGTGGAACTGGTAAGCGAGCCGGAGTTGTTCCGTGGTACCGGTGGCGGTGATCTGGTGAACGGTAAGGTTTAGTGAACCGGATGGCAGCGAGGGCATAGCCCTCGTTTCCGTCATTCAGGATTTGATTTTATGGCTACCATTAATTTGGGTAACATAGTTGGTAACAGGGTTCTTGGTCTTTCTTCAGGCATTGATACTGAAAACCTGATAAAAGAACTGGCTCAAGTGCGCCAGCGTCCTATCGATATCCTAAACAATAAAATATCTGCAAATTCTACCAAGGCTGCTCAGTACGGTACGCTTAACACGCTGTTGAACAATCTAAAATCTTCCGCCAATTACCTGCGTAATCCTACGGGTATCAACGCAAATTACTCAAATATATTCAGCTACCGTAAGGCATCGCTAAGCGCTACTGGTGGAATAAGCGCCAGCTCATATCTTAACGTGGTTGCTAATCCTGGTGCTAATATCGGCTCAAGCTCCATACAAATCGGCCAGATAGCAAAGTCGTTAGAGTTGCGCTCTGCTTCGTTCAATTCGCGCAGTATAGATGCTACAACGGCTACAACAGGTTCTTATTTTACTGCCGGTACATTCCAGATAGGTTCCGGTATAGTTACATCTGCGGCAGGTTCCAGCCTTACAGGGTACCAGCTTTCATCGCAGGATTACAGAGTTCACGGTAGTGCAACCGGTACGGTCATCACGGCAGCTGGTATACATAACGTAGCTGTTACAGGTTCAGAAGGCGGTCTGCAAAGTCTTAAAGGTTCGGCAACTGGCGTTGGCGGTAGCAACATCAATACCGGTCAGGTAGTATTCAATATTAATATCGGTGGTGTTAGCTATTCCAGCGGCGCTGTTCAGGTAGATCAATCTGTAAATGGTGGTCTTAGCACTGGTATAGAAGCCGGTACGGTACTTACATTCACTGCAGGTGCGGGCGGTGACCATGAAACTTCTTTCGATATCCAGATCGGTGCATCCGATATAATTATAGATGATGATCAGGCTAATGTAGATGCTTTTGTTGCAGATATAGCGGCATCGCTTGGTTCGCAGTCTATATACCAGTCGCGCCAGCTCAGCAATTTTAATGATTCTGCGGTTTCCGGGCCTCTTACAGGTCTTACTTCCGCTAATGTAAAATACTCAAGCGCTACATATGGTAATACCGGCGGTATAGGTACTATAGGCGGCTTTTCGGTGGAATATGGCGCTGGTTCAACAAGCGCAGTTTCTGTTACTATAGGCGGCGAAACATTCCGTGCTACAGCCCTGGGTGATAACCTAAACGCTCCGCTTGTGCTGCAAAGCACTACATCAGATAAAACCCTTACCATAGATCTCACCGGTCTGGGCGTGGATCTTGCTAATGCAGATGATGCTGTGGCGCTGGAACGCTCGCTAGATTATGCGTTTGGTGCGCGTAAAATGGTTAACATAACCGTAAATGCCGGAGACAGTCTGAACGATGTTCTTTACAACATCAACCAGCTTGCTGGCCAAACGGGTGTTACAGCTTCCATAATCAAAATAAATGATTTTGATTATAAGTTCAGCCTGAAGGCTCTTAACGAAGGTATAGATAACAGCTTCGAGATATTTGATACGGGTGGTGTTCTTGCCAATACAGGCGTAACCGATCCAGGTAATGTTGTACAGCAGGCACAAGATTCTCTTCTGCGTATCAATGGTGTAGAAATAAGGCGTTCTACTAATACCGTTACAGATGCGGTAGAGAACGTAACGCTTAACCTTCTTGCAGTAACGCCAGATTACAACCAGCCTGATCCAGCTACGGTCAATCTTTCAGTTCAGAACGATGTTGATACGGTAATGGATAGGGTGGTAGCGTTCTTAGATGCCTTTAACGCCCTGCGCGTATTCGCAACAGAGCAGAATCTGCGTGACCCTGTTACGGGTCGTTATGTAGAAAATGCAGTACTTGGCGGTGATTCCACTCTGCAGGCGATGAGCAACTCACTCCTTACAGAAATAAACCGCGTGGTCGGCAATGTAAGCGATACGGCTTTTGATGCGCTTTCTGACCTTGGTATAACCATGCAAGATTATCAGGGTGATGCAAGCACTCCTGCTACTGCAAACATATTGGTATTCGATGAAGCGGTTCTTCGTAATGCGCTCGAGCAGAATTTCGATAAGATGCGCGAGGTATTCGAATTCAAATTCACGTCCAGCTCATCAAATCTTGCGCTTTATAAAAGCAGCAACAGTTTTACGCTGAGTGATTTCCGTCTCGATATAGATCTTAACGGTCCAGCTGGCCAGAAGGTAAAACTGTTAAATGCAAATGGTACAGATTATCTGGATGGCAATGGCAATGCCGTTTACCTGGATTACACCGGTGGCAGAATAAGCGGAAAGGCGGGCACGGCTGTAGCCGGGCTAGAATTCCTATATACGGGCGGCAGTACATCAAATATATCGGTTTCGTTATCGCAAGGTATCAGTGATAGAATATTCAATCTGTCCGATTCTTACGTGGCTGCCGGTGGTGTTCTCAGCAATGCTGTGGAAGATCTTTCCGACCAGAACAGCACTCACCGTACAGATATCCTTGGTCTGGAGAACAGGCTGGAGCAGTACATAAACAGACTGCGTGCACAGTTTACCTCTCTTGAACAGGCTCTTGCCAGCGTGAATAACATACTCATGCTGCTAGATGCCAACTCGCAGGCATATAATAACAGGAACTAATTTTAATGACTGGCTATAGTAATAACATACAAGCCTATAAGAACGCCTTCGGCAATATCGATAAGGTGAATCAAGTCATTATGCTGTATGATACCGCTATTGCCTCTCTACAGCAGGCACGTCAGGCCATAGTAGATAAGAACATCGAAGAACGTTTTAATAAAATATCCAAAGCATTTGCCATCATTACCGGCCTGCGTGATTCTCTGGATCATGCTAACGGCGGCGAAGTGGCGGCGGTACTTTCAGAATGGTATTCCGGCACAGGTTTACGCATACTTTCAATCAACCGCACGCAGGATGTTGATATGTGCGATATGTGCATAGAGCACATAAAGCAGATGCGCACCGCGTGGTCGGAGATAGAAACGCAGGTGAAAGAAGGCGGTGGCAAAGCTCCGTCTGAAGAAAAAGCTACCAGCGCTCTGGGTGATTCATCTTCCGGCACTGGCGGTATAGAAGCCGCTCCAAGTCAAAAAGAAAGCGACGACTACTTCACAGCTGCATCAAAAATTGCCGCTTCCGGCCACATGAACATTTCCGTTTAGTTATTACTCAACCGCCCAACCTGTTTTTTGGGAGTTATTTGGCAATATCTGGTTGGTTGAATGTGTATCCATAGTGTTAGCCATTTTTATAGCTATCATATCAATTGCGTTACGTTCGGTTGTAGAAAGACCTCCCTGCATATATTCTTTTGCTATCCCTACAAGTAATTCAGCTTCATGTTTGTTGAAGCTTAAATCGTAGTCCACTGATGCTTTATTAAGCTTTCCAAATGCCTTACTTTGCGGGTTCAGCAGATCCTTATCCTGGCCTTTTTCGATAAGTTTTATAAGCTTGTCTGCTACTTTAGTAAGGGTCAGTTCTGCATGGGTACCTATGTAACCTTTGTCATCACGGCTGATATCCTGATAATTATCATCAAGTGGTATCATGCGTGGCTTAAGGTCTATCTTTATATTCTTAACAGTGTATGTCTCCCCCCCGTAACAATAAACTTCTTTGACCAGATCTTTCTTGCCGGCAAATACTACTTCAGCCCTAGGGTCCTTAACATCTTTCGAGTCAAAATAATCGCTGGAATTCTCAAGCACTCTGCCTATAGCTGCGGGTTCAATCTTATGCTTTATAACGCTGCAATCAAGGTAGCTTTCAAACTGTTCCAGATCTACCTTGCCATTCTCAACCGGCACATCTTCATAAACAACTATAAGGTCTCGATGAGTAATGTTAGATGGTTTAAGGCCTAGCAGCTCTTTGCCATCCTTATCAGTTACAGATGCCACGTAAGTATCTATATACTGGCCGTTACCTATATCCTGCTGGGTCTTTTCAATTACCAGCTTATTGTCCGTTCTTATAGGTCTGCTCTGCTCGTCCAGCTTCAGCCTGTTAGTATCCTTATCTACCTCAAACAGATATTCTGTAAGGTCATGGTGTTTCAGGCGTTGATATTTCAGGTCTAGCTCTACCCATAATATACGCGGTTCATATTCCGGCAGCGGCTCTTTGCCTTTCTTTTTCTTTCCTTCTTCTAATAACTCTTCTGTCATAACAACCCCTTATCTCTCGCAACCAGAAGGACCGCAGCCTGTGGCTCTGTCTTTACTCGGGTTAAGTTGGTAATAATTATTATTTTCCATCGCCTCCATAACCCTGCCTAGGCCTGCCTTAGTTCTGGCATCGGCATCTTTTTCTCTTTGCTCGCGGCGTTTTGCTGCTTCCCCGCGAAAC
>JAMHZE010000193.1:0-14175 GCA_035909535.1 Rickettsiales bacterium | reverse complement strand
CCTGTTCAGCCGGTTGATGCGCTGAACGATATCCGCGCCGAGATGGTTACTACCATGAAGGAAATTGGCCTGCGCGCACAGCTTCATCACCACGAAGTTGCACCAAGCCAGTGCGAACTTGGCATAGTGTTCAATACACTTATCGCCAGCGCCGACGATGTGCAGAAATATAAATATGTTGTGCACAATGTTGCAGCAAGCTATGGCAAAACAGTTACCTTTATGCCTAAGCCAATAAAAGGCGATAACGGCAGCGGTATGCACACTCACCAAAGCCTGTGGGCGAAAGATAAACCTCTGTTTGCCGGTAACGGTTATGCAGATCTTTCCGATACTGCGCTGTACTACATTGGTGGTATAATAAAGCACGCCAAAACACTTAACGCGTTCACTAACGCCTCTACCAACAGCTACAAGCGTCTTGTGCCTGGTTACGAAGCTCCGGTACTGCTTGCATATTCTGCCCGTAACCGTTCTGCTTCTATACGTATACCGTATGTTTCCGGCCCGAAAGGCAAGCGTATTGAAGTGCGCTTCCCAGACCCTACGGCGAACCCTTACCTTTCATTCGCAGCGATGCTGATGGCCGGTCTTGATGGTGTTCAGAACAAGATACATCCGGGTGAAGCAATGGATAAGAACCTGTATGACCTTCCGGCTGAAGAGCTGAAAGAGATACCTACGGTTTGCGGTTCTCTGCGCGAAGCTCTGGAAAGCCTTGATAAGAACAGGGCGTTCCTGAAAAAAGGCGGCGTGTTCTCTGATGACCAGATTGATGCTTACATAAAGCTGAAAATGGCAGAAGTGGAAGAGTGGGAAATGACCCCTCACCCTGTAGAGTTCAAAAACTACTATAGCTGCTAGAACCTAGCGATTTTTTAATGATAATAAGAAAAGGGCGGAGAATTCTCCGCCCTTTTTTATTAATTGCTATTTAGAAACCTTTATCTGAGCTTCAGCTCTACTTCCAGAGCATCGAGATAAGCATTTGCCTGCTCGTAATTCAATGACCTTTCAGATGCATCTTTTATAACTTTCAGCAAGTCCTTCTCGAGGCCGCTTTCATATTCCGCATCAAGGCTTTTGCGTATCTGGTTTATTGCGCTGCCATCTAGATGCTTGCTGTCGCTGCGTAACCTTGGCGCTGCTACTATTGTATATCCACCGTTAACATCTGCATTCAGGATTATAGACATATGCACTCCTTACCTTGATATGATGGTTGTATCACGGGTTGTTGCCACCGCGGTATTATCTGATTTGGCCATAATAGCGCTGTAATCGAATGCTGCTGCTTTTGCCTGCTCTTGCAACTTGGCAAGATTTGCGCTCGTCAGAAGGTCATCCAGCTTTTCCATGCCCTTGGCATAATTTAAGCTGGTCTCTTTTCCTGCATTATCAACAAATGTTATAAGTTTAGCATCAGGTGCTTTCTGGTGGCTTATATCCAGTATCTCTTTAAGGTAATTTATAAGGCCTGCCGTCTCAAACTGCCTCTCACTTTCTGCTGTAGTTTTGGCAGTGGCATCATTAAGCTTAAAACTGCCTGTAGTTTTATCTTTATCATAATAGCCATACTCACCGCTGCTGCGGTTATCAAAATATTCTTTTATAGGGATCTTTACTGATGTTATCCCGTTATTATCCAACACTACCTTTATAGGTTCGTTTTCCATAAAACCTCTTTTCATTTCCTTCGTTGGCTATAGAATACGACAAAAAGGTTAACAAACTGTTAACGGAACTTAAAATTTGAACATTTTATAAAATAATGACCACTCGAAACCCGATAATATGCGCCCTTGATACCAATGAGGTCGCCAAGGCCAAGCTACTGATAAATAATGTTAAGGGCAGCGTAGGCGCGTTCAAGCTTGGGCTGGAGTTCTTCTGCAGCCACGGCCCTGCCGGAGTTAAAGAAATTTCTGACGCGGGCGCTGAGATCTTCCTGGACCTTAAACTGCATGATATACCTAATACCGTTGCCAAAGCCGCAAGGCAGGTGGCCGAGATGGACTGCTTTATGACCACCATACATACGTTAGGTGGAACAGAAATGATGAAGGCCGCTCGTGCTGCAATAAATGATTCTGAGAAGAAGCCGCTGCTTATTGGCGTTACGGTGCTGACCTCCCACTTAGATATAAGCGAGCTGGGAATTGATGCAACCATTCGCGATGAGGTGCTAAGGCTTGCAGAGCTGGCAGCAAAAGCGGGCTTAGATGGCATAGTGTGTTCTCCGCATGAGATAGAGGAGATAAAGAAGAACTTTGGTTCTGACCTGAAACTGGTTGTACCTGGTATTCGTAGCCAGAATGATGAGAAAGGCGACCAGGCGCGTACATTAAGTGCGGCTGATGCGCTTAAGCTCGGCGCAGATTTTCTGGTGATAGGAAGGCCGATAACCGCAGCCGCCGACCCTGCCCTTTCGGCACGGAATATATTTGCTTCGGTTGCTTAAATTACGCTTGAGTATCTGCGGCTTTTACGCTAAAAATTAATCCTTAATATTTAACCTTAGTGGGAGTTTGAAATGACAAATTACGGTGGTGTTTCCGGCGAAAAACTGCGCCAGATGGTAGCAAAAATTGAACGTCTTGAAGTTGAGAAAAAAGAAGTGAGTGAACACCTGAGCGACACTTACAAAGAAGCTAAAACACTTGGCTTTGATCCTAAAATTCTTCGCAAACTTGTTTCTATCCGCAAGAAAGATGCTCAGAAACTGGCTGAAGAGAACGAAGTTCTGGACCTGTACATGCACGCGCTTGGCATGCTGGATGAGGATAAAGAAGCAGCATAGGCTTTAAAATCTGGCATATAGAGCCTAGATATAGTTAATTATTTGTTATAACCGTTAACTGTGTTACAATTCGGCTTAATATGAAAAAGTTTACCATTCCATGTGATTTCGGTGGCAAGAAAGCCCCTTTTGATGTGTATATAGGCATGCCGAAAGAAGGCAACCACCCACTTCAGAACCAGGCCCATTGGCTGGCCAGCGAACGCGGCGGCACCATTCCTGCCGAGGTGATGGAAAGCTTTTCAAAGCTACTGGCGCTGGCACAGAAGAACGGGGTTTCGTTCGAAGACCTTTGCGTTTATGCGCTGGAAGCAGCGAATGAAGAGAAGAAGAAACAAGCGGCAGTAACACCTGAAGCCAATAATTAGGCAGCACATACCTTGCCGCACATAACCAACATCTGGATAATAATATTCTCTACCGTTGTGGGCGTAATGGCCTATGCCATGATGCTGCCCGTAAATATTATCCATATGAACAGCCTTGGCTGGAACGCAACCGTGATAGGTATATTTTCTGCCCTGCCGCCAATGGTGATATTTCTTCTCGCGCATCCTATCGGGCAGCTGATGGAAAAATACGGCCGCAAGCGTTTGTACCTTACCGCCAAGATAATAATCGCTTTAATATCTATTATGTTCATGCTGAGCGACAGCATTTATGTATGGCTGGTTACGAATATAATTATCGGGCTTTGCGCGGCAGCTCTCTGGCCGATAGGTGATAGCTATATTGCCGAATACGCGCCACAGGAAAGTAAGGGTAAGTACACCGGCATCTACCAGATGCTGCTGGGAGCATCTTACGCGATAGGCCCTTTTATTCCCGCGTATTTTACACTTACTCATTCTACTTCGATAATTATCATTACGGTTATAGGCATTGTTTCTACCATTCCGGTATTCCGTTTGGATATGAAACACAGCGCAGATAGCGAGCCGAGTACATTGCGTCTGAAACATGCTTTGGTGTTAGCGCCTATGCTGCTGATAATGGCAGTGATAGGCGGCATGTATGAGGTTGGAACTGTTATAATGGGAACGGTACATGCTATAAATATAGGGATAGTGGCGCATAGCGCTGCCTATGTTGCTGCCGCGATAGGCCTGGGCAGCTTTTTATGCCAGTATCCGATGGGAATTATGGCTGACCGCATGCCGGTGCAGAGGCTTATCAATATCGCTATCTTTGTGCTGCTGCTTTCATCTGCGGCAACCCTATTTATCAGCAGCTTTGCTGGTATGATAGTGATAGCGCTGCTTTGGGGCGCGTTTGGCGGCGCGATATATACTTTGTGCATGATAAAAGTAAGCCGAGAATTCAGCGGCAGCGATATACGCATGATAACCAGCCTGATGATAAGCGCCTACACGCTTGGCTTTATGATAGCCCCGCCTGTTTCTGGCATGACGATGGATGCGATGCCTAGATACGGCCTGCCTGCATTTTTGACCATTGTAAGCGTGATAGCGCTGTGTGCTATTACCCTGTGGGGCAGAAAACAGTTGAAAAAACCTAACGCAGCAAGATGATAGACTCATGAAAACAATGGATGCCATATATCAGCGCAGATCGGTGAAGAACTTTGACCCTGCTTTTGCGATACCGGATGAAGATGAGGTAAAGATATTTGAGGCTGCAAGGCAGACCCCTTCCTCATTCAACATGCAGCACTGGCGCTTTGTGAACGTGAAAGATGCACAGCTAAGGCAGCAGATGAAAGAAGCGGCTTTCAACCAGCCGCAGATAAGCGATGCTTCTATGCTGCTGCTGATATGCGCCGATGTGAACGCGCATGAGAAGCAGCCGGAAAGATACTGGCAGAACGCACCTGATAACGTTCGCAGCCGTATGGTAGAGACCATTCGTGGGTTTTATACGGGTAAGGATCAGGCCGCGAGAGATGAGGCTATGAGATCGGTCGGGCTGGTGGCGCAGACGGTTATGCTGGCGGCAAAATCGCTCGGATATGATTCTGCGCCGATAGTGGGTTTTGATTATGATGTTGTGGCAAGGCTGATAAACCTGCCGAACGATCATGTGATAGGAATAATGATAGCCATAGGCAAACCTCTGAAAGAGCCTTACGCCAAAGGCGGTTACCTACCGCTTGAGGAAATTGTGAAGGTGGACAGGTTTTAGATAAGAGCAAGTATCTGCTGGTTGAGCTCTATCGCCTCGCGTGCACGGGCTTTATCAAAATCGTTATCGGCAGTGTTGAGCTTTACATTCGCTGCATCTATTTTCTGCTGAACTTCCTCTTTAGTGATCTGAGAGAGATCATAGGCATCGGTTGCGAGAACTGCCGTTGATTCTTCATTAACTTCAACAAAACCACCTGCAACGAAGATACGGCTTTCAACCGAGTTGTTATCGTTAGCATTGGCATATACGCTTACTACGCCTGCGCGCAGTGTTGATATTACACCCGAGTGACCTGCAAGAACACCGAACTCACCTTCTTCACCAGGAATGGTTGCCATTTCAACTTCTGCGCTGAAAACCTGTTTGCCAGGAGTTGTGATATCGAGTTTGAACTTGTTTGCCATGATGTAACCTTATTTAAAAGAGCCTTCCCTGCCCTGTTTTTTTATCCCATTCCTTCTGGGACATGCCCGCACTTTTAGCAGTTCTGGCAGGTTTTTCAACAGGTTTGTGAGGTTTTTCCAGACTTACCACGCTGGCGGGAATGCCGCCTTTAAGGCCGAGTTCCGGCGATATTTCACCCGAAGCGGCAGAGATATGGCGCTTCATTACATCGGCATCGTAGGCTATTACCTTATCTTCTGCCGCCATGCGGAAATTGATATGGGGAAGCTTATCTTTCAGGGTTTTGAAGTAATCTGCGGCGATGTTCTTATCTTTGAACTGGAAGATCAGCTCGCTTCTGGGGTCATTTATCAGGCGGAAGCCGCCTTTGATAGAGGCGGTTTCATCGAATATACGCTTAAGGATAAGACTGCCTTTATTATCCATACGCAGGGTGAGTTTATGGTAATTATCTTCCTGCCCTTTATATTCTATAACGGCTGCAAAATTCTGTGAGAAGTAGTCTTTCACGCGGGACATGAAGCCTTTATATACATCACCCAGCTCGCTGCTTTTTAAATTGCCGTCATCACCGCGCGTTTTGAGTTCATCTGCGCCTGGATAGGCTGCCGGTGCGTTTGCTATTCTAGCTATTTCGCTTTGTGGATGAAGCTGGTTACGGCAGTAATGGATTATATCGCGCTCGGTTTTATTGTGGTCGAACAGTCCCTTTATGTCCAGCCACTCCAGCAGCTGTTCAACCTCTACGGTTTTGAAACGGAAATCGTTAGAGTCCCTCACCCACTCCATGCGCTCGCGCAGATACTGCTTTAACTGTTGTGGAGACCTTTCTTTCATCTATCTGCCGTGAGAAGGTGGTTGAGGCGGATTATTGCCAAAAAGATTAAGCTGGCGGCCTAATACCGCCTTTTGCATGATATTTGTATCTGGTGCGGCCAGTAATAATTCTGTGCCCATTATGTAGTCTGAGGAAAGGGCTTTTTCTTTCAGCTGATTAAAGAAATTGGTGTAGTTTCGCGAGTTGGTTGCACGCTCTTCATTAACATAATACGGGTCTCTATCCGGATCTGCGTGGCGCGATATGTGTTGAAGAACACTATATGTATTTACAGACTTTAGCATGGTTGCAAAATCTTCCAGCGATGAGCCGAATTCTTTAGCGGTATTTATTGCGCCAAAAGTAGTAAGCCATTTACGCATATGCGATGCGACATCTGGCGAGAACCCGCTTTCTTCAGCTATCTGATTGAATAGCTTCTCGTATTTCTGCTCTGTATTCATATATTACCCCGCTGGCATTATACCATAGTTTTGGGCAATAAAAAACCCCGGGTTTTACCCGGGGTTTCAATAACTTAGCTTAAAGTTAGGCTATATTAGGCAGCGGCAGCAGCAAGCTTTTTAGCTTTCTCCTGAGCTTCTTCAATAGAACCTACCATGTAGAATGCAGATTCAGGAAGCTGGTCGTGCTTACCTTCGCATATCTCTTTAAAGCCTTTAATTGTATCAGCCAGTGATACCAGCTTGCCAGGAGAGCCAGTGAACACTTCTGCAACGTGGAACGGCTGAGAAAGGAAACGCTGGATTTTACGGGCGCGGGCAACTGTAAGCTTATCTTCTTCAGAAAGTTCATCCATACCAAGGATGGCGATGATATCCTGAAGGTTTTTGTAAGACTGAAGTATACGCTGAACTTCACGAGCTACTGCGTAGTGCTCTTCACCTATAACTGCTGGATCCAGCACGCGGGAAGTGGAATCCAGTGGGTCTACCGCAGGGTAGATACCTAGTTCCGCTATCTGACGGGAAAGAACCGTTGTAGCATCAAGGTGGGCGAATGAAGTAGCCGGAGCAGGATCTGTAAGATCATCCGCCGGTACGTAAATTGCCTGAACCGAAGTGATGGAACCTTTATTTGTTGAAGTGATACGCTCTTGCAGCTGACCCATTTCAGTAGCTAGTGTAGGCTGGTAACCTACCGCTGAAGGGATACGGCCGAGAAGTGCAGAAACTTCAGAACCCGCCTGAGTGAAACGGAAGATATTATCCATGAAGAATAGAACGTCCTGGCCTTCATCATCACGGAAGTATTCCGCCATTGTAAGACCGGTAAGAGCAACACGCGCACGCGCACCAGGTGGCTCGTTCATCTGACCGTAAACAAGCGCAACTTTGGATTTTTCAGGCTCTTTAATGTTTATAACGTTTGAATCTACCATTTCGTGGTACAGATCGTTACCTTCACGGGTACGTTCACCTACACCGGCGAATACAGAGAAACCACCATGCGCTTTCGCGATGTTGTTGATGAGTTCCATGATGAGTACGGTTTTACCTACCCCCGCACCACCGAACAGACCGATCTTACCGCCTTTAAGGTATGGCGCGAGAAGATCTACTACCTTGATACCGGTAACAAGGATCTCTTTCGCTGTAGATTGCTCGGAGAAAGAAGGAGCAGTAGCGTGGATAGGATTACGCTTTGAAGACTTAACATCACCGCGTTCATCTATTGTGTTGCCCACAACATCGAAGATACGGCCAAGGGTTTCTTTACCAACCGGAACAGATATAGGCGCGCCTGTATCAACAACTTCCTGACCGCGAACCAGACCATCTGTCGCATCCATTGCGATGCAGCGTACTGAGTTTTCACCAAGGTGCTGCGCAACTTCCATCACCAGTGTTTTACCTTCGTTCTGGGTTTCCAGAGCGGAAAGGATTGCAGGTATCTTGCCAGCGCTGAACTGTACGTCCACCACCGCTGAAATCACCTGAGTTATTTTACCTTTGTTTGCCATCTTCTTCTCCTTGTTAATCTTTAATTTATACTGCTTCTGCGCCGCTGATAATTTCTATCAGCTCTTTAGTAATAACCGCCTGACGGGTACGGTTGTAAACCAGCGATAATTTGCTGATCATTTCGCCCGCGTTCTTCGTTGCGTTATCCATTGCTGTCATACGCGCGCCTTGTTCAGAAGCTGCGTTTTCCAGCTGCGCCTTGAATATCTGCACAGAGATATTTTGCGGCACTAATGCTTTTAGTATAGCTTCTTCGTCCGGCTCGTATTCGTATGATGAAGTTGCAGCGCCTGTATTGGTGCTGGTGTTTGCAGCATCATTCACTTGCAGCGGGATAAGGCTTTGGAAAGTTACCTGCTGTACAAGCGGGTTGATGAATTTGTTGAATACGAGTTCTACAGAATCAACTGCACCGCTTTCGAACTGGTCTATAGCGAATTTACCGATCTCGTCAGATTCTTCGAACTGAACTGCTTTGCCCTTTGCAGCATCATAAGATTTTGCAGTGATATCAGCAAAAATGGTTTTAAGAGCTTCTTTCGGCTTTTTACCGACAGTAACTATTTTTACTTTTTTACCCTGCTGGATAAGGTTGTTTACCTTGCTTTTAGCAGCACGGATTATAGAGCCGTTGAAAGCACCGCACAAACCACGGTCTGAACCGGTGATGATAAGAAGTACGGTATCAGTCTTCAGAGAACCATCAGCATTTCTTCTGCCGCCGAGAAGTTCCGGACGGGAGTTTTCTGCTATTGAAGAAGAAAGATTCTGGATAACGCTGAGAATTTTATCAGAATACGGGCGGGCAGCTTCTGCACGCTCCTGCGCGCGCTTAAGCTTTGAAGCCGCAACCATCTTCATGGCCTTGGTTATCTTCTGAGTGCTTTTTACCGCTTCTCTGCGGGTTTTTAACGCTTTCAAACTAGGCATCTGAAATTCCAGTACCGTTACGAGTTACTAAATTAAGCAAATACCTTCACGAATTCTTTCATGATGTCGTGGAGTTTTTTGTCCATGTCATCAGAGATTTTCTGTTCGCTTTGGATGCTGTTAAGAACATCTTTGTGCTTAGAGTACATATGCGCCAGAAGTTCTTCTTCGAAACGACCAACATCTTTCGTGTTAAGTGTATCGAGGTAACCTTTAACACCTGCGAAAAGTACAACTGCCTGTTCCTGAAACTGCAGCGGAGAATATTGAGGCTGCTTCAGGAGTTCTGTAAGACGCTGACCGCGTGCGATAAGTTTTTGCGTTGCAGCATCAAGATCGGAACCGAACTGTGCGAATGCTTCCATCTCGCGGAACTGAGCGAGTTCAAGCTTTACAGAGCCTGCAACCTGCTTCATTGCTTTAGTTTGTGCGGCAGAACCTACACGTGATACTGAAAGACCAACGTTAACAGCAGGACGGATACCTTTATAGAATAGTGAAGTTTCTAGGAATATCTGACCATCTGTTATCGAGATAACGTTGGTAGGGATATATGCAGATACGTCACCCGCCTGAGTTTCGATTATCGGAAGGGCTGTCATTGAACCTGCGCCGAGTTCATCGGACATTTTCGCAGCACGCTCCAGAAGGCGAGAGTGAACGTAGAATACGTCACCAGGGTAAGCTTCACGGCCAGGTGGGCGGCGAAGTAGAAGTGACATTTGACGGTAAGCAACTGCGTGCTTGGAAAGATCATCATACACTATTAGTGAGTGCATTGCGTTATCACGGAAGTATTCACCCATTGCAGCACCTGTGTATGGTGCAAGGAATTGCAGAGGTGCAGGATCTGAAGCGGTAGCGGCTACTACTATTGAATATTCCATCGCGCCTTCTTCTTCCAGCTTTTTAACCACCTGCGCTACAGTTGAACGCTTCTGGCCGATACATACATATATACAGAACAGCTTTTCTTTATCTGACTTAGCTGCTTTGTTTGTGTCTTTCTGGTTAAGGATAGTATCGATCGCGATAGCTGTTTTACCAGTTTGACGGTCACCGATGATAAGCTCACGCTGACCACGGCCGATCGGGATAAGAGCATCTACAGATTTGATACCGGTAGCCATTGGCTCGTGTACCGACTTACGGGCAACGATACCAGGAGCTTTGGTTTCAACACGGCTGCGTTTTTTAGCATTGATAGGGCCTTTGCCATCTATCGGGTTACCAAGACCATCTACAACACGGCCAAGAAGTTCAGGACCAACCGGAACGTCTACGATGCGGCCTGTACGTTTAACTGTATCACCCTCTTTAATGTCTCTGTCGTCACCAAAGATAACGATACCAACAGAACCTTCTTCAAGGTTGAGCGCCATACCAAGAATGCCACCAGGGAATTCAACAAGCTCACCCGCTTTAACGTTATCAAGGCCGTATACAGTGGCAACACCATCGCCCACCTTTACTACGGAACCTACTTCCTTAACTTCTGCCTCTGCGGAGAAATTAACTATCCTGTCGCGGATAATGGATGATATTTCTGCTGCTTTTATTGCCATTGCCTTTACTCCTAGTTAATTAGTTTGCCAGTGATTGTTTCAATCTTTCAAGCTTAGTGGCGACAGAATCATCAAACAATGTTGACCCTACCTTCACTTTCAGCCCGCCGATCATCTCTTTCTGCACCTTGTTTTCTGCCAGAACGGTTTTGCCGGTAGATTTTTCAAGGGATTTTTTAACCTGCTCCATATCGTTATCGTTCAGAGCTTTTGCTGAGAATACTTCCGCCTTAACGGTATTGTTTTCTGCATTGATAAGTGCAGAAAGCTTATTGTTTATTTGCGGCAGAAGCGCTGTACGCTTGTTTTCCGCCAGAACCATGAGGAAGCTTTTAGTAACATCGTTCAGCTTGAGATCTGCCGCGATATCTGCGAACAGCTTTGCCGTTCTTTGCTTTGTGATAGCGCCGGAAGAAAGCATTTTCATTGCGTTTTCATCAGCCGCTATAGAGTTAGCTACAAGAGCCACCTCTTTAGCTATTTCGCCAAGCTTTGAAGATGCCTTACCGGCATCGAAAGCTGCGCGAGCATAACGATTTGATAATAATTCTATTTCTGAAGCCTTTATAGCCACGTGACCTGCCGCTTAAAGTTGAATTTCGGGGTTTATTAACACATGAAAATATACTATGCAAGGGCGAATTTTACGCTTATAAAAAGAAAAATCACTGATTTTGAAAAATGAGCAACCAAGACCTACAATCGGCATTACGCTGGCAGCTTGAAATGGGCGTTACAGAAGGGTTTTCTGACTCTCCTGTAATAATTGCAGAAAATGTTCTGCCCAAAAAGGCTGAGGCAGCAGCAACAGCAGCGCCTGTAGCCGCAAGACCAACCACATTCAATGAACCCGCAGCAGCATATGTTAAGCAGGAAACGGCGGCAGCACCTGCCCCGGCACCTCGCCCTGCTATGCGCGTAGTAGCGGATAATACGGGGAACTTCCTGAATATGAGCAATAATGAGTGGATAAAGAAGACCAGAGAACTGGCCGATAACGCCAATACTCTGGAAGAGTTGAAACAGGCGGTTTCCGGCTTTAACGGGCTGGCTATTATAAAGAGTGCCACCAATACCGTGTTTGGTGAAGGTAACCCTAAGAGCAAGGTTATGTTCATCGGGGAAGCACCGGGCGAGAACGAAGACCTTGAAGGCAGGCCGTTCTGCGGACTTTCCGGCCAGTTACTGGATAAGATGCTGGGCTTTATTGGGCTGGAGCGCGTAAAGAATTTTTATATTACCAATACGCTTTTCTGGCGCCCGCCGGGCAACCGCAAGCCTACGCCTGAAGAACTGGCAATATGCAAACCGTTCGTGGAAAAGCACATAGCCCTGATAAAACCTGAGGTTATAGTGCTGGTTGGCGGCACCGCAACCCTTGGCGTGCTGGACAGCAAGGAATCTATTTCGGTGATGAGGAAAAAGCTTTCCCCTTACACTAATAAGTACCTGAACAAAGAAATACCGTGCTTTGCAATATACCACCCATCATTCTTGCTGCGCAGCCCTAGCCAGAAAAAGAATGCCTGGGCAGATATGGTAAAGATTAAGAAGCATCTGGCGGCGCTATGATGCTACCCGAAGACCTTGAACCGGTGACCAGAAGGATAATGCTAAAACTGCCAAAGCAGCCCCCTGCCCCGTTTGATGAGTTGCTGAAGAAAAAACCTTACGCTGAATTTCTGATAGAACATGCCGATAGGCTGATGCAACTTGAGAAAGCAGATGGTAGCGCGCTTATTCATGGCCTGCGATGCCAGATGGCACAAACACAAACGCATTCTGTATATATAACCGATATACGATTTACCTCACCGGAAGATTATAGATACTATAGTGAACAATGCCTGCCGAAGATGCTCGAGCATATTGCGCAGTATTACCCCAACGCAGCAGACCACCCGGAAGTGTTCAATTACACAAGGGCTTTAAAAGAAGCGGATTCTGGCACGCAAGACCTGCTGATATTTGAAGGCATTACAAAGGGCCTGCATGGATTGAAGGAATTTATTACCAGAGGAAATACAATAGCCCTGTAATTTTAGCTGCCCGCGCAGCTACATAGGCTGAATTTTCTTGACTGGGAACATACGTTATCCGAAAATGGCCTCAAGATATTAATGGAGTTTGGCATGACCGAAAAGAATAGCACAGCAGCGCCGAAGATATTGCCTAAAAGGTTTATCGACCGCAAGGACTATGCCGCAATCATAGATTCTACCGGCAATTTTGCCAAGCGTGGCCACGAGCACGTTCCTAACTGGATGATAAATATATTCGTTCTGACCCAGCTGGTATTTGTGGGCATGATGATATACTTCGCCATGCAGATACTGAACGCACAGCAGCAGAAAACCGAAGTTCTGAACATAATACAATATATGCTGGTAAGCTTTGTTATAGTTACCTGCTACTCGCTGTTCATTGTGAAAAGGCTGAAGAAATCTCTCACCGCGACGGAATTCATGAGCCTGTTCCTTGCAAAATCACTTGAAACATATTCCGGCAGCTTCTGCCTCATCAACAGGCTGGGCAAAATAATATATTATAACACCAGCTTCGCGAGCGACTTTATGTCTGCGAATGATGTGGAAACCAAAACCTATGTTGACCTGCTGGACAGGAACACGTTTGATGACAAACACATGGAGAAGATCGCCGATTCTTTACAGAACAACGTGGCAAATTCCTTCTCGCTGGTTTCCAGCACAAATACTTCCCAAACCATGCGTAACATTCGTATGGTGCCGCTGGAGCGCCCTTCCGGCCTGTTCGTTTTACAGGTGGTTACGGTTGAGATAGTAAAAAGCAAAGCAAAACCTGCTTAAAGCGCGGTTGACAAGTACCTGCCGTTAAACTAGTAAACAGGTTAATCTGTAACCCCTAGTCTTTGAGAATATATGGAAGCTGCAAAAAAACTCTCCGCGAAAGCACGTATGGAATCTGATACCTTTGGCCCTATTGAAGTGCCGGGGGATAAATATTATGGCGCACAAACGGCGCGCAGCCTGATAAACTTTGCCATCGGCGAAGAAAAGATGCCAAAGCCGCTTATCCGCGCGCTTGGTATAGTTAAGTATTGTGCGGCTCAGGCCAATATGGAATTCGGTGATCTGGACAAGAAACTGGGCGAGAATATTCTGGCGGCAGCGAAAGAAGTTTACGAGCTGAAGCTGCTCGAGCATTTTCCGCTTTCTGTATGGCAGACCGGTAGCGGTACGCAGACGAACATGAACACCAATGAAGTTATCAGCAACCGCGCAATAGAGATGATGGGCGGCGAGCTTGGCAGCAAAAAGCCTGTTCACCCTAACGACCACGTGAATATGGGTCAGAGCAGTAACGATACCTACCCTACCGCAATGAACATTGCAGCAGTAG
The DNA here is from genome assembly GCA_035909535.1 of Rickettsiales bacterium. GTDB lineage: Bacteria > Pseudomonadota > Alphaproteobacteria > Rickettsiales > UBA8987 > JAMHZE01. The sequence goes on along the minus strand of JAMHZE010000193.1, from coordinate 147 downwards.
AACAGCTAGTGAACAACCTTTTGCCTGCGCTTAAAACCCTGCACAAAGCGCTGGATACAAAAGCAAAGGAATTTAAAGATATAATCAAGATTGGCCGTACGCATACGCAGGATGCTACACCGATGACGCTTGGTCAGGAATTCAGCG
>JAMHZE010000192.1:0-1333 GCA_035909535.1 Rickettsiales bacterium | reverse complement strand
ACGGGTCGGGAATATGTATTCTTCGCCCTCTTTGGCGCTCTTTAGCTGCTCGGACTGACCCATGACTATATATATGTCGCGCCAGAATTCGGTTTTAATGTCGGCCTCATGCGTGCGGGTGGTATCCGGGAAGTAAATGCGGTTCTCCGGACTCATGACGTGGCCATCTACGTTGAATTGCGCCTTTTGCGCGATGTAGTTGCGCCCCATATGCGCCTCTACGGAATTGAGGGTTAGGCTGTGGCCCAGCACCTGTTTGCTTTCGCCCTTAACGAATATCTCCTGAGTATCGCGCGAAAAGCCGCCATTGACCGTTACCGCAAATACAAGAAGCGCAAATGCGGTATGCGATAGCATCATGGAAACAAAGCCCTTGCCTATCTTTTCCTTTTTGATGATGCGGGTGATGGTAACCTCTACCGCGGAAAGCAGGGCAAAGTTACAGATGAACAAAGATGCGGCAATAAGCCCCCTCACCTGCGGATAGATATCGGCAAGGTAAAGGGTGATGATGATGGATGCCAGAAAGCTGAGATAGGTTTTTTTGATGATAGGTTTAAGGCGCTCGCGCTGCCACTTGAGAACAGGCGCGAATACCATTACAAATACCAGAATAAGGGCTATTGGAACGAATACTGCGATGAAGTAAGGCTCGCCCACAGAGATACGCTGCTGAAAAACCATTTCCTTGAACATTGGGTAGAAGATGCCGAGCAACACGCTTGATGCCATTGCAAGCAGCAGCGTTACCTGAATTATCATGCCGGTTTCTCGCGAGATAAGGTGCATGTTGTTTTCCGGGCGGAACTTCATTTCTCCCAGACGCTTGCCGAACAGGAGCGCGGAATATCCGCAGACAACGGCTATAAGCGCAAGCATTGCCATGCCGCGGGTCGGGTCTGTTGCGAAGGTATGGACGGAAGATAATATACCTGAACGCACGAGGAAGAAGCCGAGCAGCGCAGTAAGGAAGGTGACGATGCAAAGCGCAAGGCTGGCGAAAGCAAAGCCGTTGAATTTGCGCGTGACATAAAGTGTGTGCAGCAGAGCCGCGCCGAATAACCAAGGAAGCAGGGATATATTTTCTACCGGATCCCAGAACCAGAAGCCGCCCCAGCCGAGTTCCCGATACGCCCACCAACTACCAAGCGTAACACCAACACCCTGCATTACCCATGAGAATAATATCCACGGGCGGGCGTAGTTGCTCCATTCTTTGCCGGTTTGTTTTACAGCAAGAACCGCCAACGCCATAGCGAAAGCGATAGCACTGCCCGCATAGCCAAGGTAAAGGAATGGCGGGTGTATTGCGAGGCCGATATCTTGCAATAAC
>JAMHZE010000191.1:0-12563 GCA_035909535.1 Rickettsiales bacterium | reverse complement strand
AACCATTTCGAACCTGTTCTGGTCTGCCTGAGAAGCTTTGTTTTCCAGGTTATAGGTTGCCTCACCCTGAGTAACACGCTGGCCAGCCTGAGCTGCACGCTGAGTTTCGGTTTGAGGAGCAGCCACACCGGCCTGGGTAGATGAACTGACCGGATTGGAGCCCTGCATAGAATTAACATTAACTTCCATATTAGCCTCCGTTTTATTTTCGGTTATTGGTTACTAATTTTACTTAAGTACGGCCGGTTATACCATTAAATTCTGCTCTGTATTATAAAGCAATTTCCGTACCAAAATTAATAACTAAGAACTAAAAACCATTTTTTTCAATAAGATATCCTTTAAGGACCAAAAGGCCGGGAGAATACTTTTCTCCCGACCTTTTGCTTTTTGCCTTACTTCTACTGAAGTAGACGCAGCAGAGTAGCAGGCAGCTGGTTGGCCTGAGCCAGTACAGCTACTGAAGCCTGCAGTTTTACCTGTGCAGTCGCAAAGTTTGTAGACTCTGTAGCAACATCCGCATCAAGGAATGAACCCCTTGCAGCGTCCTGGTTAGCTATCGATACTTCCAGGTTGGAAGCAGCGAAGTCGAACCTTGATATTGCAGCACCTACGTCAGCACGACGACCGATCACTGAAGATATAGCGTTAGCTAGAACTTCAGCAGCCTGTTGAGCGCCTTCCTGAGTAGTGATATCCAGAACTTGGTAGTTGTTGTTACCATCTTTGTAGATATCTGCAGTTTTAACTGATTGTATCTTAACAGAGATGCTATCTACAGTAGAAGCACCAACCTGGAACGATAGACCACCTGCAGAGCTACCAGAGCCAAGACCCAGGTAACCGCTCAGAGCGTTAACAAAAGTGTTAACCTCATCCTGATTCTGGAAATTGATCTGGCTTGTAAGACCGTTGGTAGCTATAGTGATAGTTTCACCAGTAGCATTACCAAGGACATCCACACCGTTAAGAACGATAGAAGCTTCCTCGCCACCTACTAGTATGCTGTTAGCACCAGCTATGTTGCTTGCAGTGAACGTTCTGCCATTTATTATCATGGACAGAGAGTTCTCTGTAGTAGCACCAGCTATACCAGAGATAGAAGTTACGTTACCGAACGCGTTGTTAGTAGTGTCGAAGTTGTTGCTTAGTATAGTAACAGCACCAACGCCAGCAGCAGCAGTATTTGTTACCGCAGAAGCGTTAACACTGCTAAGACCACGGTTTTGGAACACCTGCACGTTAGCAAGATCTGTAGTAAGTGCAGTTGCAAGAGCTGTAGCTGCTGTGCCATCTTCTATAAGAGTAGCAGAGCCAGCAAGGTTTATAGTGAAGGAAGAACCGCTGTCATCAGTAGCTGTCATTACCAGATCAGCGCTTGCCGCAACAAGACCATCTGTATCAGTTGCTACTAGAGTACCGATATAGGTTTTTTCACCTATTTGAGTACGAAGAACTGTAGCAGGGTTAGTAGGATGTTCAGCTATGAACTGTACAACTTCAAAAGTACCGAAACCAGTACCTTGGTAGCTGGCATCAGCGAATGAAGTCATTGTAACACCATCTGCGTGAACAGAAGCACCAGGAGTGCCTACAGCAGAATATGTAGGTGTAGAAGCTACAGTTGTGTTAGCAGCACCAGCCAGAGAGCCATCAAGCAGAGCGATACCGTTGAACTGAGTAGAACCAACGATACGGTCTATCTCTTGTACGAGAGCTTGGAACTCTTGGTTAATGAAGCTTCTTTCTGTTGTGCTAAGTGCACCGGAGTTAGCTTGAGATGCCAGGGAAGCCTGACGAGTAAGTATGTTACCTACTTGGCTCAGCGCACCATCGGCTATACCTAGAACCGAAGAAGCCTGCTGAGTGTTAAGAAGTGCAACTTCAAGTGTTTTAACAGTAGACTGAATTGATGTACCGATCGCAAGACCAGCAACGTCATCAGATGCTTTAATTATTCTGTTACCACTTGATAGACGAGAGACGGAACCGGAAACTACAGCATTTGCAGCACCGAGGTTTCTTGTCGCTGAAGACGCGATAAGATTTGAGTTGATACCAACCATATTATACTCCTACTTGGATTGTTAAATATACAGGCTACATGCCCGTATGTATCTATTATTACCATAAATGAAGAACTGCCTCAAAGACTTTCAGTTCAAGTTTATTTCAAATTTTATACAAATTTCAGATGGTAAGCCGGAAGAAATCTCTTGAAACCCGCAGGTATAAGCGCCGTATAAGGGTTTTATAAGCGAAGTATAAATTGTGGCAATACTGCCGCAGCAATGATAGAGTTACTCAGCCGGAGAGGCGCTGTTTTCTGAGGGTTTGGACGATATTGCACCTGTAACGGAAAAATTTGCATCATTTTCCTGCAATTCTACCTTAACTGAACCATTCTGTATCAATTCATCTGGTATATATATTATATAACCCTTTTCCGATCTAAGAATAGATGCGCTGTCGCCGATATGCAGGTTAACCTTATCTGCAAATTGCTTGACCCTCACGTATTCCGGGTCTTTTAGTAGGTTTTCCCTAGCCACCTCGGCAAGCTTTTCAAGCTCCTGCGCGCTCAATACGGCAGCAGAAGGCTTCGTAACAGGGCTACGCAAGGCACTAACCATATCATAAACAACCAGCACCACTATCAGCAGAGCAGCATATTTAAAAATCCGATTTATGTTTTTATCTGTGAAAAATGTCTTTTGCTTTTCTTTCATCACCAACTACCTGAGCGGAGCAAATGCAAAATCAACCGACTTCGCCTTTACGGCCTCTATAAGATCAGTCACCTCGGTTTCCATATCTACCTTCTGGTAGCGCGCATTGTACGTTATTTTAGAAGTGAGTATACCTTCTTTGCGGAAATTGGATTCCAGCCTGCGCAGCGGATATATCACCTCATCCTCGAATGTACGCACCATGAATACCGCAAACTTACCAAAGCCAAGATACGCCATGATATCTTTAGTACGGAAGTTAGACTTCATGGTCTTGCCGATCTTCTCCAGCACCTCGTTAGAGCGCTCCCTACCCTCATTCATCCGCAGAAGCGGAAAGCCTTCAAGCGATATGATGCACATTACTGCTTCTACCTTCATATCGTAAAGGAAATCCATAACCTCGTTCAGAACTTCATAATACGCAGTACTATTAAGCAGACCGGTGCCTTCATGCGATACCTGCTGGAATTCTGAAATGCCGGCAAGTACGGATTTTATTTTCTCCTGCAGGAATATCTTGCGCTCTAGCAGCACTGCGAAGGTAAGTTTTTCCGTAGTGGAAAGAGAACGCTCTACGTGCACGTTCATATCCAGTTCGTTACGGTTGTTATCCAGTATGCGGAAATTAATTATTTTTTCGATAACGGTTTTGAGGTCATTACCTTCCAGGCTGTATTCTATGTTCTCATCCAGTATCTCGGAAACTTCTGCCGGGAGGACCTTGCGTATATCTTGCCCGACAAGTTCATCCGGCTGGAAGCCGAAATAATCACCGCCGCGACGATCGTCTATTATTTTCACGAGGTCGTCTATCACCAGTTTTTTGTCGGTGTTATCCTGCGTGACAACGATTTTTAAATTGCCTTTACGTAGATACATTATTTTTCAAGGCTAAGGGGCTTCCACCCTAGTTCATCACCTTGCTCCTTGGGTCTAGTATCCTATCAGGAAACCTGCCCTGGAACAAGCTTATTCCCAATGCATGGCCGTAATCTATAGCGTTTATATCATCACAGCGACATAATATCACCCTATTACCACCGCTGGCTGCCACCGCCTCTTTAAGCAACATATTCTCGGCCTTTACATCCAGATCGCTTCTCATATCAGCGTTCCACTGTAACTTGGCGAGATCAAAGCCCAGCTTACGACGGTTTATCTGCACGAATGAATCGTTATTCAGGCCATCTATGCATACTTTGTGATTGCGCTCACGGCAGAAATCTACAGCTTTGAAGAAGCCATTCATATCGCTTAAGACATCTGTTACGCCTATCTCTATTACCAGCTGGCATTTAAAATCAGCCACCACTTCACAGAACTCAGCAAAATCTGGCGAAAGCACCGTGCTGATGTTAAGGTTAAGGCTTAAAGGACGATGCAGGAAAGATTCCGGGCTAATGCTTATGGACTCCAGCACCTTCTCATCCAGCTTTTGGGTAAGATACTGGAACAGCCATTTATCTGATGCGAGGCGGTATCCGGAACCCAGCACCTCCTGAAGATACGGTATGTTTATATATATCTCATGGAAAAGCGGCTTTACCGAGTTGATATCTTTTATACTGCAAATAGGCTGGCGGCGGATACATTCATCAAGCCTTATGCCATCTATGTGATCTTCTACATCAGCCATATCACGTGCGGTAAGCTTTAGTACCGGCGGCCTTTCCAGTATATCGCGGCCAATTATTTTATTCAGCGAATCAGCCATTAAACGGGAAGCAAAAGCCGAGAATTGCGACCACTGGAAATTGAGGTCATAGACATCGCAGAAATCTTTGTTATCACGGCCATCCGGAGTAGTGGCAAGAGGGTCATCAAAGAACAGATAACGCAGCTGGAACACCGCCTTGTTTATAAGCGCACGGTCATTTCCGTGGTAAAGCAGGAAGAGGTCAAAATTCTCCATGCGGCATATCTCAGCCCTTTCCTCGCGAAAAAGATCGTTAAGTATATTCACTGCTATCTTTATCTGGAAATCGCTTTTATAGGTCTCCGACAGGTCTGAAAGACGAAAATGTATGACGTAGTAGTCTTCACTACGGCCACGCGTAGTATTGGCAAAATCTACCAGTTTAGCTTCTATATTAGATGTAAATATACGTATCAAAGGCTTAACTAATAGTATTTATTAACAATATATTAATTTCCGGGCAATTTTCCGCTTGCTTTCACTGCGCCAATACCATATATACGGTGCCTCAGAAAATATATAAAGAGAATTTTATATGGCAAAGAAAAATACTGTTATCGTGAGAATGGAAAGCTCTGCCGGTACGGGTTACTATAAAATAGCTAAAAAGAACCCTAAAAAGCAGCAGAAGAAAATGGAATTCAAGAAATACGATCCTGTTGCACGCAAGCACGTTCTTTTCACTGAAAAGAAATACAAATAATCTTTCAAACTGCGCGGCTGTTTTGTTTTGACCGCGCAGTATGAACCCCCTATTCTACCCCCATGAAATATTCTTATCTTGGCGACACCGATGTGAAGGTGAGCCGCATTTGCCTTGGCAGCATGACCTTTGGCGAGCAGAACACCGAGCCGCAAGCATTTGAACAAATGGACCTTGCGCTTGATAAAGGTGTGAACTTTTTTGATGCGGCAGAGATGTACCCCGTACCGCCTAAACCAGAAACGCAAGGAGATACCGAGAGGATAATAGGCAACTGGTTCAAAAAAAGCGGTAAGCGCGATAAGGTTGTACTGGCCACTAAGATAACCGGCAAATCTGAAGGTTTTAGACATGTACGCGGTGGCGAACTGCCGAGCTATGACAGAAAGAACATTGAGTACGCGTTACACGAGAACCTGAAAAGGCTGCAAACGGATTATATAGACCTGTACCAGCTACACTGGCCAGACAGGAAGACCAATACATTCGGCCAGCTGGGCTACACACATGATGCAGGTGATAGTTTTGTACCTCTGCTGGAAACGCTGCAGATACTGGGTGAGTTCGTAAAACAGGGAAAGATAAGGCATATAGGGCTTTCGAACGAGACTCCGTGGGGCGTTCTTGAAGCGTTACGTGCACACGAAAAAGCTGGAGTGCCTCGCGTGGTCTCTGTACAGAACCCATACAACCTGCTAAACAGAAGTTATGAAGTAGGCATGGCCGAGATCTCCGTCCGCGAGAAGTGCGGATTACTGGCATATTCCCCTCTGGCATTCGGTATGCTGACAGGCAAATACCTGAACGGTGCACTACCTGAAGGCGCAAGACTTACCCTCTATGCAAGATTTGCCCGTTACAAAGGCGAAAAGCCGGAAAAAGCGACCGCACGATACGCAGCCCTGGCTAAAGATTTCGGCCTGACACCGGCACAGCTTGCACTAGCCTTTGTGAATAGCCGCGATTTTATGACCAGCAACATAATTGGCGCAACAACAACAGCACAGCTACAGGAAAATATAGATAGTATAAATGTATCTTTAAGCGATGATGTGTTGCAGGAAATAGAAAAGATACATCAGGATTTGCCTAATCCGTGTCCGTAAACGATTACAAAAATATTTTTCTTTTAAACCTCTCGCAAAAAATGTAGGATTTTACCCTATATGAAAGGCCATCAGGTAAAGAATTTCATTCTCATCGGACTGATAATGGGCGTATTCGGTGCGTTCGTTACATTCTGCTCGCTTACCGGCAGTATGGCCGTATATGCCGGCTGGAATAAAACATCCAATATAATAAAAAAACTGGGCATAAAAGAATCCACTGTCTATTTCGGCAAGTTTTACGGACAGCTTTTTACCTATTACGTAGAACATAAAGATGTGCTGGACGAAGCCAGCAAAAAAAAGCTGAAAAAAACACTGTTCTTACCTACAGGTATCGGCGCGATGGTGCTGGCAGTTCTAATATTTATATTCCGTGCTCCTCTACTTGATTTCCGTCCGTTCTCACAGCCCGAGAAACTGCACGGCGATGCAAAATGGGCAGGCGAACGGGATATAATAAAAGCCGGACTACGCAAGAAAAAGGGCTTAATACTAGGCGTTACAGGGCGGGGATACCTTATTGCCGAAGGGTTTCAGCACGTTCTGCTGTTTGCACCTACAGGCTCCGGTAAAGGTGTGGGCTTTGTTATACCAAACCTGCTTTTCTGGGAAGACAGCGTTATCTGCCATGATATTAAACTGGAGAACTATGAGCTGACATCTGGTTACCGTAAAAAAATGGGACAGAATGTTTACCTGTGGAACGCTGCCAGCCCACGTGGCCATACGCATTGCTATAACCCGCTGGACTGGGTTGCAGCTGAGCTAGGCCAACGCGTGGATGACGTTCAGAAGATAGCCAACCTGCTGCTGCCGGAACAGGAATTCTGGAATAACGAAGCACGCTCGCTGTTTGTTGGCGTAGCCCTTTACCTCCTTTCTGTTCCTGAAAAGATAACTTCTTTCGGTGAGGTTGTAAGAACACTGAAATCTGACGACGTAGTATATAACCTTGCCGTTGTACTGGATACGCTTGGCAAACAGATACATCCTGTTGCCTACATGAACATTGCGGCCTTCCTGCAGAAAGCGGATAAAGAGCGCTCCGGCGTTACTTCAACGCTTAACTCCGGCCTCGAGCTTTGGGCGAACCCGCTTATTGATGCCGCCACAGCAAAATCTGACTTCGACTTCAACAAGTTCAAGACCGAAAAATCTACGGTATATGTTGGCCTTACCCCGGATAACATTGACCGCCTGAAACCGCTGATGCAGATATTCTACCAGCAGGCAGCACAGATAATGACCAAACACATGCCGAAGAAAGAAGAGACCGTTGGCGTGTTGATGATGATGGACGAGTTCCCTACCCTCGGCGAAATGGTGCTGTTCAAGCAGGGTATAGCTTACTTCCGTGGTTACAAGGTAAGGCTGTTCCTAATCATTCAGGATATAGAGCAGCTGAAAGATATTTACGAAGAAGCAGGCATGAACTCCTTCATGGCGAACGCTACCTTCCGTATAACTTTCGCAGCAAACACCTATTCTACCGCCGAGATGATATCGCAGCTTATCGGCAATAAAACCGTGAAGCAGATATCACGTAACGCACCGGTATTCCTTGACCTTAACCCGGCAAGCCGTTCAAAGCACTTATCTGAAACACAGCGTGCGCTGCTGCTGCCGCAGGAAGTTATAAACCTGCCGCGCGACCAGCAGATAATTCTGGTAGAATCGCAGCCGCCTATCAAAACGCGCAAGATACTTTACTATAAGGATTCGTTCTTCACAAAACGTCTGCTGCCTATGTCTGAGGTTCCTCTGCAAACGCCTTATGACCCTAAAACCGTAGGTAAATCTCAAAACCAGATAGACAAAGAAGCCGCAGCTGAAGCTGACGCTAAGAAAGCTGAAGAGGCTTAGAACAGAAGATAGTAATTACTTTTTTATCTTCTCACCTTCGTAAATTCCCCAGAGATCAGTACGGGTAGTAAAGCCGGAAACATTCTCGGCCTTTATCTCACAGAATTCTTTATCTGTACATTTTTCTACCGAGAAGATAGTGCCCTTTCCGGCTATCGCAACCACGCGTGATTCTTCATCATCTTTCTGGAACACGCTTTTTTTATCTGATTTTACCATTACGGTACGGCGGCCCGAAAGCATGGCCTTATGCGCCCAGCCCTCATCCATCTGGATATCGCGTATCTTGCGCCAGTCTTCGTATTCGGCAATTATCTCAACCGGCATGTTCTGCTTTTTTATTACCCATTTTATTGGATAGCGAACGCCCGGACCGGAGCGTATGTTCACCTCTCCCGGGCGGATAGATACAAAACGTGGCAGCGGCAGTTTGTCATCTTTTTCTTCCGCGCGGGCTGATGCACCAGAGGTACAAAGCATCAACGTAATAAGAGAAAGATATGCTAGCTTTGACATAGATTACCCCAACTAACCTTCCAAGCCGTTATCCAGCTTATCCTGAAGCTGTTCTCTGGTTATTTCCGGCGTTATATCCTGATCGCGCTCAAAAACATCGAGCGCCTTCTGCCACTGGAAACGAGCCTCGCGTTTACGCCCCACCTTCCAGTAGGCATCACCTAGATGGTCACTGATAACGGTGCTATACGCCATTGAATTTGACGCCTGTTCGAGGAACGGTATGGCCTCTTTATAATAGCCAAGCTTGTAAAGCGCCCAGCCGTAGCTATCTAGTATATGAGGAGCGCCGCCGCTGCGTATAACTGCAGATTCCAGCATGGCACGTGCCTGCTTGATGTTTTTGTTACGCACCAGCCAGCTATAGGCAAGGTAGTTGAGAGACTCAGGATTCTGCGGGAAAAGCTCCACCGCTTTTTTTAGATAACCTTCCGACCTTTCCCATTTATCTGCTTTATCGTAAGCTACGCCGATATTGAAGAACAGGTTCCAGTGATCCTTGGTAGGCTGGGTTACGGTAAGTTCAGCCTGCTCGAAATACTTAATGGCCTCATCGTACTTCGCCTGAGACATCATGATAGAGCCAAGTCCAAGCAGCGCCTGATAGTGGTACTTTTCGTTCTGCTTCAGCGCTTCAAGTATCTCTATCGCCTTTTCGTTTTGGTCCAGACGGTGATATGCAAGTGCTATACTTATCTGCACCTCACCGTAAGAAGGTGATGACTGAGGTATCTCGTGATATACCTCTATTGCTTCTTTGAATCTGCCGATACCTTCATAAGAAAGGGCAAGAACCTTTTTAAGCTTTGTTGAATTAGGCTCCAGATAACGCGCAAGACGGAGATATATTATGCCTTCATCTACACTGCCGGACTGAAGCGAATACTGACCCATTTCAAAGAACACCTCTGAAAGAAGCTTCTGTGCCTTGCCGTGCAGTGTAAGTTCTTTGCCACCAACCTTTACAGGTTTGTTATTGGCTATATCGTTTATGATCGCGCGGTTATACGAGAACACCGAAAGCATGTATTGCGATGTTATGCTATCTATAACGCGGAATGCGGAAGTAAAATCCTGCTCGACCACATAGCTCCATATCAGCACCATTGGCATAACTATACCATCTAAGTGAGAGCGCGGCTGAACCTTTGGATCCCTTATCTGCTCCATTATGGCAGGTATATCTTTAGTTTTACCCTGCTTGAATTTTTCCAGCGAGATAAGAAGATAGGCTACATCGTTCCTGTCCTTCAGTGGAACCTTGTTTTTTATATCCAGCTCGTACTGGCGCTTCGCATGAACTATCGCCTGATCATACATTCCGTTAAAAAGATACAGGCTGTAAAGACGGTGAACTATATCGCCGTTCTCAGGGTCTTGAAGAAGAGCTGCCTCATAATTTTTTATTGCATCGAGATTATCTCCGCTACGCTGAGCAACATTGGCAGCAAGGTAATTTCCAACCATCGACCTCTTTTCTTCTGAGCCCGTTAGTACAGATGGAAGCGGTATTGACTGATGGTACTTGCGCATGAACAGGCTGCCGCCGATAAGCAACACCAGTAATAAACAAAGATATATAAGCTTTCTCTTGATCCTGCTCCTGCGGGACGTTTAGTATAAGATTCAACGGCAAAATAGATATACAGCATATGCGTTACAAAATAAACTACAGATGCATAAGCGAAGATTCCCTGCCCCATCCATATAGATGTCATCTCCATCAAAGCTATAGGCGTTGATGTAAAGGCGGCTACACGGAAGCATGTTCTGAAATCGAACTTTGTACCGCGCTGTAATATGGAAATGAACATACCAACTATAAAGCTGTATATAAGCGCCGATACCATACATTGCATGAAGTACCAGAATACACATATAACGAGAACAAAAAGGAACGGCGTTGCAGATATTTTCCCCATATCTGAAAAGAATTTTTCGCCGTTAAAACGATTGCCACCCTTTTCCGGAGTAAAATATTGTTTGAGTATCTGTTCCAGCTCGGAAGCCATGAATACCGCCGTACCGCCTGCAGTTTTTATGCGTATTCCTTCTGCATTCACTACAAGTATGCGGTCGTACATTTCCAGGTCATCTATCTTATTCTCAACATCAAACACTACAGCATCACCGCCATCTGAACCCGATATTATATGGTTGTAGGTGAACGGCATAACTATGCGCCCCTGCTCTACTTTAAGCGCAGGCATCTGTGATGATATACGATTTAGGTTATCCTGAGTGGAAACGGAATCTGAAGCGAAAAAGCCCGTTATGGCGCGATGCGCATATAAAGACATAGGCACAGCAAGCAATAGCGAAAGAAGAAGCAGGTATTTAACCCCAAGCGCAGTACCTTTGCCTATAAGCTGCGCATAGAAATTACGCGAGTACAGCGAAAGGTAGAGCGCATTTATGTAATATCTCAGCTCTGCCATACTATTTTTTGCCAAGTATCGCCCTTGCTTTCTCGAGATCTTCCTGAGTATCCACGCCAAGAGGAACAGCAGCAGTACGGATAACACCTATGGACATACCGTTTTCAAGCGCACGAAGCTGTTCAAGCTTTTCGCGCCTTTCGAGCAGGCTTGGCGGTAGAGAAACGAATTTTTCCAGCGCTTCACGTTTGTAAACATAAAGGCCGATATGGTGATAAAGCGGGCCATCACCGGAAGGAGTTGTAGCACGTGTAAAGTACAGGGCACGGCCGGTGCCGTCATCTTTCCATGAAACTACAGCTTTTACCACGTTCGGGTTGGTCTTCTCAGATTCCTCGGTTATCTCTGCCACGGCGGTGGTTATATCGTATTCACCCGTTTTTATCAGGTCTATAGCGGCTTTTATAACGGAAGGTTCTATAGTAGGAAGATCTCCCTGAACATTAACCACTATATCAACATGCTGATCCTTAAGGATTTTTTGCAAAGCCTCGTGGATGCGGTCTGTTCCGGATGGATGCGATGGATCGGTAAGAACAGCTTTTGCGCCATGTTTTTCAACAACTTCCACTATCTCCTTCTCGGCGGCAGCTATGCAAACCTCGGAAATACCGGCTTCTACAGCCCTTTTCATCACCTGCACTATCATCGGCAGACCGGCGATATCGGCAAGGGGCTTGTTCGGAAGCCTTGTAGAGCCCATACGGGCAGGAATAAGTGTGATTATTTTCATCTTTTTTGTTGCTTTTAGTATGAAGGATATGTATTGCTACCGCCTCATTTGAAAAAATCAAGGTTTTTAAGGTAGAAATTATGAAACAAGGTATTCACCCTGATTATCACGAAATAACCGTGAGACTGACGGACGGCTCTGAATTCAAGACCAGCTCTACATGGGGCAAAAAAGGCGACGTTCTTCAGCTTGATATCGATACTCTTACGCATAATGCTTGGGTAGGCGGTAAAACGAAAGTTAACGAGCGCGCTGGTAATATCGCGAAATTCAAACAGAAGTTTGGCGCTATGAACCTTGCTTCTATGTCTGGCCAGATAGGCACTGTAGATGCATCTGCGGCAACGGCTCCTAAGAAAAAAGATGCTAAGCCTGCTAAGAAAGCTGAAACAAAAGAAGAAGCAAAAGCTGAATAGTTGCAACTTCTGCGCCGAAAGGATAGAGTTTTACTAAATACCTTTTGGCATTCTGAATGAAAAAGATAACCATATATACAGATGGCGCATGTTCTGGCAACCCGGGTCCGGGTGGCTGGGGCGCAGTGCTGATATACGGCACTCATGAGAAAGACCTCTCCGGAGCAGAGGCAGATACCACCAATAACCGCATGGAACTTACCGCTCCTATCGAGGCACTTAAAGCGCTGAAAGAACCTTGCGATGTGGATATATATACAGACAGCACTTATGTGAAGGATGGTATAACCACCTGGATAAATACCTGGCTGACCAATAACTGGCGCAACGCCAACAAAAAGCCGGTGAAGAATGATG
>JAMHZE010000190.1:0-8534 GCA_035909535.1 Rickettsiales bacterium | reverse complement strand
CTATAACACCGAGAGGAGTTGCCACACGGGAAATATCCAGACCGTTAGGACGATCCCAGCGGGCCACTTCACGACCGACCGGATCCGGCAGGTCTGCTATCTCTTTCAGGCTTTTTATCATTGCGCCAAGGCGACGGGAATCCAGCGCGAGCCTATCTATGAAGGCGGCGTTCTGCCCTTTGGCAGTTGCCTCTTCGCGGTCACGCACGTTGGCTTCCAGTATGTGGAATGAATTATCGGAAATGGCATTAGCTGCCTCGAGCAGCGCCCTGTTCTTTTTTTCTGCAGAAGTGGTTGCCAGCTCATCTGCAGCCACGCGAGCAGCAGCACATATCTCTAGTACCTGCTGTTTTATGTCTGCCCCTGCTTCCATACCACTCTGTTGCGCCTGCGCGCTTTGTTTAACTGCTTTCATTGCAACTACTATACCAAACCAATTTCAGACCAGCAAGCTTAACTAACTGTCCCGAAACGGAACTATATCATATAAAGGTAAAAAAATCGTTAAGAAATCAGCATTTGTTTGCAAATGCTGATTTTTCAATTGGTTATACTACCAAGAGTACTGGACTATGTATTCCAGCTTGGTTTTGCCTTTGGGCTTGGCCTTAACCGTGAATTCCACCTGATTTGTGGTGATCTTTTTATGCTCATGCGTGGCAGATAGTATCTCCCAGTTCTGCTGGTAGACAGGCTCTTTCACCAGAACCTCCACCTCTTCATCCAGAGCGCTTTCGATCTCTACCGTAACGGTGTATTTGCCGCGACGGCGCAGGGCATCCTGCTCGGAATCTACCTGCTTGCGGTCTGCCTTCAGGTCGAACGAGTTACCTATCACCAGTTCCAGCTTCTCGCCTTCTGCGCGGTGCGGCTGGGTTGTTTCGCCCACCTGCTCATACGCTCCTGATGCATCTTTCTCGAATACACGGTACTTGCCACCCGGAAGCGGCAGGCCAAGACGGCTTTTATCGTCGTTAGTGAATGCGACCACAGATTTGACGGAGTTATCACCGCTATGCCCTGCATCGAACATATATTTGCGTGTTGCGAGTACACCTTCGCGGTCATCGAACAGTTTTATCATTTTAGATGATGAACCAGCTAAAGAAACTTTGCGGCCTATTGTGTACATGTGGTAATCGGAGAATTTCTCCTGCTGCATTGATGGAGCGGATTCTGCCACCATATCCATGCTTGCGGCCTTTGCCATCATAACTGCACCGCCACGGCCGTAAGCCTGAGGCGCCTGAGCGACCTGACCTGCAACCAGCTTAAGGGCGGTATCTTTTATATTGATGCTGGTGGAGTTAACGAGGTTTGCCCAGCCTTCCAGCTTGGCCATAAGGGATGTGCCCTTGCCATCAATGTAGATGTTATATCCGGCTGCCCAGCTTATGCCCTGCGTTTTGTAGGAGTATTCGAACACGGCATCACCAGATACGGTGCTGTTGATAAGCCATTCTATGCTGCTGCCGGCAGAAACGCCTTCAGCACCCGGAAGTACAATAGATGAGTAATCGTTTATCACGCGGATACGGCTGCCATCTTGCAGCACAAGCCCGTGAGAGGAATCCAGCAATACACCCTTGCTGCTAACAACTCCATCACCTGTGTATTTTTCAACTTCTATCTCGCGGCCGATATTGCGGCGGATAAGCTGAGACTGGCTAAGCTGCGCGGAAGTGAAGTTCTGCTCTACTATACTTAGATTGCGGCCAAGCTTTTTGACCATGATGGAAGACGGGTCTATTTCATCCGGCACGTTGCCTACAACAACGCTGTTAGTGCCGTTATTGAAACCAACCTGACGCGCGAATGATATGATACCATAACCCGGCATGTTGCCACCAGCGCGGTAGTAAGGCATATCCCAGCTTTGAGGGCTGTTGCCGTATACGGTAAGGCTGGTTACCTGATCTGCCGCCTGTGAAGAAAATGGCAGCGCCAGTGTAAATGCAAGAAGGGAAAGCTTTTTCATTTTTATTCCGGTTGGGTTCATAAAAAAACTTTAGTGACTTTGATTTTTTTAGTCCATATGTTTTTGATATGGGTTACCGAGGGGTAAAGTTTTTTCTGATAATGCTGGCCATGATGCTGGCAACCGGCAGCGCTTACGCAAAGCCCGGAATGTATCTGGATAAATACGAGCTTTTTCTGAACAGGTCTTTTTCCCTGCTGGGATATGACAGCGCAGCAGAGATAGCAAAAGAACGCGAAGCAAAAAATATCAGCCGGGATAATATATTCTATTTCCCGCAGGGTTTTTATGAGCGCATGATAGAGCTGGATGGGCTGCTGCCGATGATGCTGTATAACTCAGCGCATTTTGCAGAAAATCTTACCGAGGCACAGCTGGCGCAGAAACTTGATGAAGTGGCTGGCCTGCGCCGCAGTTATAATGCGATACGGAATGACGAGAATAATTTTAAGGCAATATATATTCGCTGGAAGACATCTGACCCTGCGTTGAAGCAGTTGAGCGAGGAACAGAAACGTGCGTTATTTGCTCTGAAGCTGTTCCATAAAAGATATGTTGAGCCTAAGGAAGGGGCATCTTTCATTGAATCTGTATCAGCGGCAGGCGGCAGAATGGCAGGCGATTGCGATACTTTAAGCTATATGTTCACTGACCTTCTGCTTAGCGCCACAGGGGCAAACCGCAAAAAACTGTTCAGCGCCGCACAGATGAAGTTTGATGTTATGGATATTCACTTTGCCGACAACACTATGCAAAAACATATTCGCATACGGATAGCCATGCCCGCCGATGATGTGGTGATAGAGGCCACCACCGCGAATATATCCAGCGAAAAGCGTATGACCGATTTTGTTGCGGATAAAAAAGTAAGCAGTACGAAAATAACCCACATTGCCGGAATATCTGAGGCGCTGGGGTATAATTTGTACGGCGAAGAAAGCAGCAAAAAGGATTCCCTGCACTCACTTACACTGGCCTTTACGCGCTCTATACAGCTGGTGAGCGATGCCAATGAACTGCTTGCGAAGAATTTTGACGGGATGCGGGAATACCTGATGAATGTGGAATATAACAAGGTGATAGCAGATGTGAACAAGCTGGCGCAAAACTATAATGCGCGTGAGGATCTTGACGAGGAGCTGTTTGACCACACGCTTCGCAGCGTAAAAAAGCTGGAAGATAATTTTGGCGAGCAACGCGCCGACCTGCGCCAAGGCTATATGGATACGCTGAAACAGGTTGCCCCAAAACGCTTTGAGATGGTTAGCGGAGAGTAGCTAAACTATCCAGCCGCCGCCGAGGACGCGGGTATCGGCATACAGCACGCAGGCCTGACCACGGGTTATGGCGCGTTCGTTTTCGTAGAGAGATATTTGATAGCGGCTGTTATCTGCCGGCTTGATGCGTGCCTTTTTGCGTTTTGAGAGCGAGCGGAGTTTTACCTCTACATCCAAGCCTTCTGCCGGGACATCCATCCCCTCGCCTATCCAGTTAAGCTGTTTTATCTGGAGCGAATCTTCGAACAGATGTTCTTCTGTACCTATTACAACGCGCTTGGTTTCCGGCTCTACGCGGATAACGTATAGCGGCTCTTTAAAGCCGCCGCCGAGGCCACGACGCTGGCCGCGCGTGAAATTTATGATGCCATCATGTCGGCCGATAAGATTACCCTGCACATCTACTATATCACCCGGATCGAGAGCACCGGGGCGCAGCTTGGTTACCACAGAGGCGTAATCTCCGCCCGGAACGAAGCAGATATCCTGAGAATCTGGCTTCATGGCCACAGGCAGGTTAAAGCGCTCGGCCAGTTTGCGGGTCTCTTCCTTGGTGAAATCTCCCAGCGGAAAGTGAGTGAATTCCAGCTGCGGCTTTGTGGTGGCGAACAGGAAGTAACTTTGGTCCTTTCCGGCATCTGCGGCATGGTGGAGCTCAGGCCCGTTTGCGCCCTGCACGCGGCGTATGTAATGGCCGGTTACCAGCGCATCGGCATTGAGATCTTTAGCGACACGAAGGAGATCACGGAATTTTACCGACTGGTTGCAGCGCACGCATGGTATCGGGGTTTCTCCGCGCATATAGCTATCGGCGAAATCTTCCATCACCGATTCTTTGAACAGGGATTCATAGTTTAGAACGTAATGCGGAATACCTATCTGCTCGCAGACGCGGCGGGCATCTTCAATATCCTGACCGGCGCAGCAGGCGTTCTTTTTGCCCACCATCTGGCCGTGGTCGTACAGTTGCAGGGTTATGCCTATCACATCATAGCCTTCTTCCTGCATCAGGGCCGCGCAGACAGAGCTATCTACCCCGCCGGACATTGCTACAACAACGCGGGTCTGGTTTTTTGGCTTATGTGAAACGAAGCGGTTCATTATTTATTATTGCATTTAAAATGTATGGGTCTATATAGAGGAAAACCCTCAAAAATTAAAGAAAAAAGGACGGAAAATGCCACATCTTCTGCCAGTATATGCCCCTTCTAAATACAGCTTTGAGCGCGGTGAAGGCGTTTACCTGTATGATTTTGAAGGAAAACGTTACCTGGATTTCTCAGCAGGTATAGCGGTTGTTTCTATGGGCCACTGCCACCCGCACCTTGTGCGCGCCCTGCAAACACAGGCGGCCAAACTATGGCATGTTTCTAACCTTTACAAGATCGAAGGCCTTGAAGAGCTTTGCGAGCGTATAGCTAAAGCCAGCGGCTTTGCCCACTACGTGTTTATGTGCAATAGCGGCGCAGAGGCGGTTGAATGCGGTATGAAGATGGTTCGTAAATACCATGACGAGACCGGCAACCCGAACAAATTCCGTATAATTACGTTTGAAGGCGCGTTCCACGGACGTACGCTTGGCGCAATATCTGCGGCGAAGAAAGAGAAGCTGATGAAAGGCTTTGAACCCGCTGCTGATGGCTTTGACCAGGTGGCATGGGGTGACCTTGAAGCGGTAAAAAGGGCAATTGGCCCTGATACAGGCGGCATACTGATAGAGCCTGTTCAAGGTGAAGGCGGCATACGCCCTGCTTCTAAAGAGTTTTTACAAGGCCTGCGCAAACTGGCTGACGATAACAACCTGCTGCTGATGTTTGACTGTGTGCAATGCGGCATGGGTCGTACCGGCAAGCTGTTCGCGTTTGAATGGTATGATGTGAAGCCTGATATCGTTTCTTCTGCCAAAGGTATCGGCAGCGGCTTCCCTTTAGGCGCGTGCCTTGCCACTAAAAAGGTTGGCGATACTATGGGCGTTGGCTCTCACGGTTCTACATATGCGGGTAACCCGCTGGGTGTGGCAGTTGGCCATGCGGTGATGGACCTTATGCTGGCTCCGGGCTTTCTGGACAGTGTTGTAGATGTTGGTAACGCGCTTGAAATGAACCTGAAGGTATTACAGCAGAAATACGGCGATATAATTGCCGATGTTCGCGGTATTGGCCTGATGCAGGGTATAAAACTGCGCGAGGAATATGATTCTAAAGCGGCGGTTGATGCACTGCGCGAGCGCGGATTACTGACCGTTTACGCGGCTGATAACGTGTTCCGCCTTGTGCCACCACTGGTGCTTACCAAAGCACAGGCACTGGAAGCCGTTGAGATAATCGACAGCTATTTGAAGACGCTTTAATTATTCTATCAAATTACTAGGTTTAGCGCCGTTTTAACGCGGCGTTAGGCCTGCGACTTGCGTACGCAGAGACGCTCTGATTCATTTATGCTTTTTACAACTGGTTTAAGCTACGAGCTTTTTGATCTCGGTGGTAACCGATTCTATCGGCATGGTGCCATCTACCGTTTTAAGCAGGCCTAGCTGCCTGTAGTAAGGCAGAACCGGCGCTGTTTGCTGCCAGTAAGTTGCCAGCCTTTTGGTAAAGGTTTCAAGGTTATCATCCTTGCGAGGCTCCTGCCCTGCGGCAATGGCTTCATTAGCGCGTTTAACAACACGCTTCTTCAGCTCCTCATCAGGAACCTGAATCTCTATCACCATATCTATCTTCTTGCCGCTATCGTTCAGCATAACATCAAGCGCTTCTGCCTGCGCTACGGTGCGCGGAAAGCCATCCAGCATGAAGCCGTTAGAGCAATCTGATTCTGTGATGCGGGAAGCTATCATACCGATGATGATATCATCAGAAACAAGGCCGCCTTCTTTCATTATCTTATCAGCCTTTTTGCCGAGTTCTGTACCTGCTGCTACCGCTGCGCGTAGCATATCACCCGTGGAAAGCTGAGGGATATTGAACTGATCTTTCAGGATTTGCGCCTGCGTGCCTTTGCCAGCGCCCGGAGGGCCGAATAGAATGATATTCATGGTGCTCATCTCCTTCTGCTACGGGTTGCCATATTGGTTTTTTTGAGTAGACCTTCATACTGGTGGGCTATCAGATGAGATTGGATCTGCACTATTGTATCCATGGTAACGCTGACGATAATGAGCAGCGATGTACCACCAAGATAGAACGGTACGCCGTACTCTGCTATCAGTAGCTCCGGTATGATACAGATGGTAGAAAGGTAAATAGCACCCACTACCGTTAGGCGGTTCATGGTGAACTGGATGTATTCCGCCGTGTTTGTGCCAGGGCGTATACCAGGTATAAAGCCACCGTTCTTCTTCAGGTTATCTGCGGTTTCAGTCGGGTTGAATACATTGTTCATGTAGAAGAAGCAGAAGAACGTGATAAGAGCAGCAAGAAGCGCTATGTAAAGCGGCTTGCCGTGACCCACCATTGCAACTATCTGTGCCAGAGCACCATCTGGGTTATCACCAGTAAAGCCCACAAGAGTGGCTGGGAATAACAGCAGCGATGAAGCAAATATCGGAGGCAGTACACCCGCCGTATTCAGCTTAAGCGGCAGGTACGAGCTTTCGCCCTGATACTGCTTGTTGCCCACAGTACGCTTAGGATATTGCACCACTATACGCCTTTGAGCACGCTCTACGAATACGATAAGAGCGATAAGCGAAAGCGCCAGAGCAATGATGATTATGATAACAGCCGATGCAAGAGCACCTGTACGGCCAAGTTCAAGCGTCTGGGCTATTGCGCTAGGGAAACCTGCAACGATACCCGCAAAGATTATAAGCGATGTACCCTGACCGATACCGCGCTGCGTTATCTGCTCACCCAGCCACATAAGGAACATTGTACCGCCTACAAGCGATATGACCGTTGTAGCAACGAAAAGATTAGGATCTATTATAACTGCACTATTGCCCTGAATGTTCATGGCAAGCAGGAACTGTGCGATACCATAACCCTGGAAAGCAGCCATGAATACCGTACCAACACGGGTATATTGCTGGATCTTCTGGCGGCCTGCCTCACCTTCCTTGCGGAGAGCGGCTAGCGGCGGATGCATGAAGGTTAAAAGCTGCATGATGATGGATACCGTGATGTACGGCATAACGTTCAATGCGAAGATGGTCATACGCGAAAGCGCACCACCGGAGAACATGTTGAACATTTCAAGAAGGCCGCCTGAATGCTGCGCAGCAAGCGCTTCTATAACGCGGGCATCAAGACCCGGAAGTGGAATATACGTACCGATACGGTAAACAACCAAAGCGCCCACCACGAAAAGTATACGTTTTTTGAGCTCCTGGGCTTTGCCGATCGCCGCGAAATTGATATTTGATGCAAGTTTATCGAATGTAGACATTTTATCCAACTATTTGAACAGTAAAATTTGCCTTTGAACTACAACCAAAATTGCCTCAGAACAAGAAAAATCTTATCTTATATGATGGAGAATGGTCGTAAAAATAAAAAACCGCCTTTGCAATGAAGCATAAGGCGGTTTTTAAGAAAATATCAGAAATTATTTATCTGCTTTTTTTGCTTTTTTAGCTGCTGGCTTTTTTGCTTTTTTAGCAGGGGCTTTCTCGCCTTCTGCCGCAGCTTTTTTCTCTGCTTTAGGAGCAGCAACTTCAAGGGTAACCTTGCCACCCGCAGCTTCTACCGCTTTAACAGCAGATGCAGATGCTTTAGCAACAGTGATATCAAGCTTTACAGATATTTTGCCGTTACCAAGAAGTTTAACACCATCTTTACGGCCTTTTACCAGACCAGCTTCTTTCAGGGAAGCAAGAGTAACAGGAGAAGAAAGTTTTTTCTCATCAACAGCTTTCTGAAGATCAGAGATGTTAACCACTTCGTATTCTTTACGGGTAAAGTTGTTGAAACCGCGCTTAGGAAGACGACGGTGTATAGGTGTTTGACCACCTTCAAAACCGTTTACAGCAGAACCGGAACGAGCCGTTTGACCTTTACCGCCACGACCACCAGTTTTACCTTTACCGGAACCTATACCACGGCCAATACGTATTTTGCCACGAGTAGAACCAGGATTTGGTTTCAAATTATTCAGTCCGAATGCCATAACTTTACCTTTTTACATTTACCGCCGTTACCGACAGCTTGTTATTATTCCTCAATTATTCTTACAAGGTGCTGAACCTTGTTTATCATGCCGCGAACAGCAGGAGTATCCTGAAGTTCTACGATACGATGGCGCTTATTAAGGCCAAGACCTATCAGGGTTGCTTCCTGATC
>JAMHZE010000189.1:0-2630 GCA_035909535.1 Rickettsiales bacterium | reverse complement strand
CTGACCCCTTTCGCCTCGATAAGTTTTGAGACCTTGTTACCAGGAGTGATAACGGTGGAGAATACACCCTGAGGAGCTTTCGCTTTTTTGAATATCTGCTCAAGCAGGAGCGCGCTGCCTGTAACGTTTCCAGCGTGTTTGAGAATGATTGTGTTACCGGCACAGATGGCCGGGATACAGGCACGCAGCACCTGCCAGAACGGAAAGTTCCACGGCATTACGGCAAGAACCACACCCAAAGGGCTGAAGGCCACCAGCGACCTGTTATAATCACTTTCTATTTCTATATCCTGAAGGAATTTTTGAGAGTTGGCAGCAAAATATCGGCATAGTTTTGCGCATTTTTTTATCTCGGCCACAGCTTCTGCATAGGGCTTGCCCATTTCGTCTGTGATGGTTTGGGCGTATGTTCTCGCATTCTTCTCGAGATCTTGCGCGATGCGAGTGGCAAGCTGTGTGCGGGTTTTGATCGTAACATCACGCCAGGAAAGAAAAGCCTTGTGCGCTTTTGCGAGTATCTGCTCTATCTGCCTGGTGCTGTGGTCAGGATATTCTGCTATTACCTGTAAGGTAGCAGGATTTACCGAAAGCGCCATATTAGCCGGCTATACCAAGAGAAGAAAGCGTTGCGCGGGTAACGCCTTTGCTTTCAATGCCCAGAGACTTCTCGTAATCTTTCAGCGCTTTTTTAGTTGCTGAACCCATTACACCATCTGCTACTTTAAGATCATAGCCTTTTGCTATAAGCGCACCTTGCAGGCGCTTTACAGTTTCTCTGTTGAGATCTTCCGCGCAGAGAACTGGCTGCCATTCGGTTCTATCCGGAGTAACGGCAACACGCTTGGAAACGGTTTTGTACTCAGCAGGAATAGTGACATCCCTTGTTTCAGAATCTTTTACAAGAACCTGTTTTTTAATGGTTTTTGTTACAGCAGGAACTGTTTGTTTTTCAGTACGGGCAGGAGAATCTACCACCTGTTTGCTTACCAGCTTGGTAACCGCAGGTATAGTTTTTCTCTCGCGCCTTTCTTCCGTAACCAGAACTTTTTTAGTAACGTTCTCGTACTTCGCAGGTTCTTCAACCAGCTTCATTACGCCATCTGATTGTTTCTTCCAGGTTTTTTGTGCAGGAGAGACCATTACGCGTTCAGTAACATCGTTATATATAGCAGGGGTTACAACTTCTTCCGTTCTTTCTGCGGATACTACAACTTGCTCTTCAACGGTTTTGTAGGTTGCAGCTATCTCAACCAGTTTGGTGCTGGCTTCTTTTACCACTATCTGTTCTTCCACCTCTTTATATTCAGCAGGTGACTGAACTGTTTTTGAAGAAGCTTCTTTCACAAGAACCTGTTCTTCAACATTTTTGTACTCACCAAGAACTTTTACTTCTGCCATGCACTCGCCTATATTGGCGCTTTCTGGCGCCGGAAGGGACGAGCTGCCCGCAACTACCGCAACAGGAGCTGGAGTGGCGGCTTTAGGTTGTTTTTCTTCATCATCGCTGCCGAATAGTGAGAACAGGCCGCCTGATTTCTTTTTGTCTTTTTTCTCAGCGTATACTTTTGGTTCTTTTATGTATTCCTGCCTGCTCATTTTATAAGCGATAGATGCTGGCATACGCTTTGGCTGGGAAGTTACTACCGGGGCCAGAACTTCTTCCTGAACCGGTGGAACTACGGCTATTTCTACCGGCTGCGCTAAAGGAGCGGCTTGCTGCGCCACTATCGGAGTAACAGGGCGGTTGATGGTTTTGCCCCCATCTTTAGAAATGGTGAATATCTGTACAGATTCGCCCGGCGCTACAGGAGTTGTAAGCTGGCTTGCAACCGGAGTGGATACTACAACAGGCGCTGCAGCAGATGGCTGAACTTCAGCTACAGAAAGAACCTGTGGCTCAACTTTTGCTTCGGCCTTAGCTGTTTTTATAACTGCTTTTTTCTGCGGTTCTGCAGGAACATCAATATCTTTTAAAGCCTCGTGCACAGCGGTTGTACGTTTTTTAGATCTTTCTTTTTCGAGCGAGAACAGGCGTGAAGACCCTATGCTTTCTGCTATAGGGGCAGATATCTCACCCAGAGATGAAGGTGCGCCAAGAGAAGGGTTATCAACCGTTTTGCGGTAAACCGTATCAGGACTGTCTTTGGTTTGCTTTGAACATGCTGCTACAAGTGCAGTGCTTACCATTAGTGATAATACGAATTTTTTCATCTTTGGCCTTTCGTTGTTTTTATTTGAAAAATAAGACGATATTCAGGAAAGTAAATTTAAAAATTCAAAAAATATCAGACCGACACAGTGGCTGTTGCTAAAACAGCAAGCCCCTCGCCTCGCCCCAGAAAACCCAAACGCTCGGTTGTGGTTGCCTTCACATTCACCGTATCTTCTGATATTTCCAGCAGTTCTGCGGTTCTTTTTTTCATATCGGGTTTGTATTTTTTCATCTTAGGTGCTTCGCATATAACAGTTATATCTACGTTGGTGATGACACCGCCCCTTGCTTTTACCTCATCTACCGCACGACGCAGGAAAATGCCGGAGTCCGCGCCTTTCCACTGCGCATCTGTATCAGGGAAGTGCTCACCGATATCACCCAAACCTATTGCACCGAGAATTGCATCTGTAAGCGC
>JAMHZE010000188.1:0-9087 GCA_035909535.1 Rickettsiales bacterium | reverse complement strand
AATGGCCGTTCATCTGTCGGGCGCTAATATCTAGAAAATCACCAAATAAAAAGGGCGGCAATTGCCGCCCTTTCTTTTAGCCTGCAGTAAAAACTACCTCATGCTTGCAGCTTTGCCTGCAACAGCCTTGTTGGTATCTTTAATAGCTTCCATAGCAGCTGCTTTATATTTGCCTGGGTTGGCATCTATTTCAAAGCTACGGCTCTGGTTTGTACCGCCGCCAAGTAGTGCGCTTGTCAGGTTAAGTGCGGTTTCAGCAACTTTATAAGCGTCAGAGCTTGTGCTCTTTATAGTGCCAAATTCCTTGCCGGAATAAACAGACTGGCCAAGCGTTATATCGCCGTTAGCCGAGCTGAAAGAGCTCTGCTGACCGCCGATAAGCATCATTTTACTGCCGCTCGCAACCGAAATGCCCTGACCTACAGAAAGTGAAGATCCGCTTGCCCAGCGGGAATTGCCGCTGCCTTCAGAGTTCACAAAATCTACAACGTAGATAACAGATATAACTTTCTTACCGCTTTCAGCCGCGTATTCAGCCGCGCCGATAGAAGGGTTGCTGAAAGCAAAACCGCCCATAAAGTTAGGGCTTTCACCCATAAAGAAGTGGGTCTTGTTGCCGATAGCAGCAGGCGAGAAGTAAGTTATGTCGCCGTCTTCATAAGGCATATCGTAGGTTTTAGCGCCACTGAAAGACTTGTTTGCTTTCAGGCCGCTGCTGTCAGCTATTTTGTAGCCGCTTGCTTTCATCGCAGAAACGAAGTCAGAGTAAGCTGCGTTAGCAATTTCCTGCCTTAGGCTGTTGTTGATGCCTTTCAGCTCAACATTCGCGCTAGAACGGCCACCAAAGCCGCTACCCGCTTTCGCGCTAGAGCTCTTTTCAGTGAAGAAGCCAACTTTAAAGCTTGCTATAACAACTTCTTCAGCACCTTTGAACGCGCCGGAAGAGTTAACTTTCAGGTCATCCTGTTTCATCAGGCCCATAATGCCGCCGCGTTGCTCGGTGGGTTTCATAACGCCATCAGTCGCGGTAACTGCGCATGCGCTAACAGTTGCTGCCGCCAGTATAGCCGTAATATTCAGCAGATATTTTTTCATAACATAGTCCTTTTTTGGTTTTGAACCGCAGAATCTAAAGCCACGCTGAAATAATTCAAGGGAAATTTATTTTTATACTGGGGATGGGTTTGGAGGCCGGTGACGGAATCGAACCGTCGCATGCGGGATTTGCAGTCCCGCGCATTACCACTTTGCTAACCGGCCATATCGTGTGGAAGCCTTGCGGATACAAGCAAATAGTGCATGATGTGCATAATTGCAATAGATTTTGTAACTATGGATATATCAGAGCGCATTTCCAGATTCACCTCGCGGGACGAGATAGCCACACTGGCAACCCCCGGCGGTGTGGGCGTAGAACTGGGCGTTGCGGCGGGCAAGTTCTCTGACAAGCTGCTGCGAAAAAGTCCGTTAGCGCTGCTATATAGTATAGATGCCTGGGCGGGCGATAGGGGGCATGATGATACCCAGTACGAGGTTGCGAAAGACCTGCTGGAGCCTTTTGGTGGCCGCAGCCGTATAATTCGTGCCCGTTTTGATGTCGCGGTCAACCAGTTTCAGGATAAAAGCCTCGATTTCATTTATATAGATGGCTACGCCCATACCGGTCAGGAGCAGGGGCGCACGCTTGATCAGTGGTGGCCTAAGCTTAAGCCGGGCGGTATTTTTGCGGGAGATGACTATTCAGAAAAATATCCGCTGGTGATACGCTATGTTGATGAATTCGTTGCCGAGCGCAAACTCACACTTCACGTAGTGAAAGACTGGAACGGCCACCATAGCTGGCTTGTTCGCAAGCCTTAGGCTCTCTTCTCTATATTTATTCTCACGCCGTTCTTCGGACGAATGGTAACACGGCTCACGGGCTCTGGCACATGGCCCTGCTTGTTGCGTATCGCAAATCTTTGCACCACGCTTGCCAGTACCAGCACGGCTTCCTGCATGGCAAAACCCTGCCCAATGCAAATCCTTGGGCCGCCACCGAACGGCAGGTAGCTATCCTTGAGCGATGCTTTGCCGCTTTCCGTGCCGAAGCGGTGCGGGCAGAATTCATGCGGCTTTTCCCACTGGTCTTTATGCCTGTGTATCAGCCACGGCGATATCATTATCATATCGTTAGGGCATATCTTCTTACCGCGCATCTCTTCTTTCTGCGTTGTTTCGCGCACAAAAAAACCAACCGGAGGATAAAGCCTCAAAGCCTCGCGGAACACATCGCGGGTAAATTCCAGTTTGCGAATATCCTCAAAGCCTATCTCGCCTCCGCCGAAAACTTCGTTCAGCTCTTTCAGCATACCCTGCTGAATATGGCTGCATTCCGCTATCAGGTAAAAGCTCCACGTTAAAGCGCTGGCAGATGTCTCATGCCCGGCCAGAAACAGCATTGAAACATGGTCAACCAGCTCCGCGTAACCAAATGCCTCGCCGGTCTCGGGGTCGCGTGCCTGCATCAGCGCCGCCAGAATATCGTTGTTCTCGGTCTCTTCGCCGCGCAAATAGGCTTCATGCCTGCGTTTAATTATCGGCGCCAGAATATTCCTTATCCGCTGTGCTGCCTGCTCACTGCGCTTACGCGGAAAGTAATCAGGAATATAATACCCTGTCAGCACCATGGCCTTCTGCGCCGCCTCTTGGTATATATTGAATGCATCATGCACTTCCCAAGCCTCTGCTTCGCTCAAAGGGTAAGAAAGTATCGTGCGGAATATTATATCTGCGGTCACAAAGGTCATTTCCGCATCAACATTTATTTCCGCGCTTCCGTACTTTTCCAGCCTTGCAAGTAATGCCTCAACTGCGCCGTTCATCAACGGAAATACTTTTTGCAGCCTTGTATGGGCAAAAGCTCCGTCCATCATACTGCGCTGGCGCTTCCATTGCTTGTGGTTGGTGGTGAATATGCTCTCGCCAAGCAGCGCTTTCAGCGCGCGTCCAAGCGCCTTGTGTTTCGGATAGGCTTCAGCTTTCGCCAGAATATTCTTCACAAGGCTTTTTTCGTTTACAACAAAAACCTTTGCGCGCGGCAGAAAAACCTGCCCCATCTTCATGCTGTAGCTTTTCTCGAACAGCACATGTATCCAGCTTGTGCGGCCTTTAAAATACCTGCTCAGCAGCGATATCTTGCTGTTATGAGGCTTAGGGTAGGGCGGTGTAAAGCTCTGTTCGGGCTTATTTTGCATCTTTGAATCTTTCTATCAGGCCAATATTGCCCGCGGTTATCTGAAAGTAATCATAATCGGTAAGTTTATCGCCCGCCATCAGATACTGAAAATGTATCAGAAATTTATTCAGCCTTATCCTGCGATATTTCCACACATCGAACATCTTATGAAAACGCGGCGAGAGCAGTATCACATTCGCCTTCTCGTTCACGCATACATTTAAAAACGGGTCGGTCATCGCAAAGCAGATGCCATCGCCCTTAGCGCCAAAATCCAGCCAGTCTATCGGGCTGGCTGCCAGAGTTATCAGGTCGTTATGGAAAAACTTCGCATCGGCTAAATAACTCAATATCGGTATGCAATGCCCAAGCGTCAGCAGGCGCATGCGGCTTATATCCAAATCTTTATGCTTGGCCAGAAGCCTAGCCAGCACAGAGGCCGAAACCATCGTGCCAACGCTATGGCCTACTATCAGGTATTCATCGGCTTCTTCCGTTCTTATCTTATCGGCTATCAGGTCGGCAAAAATATCCAGCCTCTTTAAAAACGGTTCATTACCTTTTTTTGTATGACGGCTGAAAAAAATATACATCCGCAGCAGCCAGTAAATATTTATGCGCGCTGCAAGTTTAAGCCCAATAACGGTCGCCGCGCCAAACGCCGCCACTGCGCCTGCCAGTGCAAAAAAGCCGCCGGAGTATTCCAGCAGAAAGCCATGCGCCATACTGCCAAGCCACCAGCCAAGGGCTGTCACCAGTATTATCGCCAGTACAGGGTATAAAAACGTTACAAACACGCCCTTAGAATTCCTGAACACCTCTTTTATGTTCCATGATGAAAATGCGTGCACGTAAGAACGCACGGCAGGCACAAAAAGTTTTAGCGGATGTTTTATCCAGCTGTCACGCACCACGTCGTCCCATTTTAAAAAATAGTAATCGGTCTGAGTTTCGCCTTTGCCGTTCTTAAAATCTATATGCCATTTATCTGCGTATTTGCTATCCTTCAGCCTTCTGCCTACTTTAATGGCCGAGCCGTTTATTTTGCACTGCTTCTCAGATTCCTCTCTGTACAGCCTGTGGTAATAGCTGCTGCCACGCGGGTCGTATCCGCTTATGTAGAACACTATGCGTTTGTCTATTTTACTTATTTCTTTTTTACCCATTGATGTTATTTAATGGAGAGATGCCCAATAATCAAATACTAGGTTACTAATGAAGCTGTTTTTGCCGTTGATTCTTGTTCTGATAATGCCGTTCTCCGCCACTGCGGGTGATAGCATATATGTTTATGCGGGCGGTTTCAGTAAGCATTTTGAAGATAGGGCAGGCGGCCGCGAACATAACGAGGTGCATAATAACCTCGGCCTGGAATATGAAAGCGCATGGCACAGCCTTGCAGATAACGTCTATTGGGGGGTAACCGGCCAGTACATGAAGAACAGCCTTGACCACGATACTGCTCTTGCAGGTGTTACGCTTAAAAAGCGCTGGGAAGTGGCGGAAGATACAACGCTGGGCATAGGCGGTATGGCGGGCGTACAGAACGGTTACCCAAAAGCATCTAAAGGCCGCGATAAAGACGAGTTCGTGCCGGTTGCCTATCCCGTGGCAGAACTCAATTACCAAAGGGTCGGCATCTACGGAACCTGCGTTCCAAAAGTGTATTCCAGCGGTTTCTGTTTTGGTGGTTTTAAATTCCGTGCTTATGATTTTTAGGTAAACATTATGAAAAAGATATTCCTCTCACTGACTCTAACACTTGCACCAGCACTGGCTCTTGCGCAGCCTGTGTACCCAACTAACGATGGCACTCAGCTAAGCCCTGCCAACTCTGCGATAAAAGATAACAAGGCAATAATCTCAATTTCTATGGAGAACGATTTCTTCGCAGATCAGGATAACGGCTATACCAACGGGTTCCGTGTTTCTTATCTGTCGCCGGAATTCGATGCGCCATACTGGCTGCGTACCACGGCAGATCTAAACCCGTTAATGAATAGTGGCGGCAAAAGGCGCTATGGTTTTGAAATAGGCCAGAGCATGTTCACGCCAGATGATATCAGCCTCAACAACCCCCCTGCAACAGACCAACCTTACGCTGGCTGGCTGTATGGCAGTGCCATTCTTATTTCCGATAATGACGATACGCTTGATACCTTTCAGCTTACGCTTGGCCTTGTAGGGCCTTCTGCAATGGGCGAGCAGGTGCAGGATACCGTTCACTATCTGATAGATTACCAGCAGCCGCAGGGCTGGGACCACCAGCTGAAAGATGAACCTGGCGTTATAATCTCTTACGACCGCAAATACCGTAACGTGTTTGAAGAAAGCCCGTTCGGCCTTGGTTTTGATATAACTCCAAGTGCTGGTTTCAACCTCGGTAACATCTACACAGATGCAGGCGTTGCCCTAATGGCTCGTTTGGGCAGAGACCTTCCTTCCGATTACGGCCCGCCGCTTATCCGTCCGGCAATTTCCGGTTCGCAGTTCTTTGTGCCGAATAAAGATTTCGGCTGGTATCTGTTCGGTGGTATTGGCGGCAGGGCGGTGGCGCACAACATCTTTTACGATGGCAACACCTTCCGCGACAGCCCAAGCGTTGATAAAGAGCCCTTTGTGGCAGAAGCGCAAATGGGTTTGGCAATTACCTTGGGCGATACGCGTGTCTCATACACCCACGTAGTGCGTACAGACCAGTTCAAGGGACAGAAGAGCCCGGATGAGTATGGTTCTATAAACGTATCGTTCCGTTTTTAGTAAACTTGTAAACTTACAAAAAACCCTGTAGAACGTATTTATGAAAAAGATACTCATACTCTCAGGTGATGGCATAGGGCCGGAAGTCTGCGCCCAGGCCGAAAAAATAATAGAACATATCAACAGCACCAGCGCTCAGCCGCTGTTTGATGTCTCTCATGCAGATATAGGCGGCATCGCCATAGATAATCACGGCAGCCCGTTTCCGCGTGAAACTGAATCTGCCGCGATGAAGGCAGATGCTATCCTGCTAGGCGCAGTTGGCGGCTATAAGTGGGATGGTCTGGAATCTGCCCTCAAGCCGGAAAAAGGCCTGCTTGCCATACGCAAAAGCCTTGGTTTGTTCGCAAATCTGCGTCCTGCCATAGTGTTCGATGATCTGGTAGATGCATCAACCCTCAAGCCGGAAATGGTCTCTGGCCTTGATATAATGATAGTGCGTGAACTTACCGGTGGCATATATTTCGGCGAACCTCGCGGCATAGATAAACTGCCTGATGGCCAGCGCAAAGGCTATAATACAGAAGTCTACACCACGCATGAAATTACCCGTATCGCAAAAGTAGCGTTCGAAATGGCGCGTAAGCGCAGCAAGCGCGTCTGCTCGGTAGATAAAGCAAACGTCCTCAATTCTTCAGAACTCTGGAGGCAGGAGGTCATACGCGAACACCACCACTATCAAGATGTCGGCCTGAGCCACATGTATGTAGATAACGCTGCCATGCAGCTTGTGCGTAATCCACGCCAGTTCGATGTGGTTGTTACCAACAACATCTTCGGTGATATTCTTTCCGATATCGCCGCGCAGCTAACCGGTTCTCTGGGCATGCTGCCATCGGCAAGTCTGGGTGATAACAAAGGCACCAAGTGCAACGCGCTGTATGAACCTATCCACGGTTCTGCGCCGGATATAGCTGGCAAAAATATCGCAAACCCTATCGCCACCATACTTTCGCTGGCAATGATGTTCAAATACTCGTTTGATATGGCGCTGCTTTCTGATAAGCTGGAACACGCGGTCAAAAAGGTTTTGGCCTCAGGCAAGCGCACTGCAGATATCATGCAGGATGGCTGCGAGCTGCTAGGAACGAAGGAGATGGGCGATGCGATACTTCAGGAATTCAAGCGTTCAAATTAGTCTGCTTATCATAGCTGCGCTTTGCGCTCCGCTTCTCGCATCATGCGATAAACTTGCCCCTGCCGCACGCAAGGTAGAGCAGGTGGGTAAATCTCAATACTGGGGTTACCGTTCAGATAAATGGGAAGAAATAGATTCCTCATATCTCGCGGCGCAAAGCTATTGCTGCGGCGTAGATACAGTGAAAGATGACATCCGCGCGCTGGAACTTTTCTGCCGTGCTGCACAATCTGGCCACAAGGCCAGCCAGATAGAGGTTGCCCGTTTTTATACGCATGAGGCCGGGGCAGGTAAATCAACCGCCATTCCGTTCGACCGTGCGCTTGCATATGCCTATTACAGTAAGGCTGGACAAGATGGCTACGAATACGGTGCAGCTATGAGAGACCAATTGCGCTCAAAGCTCTCTACGGTTGAGCTGGAGCGCGCCTCCCGTTTGGTAGATGCCTTCCCGGATATACCTTGCGCGGTCATCAGATAGTTATATAACTATCTGAAATTAATCGAAAAACAATACCTTTAAGGGCTGGCATACTCTCCTATATTGTGTTATAATACCGCAAAATTGGGGCAGAGGGATGAAGCATTACAAAACAGCAGCAGAAAACTATGTCGGCATAAAGGGTGCTGCCGCTTATCTTGGCATTCCTTTGGAAGACAGCAAAAAATGTGTGAAGCTTAAAAATCTCTGGCAAAAAATGGAGGATAACTGGCGTTCTGCCAGCGAAACGCTCACTATGCGCGGTGAAGACAGTCGTGAATCTTATGTTCTTATGCGTCTGGATCGCAAGGGGCAGAGTATATCGCTGGAAGTAGCTATGCGAAATTCAAATATAGTTATCCGCGAAGATGACCTCCCGCTCATAGCAGACCATTTAGGAATAGACCCGCGCAGCCGTAATGCAAAATATGTGCTGGAGCCGAATCTTGTGATAGAGGAAGATAAAAAGAAGCCGCTAAAGACTGAAAAGGCGGCTCCCGCCAGAGATCTTATAAAAAAAGAACCATGCTATAAGCCATTTATGCCGCCGGCAATAGGTGTAATGCTTAACCATGCCCGTAGTAATTACAACGAATGGCTGGCAGATAACCTGCGCGAGCATGGTGTTATACCAGGCAATAAAAATCCGGATGCCTTCAATAAGCTGCTAGATAAATTCAAGGGCTCGTGGGAAGATCTTACCATATTGCTGGATAAGCCTTACATAACCGGGGCAGAGGACAAAGCCCTGCAAAAGCTTTTTTCATCTGCGGGCAGGACTGATGTTGCTGCCATACTCCGTAATGAAAGGAACGCTCTTTCACATACCGGCGGAGTGCATCATTTAACTAACCGCATCATCGCAAAAGATAGTGGCCTGCCGCTCGGCCGTGTATGTGCTATATTTTCCGGTGAGGTGCTGCCTTCAAAAGATGAACTGGCGGGCATAACCGATCTTTTAGGTATAAAGTCTGCGGTTAAAAAACTGCTTTCAGATAAGCTGGAACATGCCGCAGAAAAACAGGCAGCGCGCTAGCTCCGTACCGAAGAATATAGACGCTCCCGCTTCTCAGCACCGCCACAGCTTGTAAACTTGTAACACATGCCTATATTCCTGCGCGGGCAGCTGCCCTTTTGCGTGGATAGTTCTGAGCAATCTTTAATAATTATCTTATCATGTCCCTATGATTAACCTAGGCACAATAATGTTTTCTGCACCGCTGGCGCTTGCCGCGCTGCAAAGCTTCGCGCATTTCTTTCGCCCGCAGAATTCTGCCTCGCAGGCGCTGTTCACAAAACTAACCTTCTTCTCTCTGGTAATATGCTTTGCATTCTTGGGGTATAAATTCGCCGTGTCAGATTTCAGCTACATGCTGGTCTATAATAATTCGCATACTGCCAAGCCAATGCTCTATAAGCTAACGGGCATATGGGGCAACCACGAAGGCTCAATGATGCTCTTCATACTTATTCTAAGCGGCTATGGTTATG
>JAMHZE010000187.1:0-1576 GCA_035909535.1 Rickettsiales bacterium | reverse complement strand
CGGCAGA
This sequence comes from Rickettsiales bacterium, assembly GCA_035909535.1. Taxonomy (GTDB): domain Bacteria; phylum Pseudomonadota; class Alphaproteobacteria; order Rickettsiales; family UBA8987; genus JAMHZE01. The sequence continues at coordinate 1,569 of JAMHZE010000187.1, read as the reverse complement.
GGTTGTAAAGACGCAAGAGATAAATCATTTACAACTTGTGCAACTTGTACTACCTATACAGCCTTTGTAACCTATATCTGCAACTGATGAAAAAACCTGTACTTCTATGCATACTTGATGGCTTTGGCGTAAAACGCGGCGGCCAGCATGATGCCATATCCAACGCTATTATTCCTAACATAAACAGGTTGCTTGAAACCTGCCCTAATTCGGTGGTGAAGACATCTGGGCTGGCGGTTGGACTGCCTGAAGGACAGATGGGCAACAGCGAAGTTGGCCACATGAACATTGGCGGCGGCAGGATAGTGTTACAGACATTGCCGAAGATAGATAAGGCGATCGAGAACGGTGAACTGAAAGATAACCGCGCCATTCAGCAGCAGATAGGCACGCTACAGGAAAACGGCGGAAGCCTGCACCTGATGGGCCTGCTTTCTGACGGCGGCGTACACGCGCACCAGAACCATATTATATATTTAGCAAAACTTTACGCGCAGAACGGCATTAACGTGAAGGTTCACGTATTCACCGATGGACGCGATACTCCGCCGAACAGTGCGGTAGATTTTGTAGCGCATCTGGTGAAGGAAACGGGCGGCTTGAGTAATGTGCAGGTGGCAACGGTGAGCGGCAGATATTACGCCATGGACAGGGATAAGCGCTGGGACAGGGTTGAGAAGGCTTATGCGGCGATGGTTGATGCCGAAGGTACAAAATTTGAAAGCCCGGTAAAAGCAGTTGAAGATAGCTACGTGGCAGGCAAAGGCGATGAGTTTATGCTGCCTGTAGTGAATGAAAATTACAGCGGCATGAAAGACGGTGATGGTATATTAATGGCCAACTTCCGCTCTGACAGGGCAAGGCAGATACTTGATGCGCTGACATCTGACAGATTTGATGCATTCGGCAGGAAGCGTGTAGTGAATTTTTCTACCGCGGTTGGTATGGTGGAATACTCTGAGAGCCTGAATAAGAACCTTAAAACAGTATTGGGCAATGAAGTGTTCAGCAGTACTCTGGGCGAAGTTATGGCAGCAAACGGACTGAAGCAGCTACGCATTGCAGAGACCGAAAAATACGCTCACGTTACGTTCTTCTTCAATGGTGGTGAGGAAAAGGTTTTTGAAGGCGAAGAACGCATTATGGTGCAAAGCCCGAAAGTTGCGACCTATGACCTTCAGCCGGAAATGAGCGCTCATGAAGTGACCGATAAACTTGTAGCAGCGATTGAAAGCGGCAAGTTTGACCTGATAGTTTGCAACTACGCTAATGGTGATATGGTTGGCCATACCGGCATTATGGAAGCGGCGATAAAAGCAGTTGAGGCTTTGGATAACTGCATGGGTAGGCTGGAAACGGCGATAAAAAAAGCCGGTGGCAGCATGATAATAACCGCAGACCATGGCAACGTGGAACAGATGGTGGACGAGAACGGACTGCCGCACACCCAGCATACGGTTGGTGAAGTACCTTTTATTCTGGTGAATTATGATAATGCTGCAAAGCCTGCAAATGGCCGCTTATGCGACATAGCCCCTACTATACTGGCTATTATGGGCATTAAGAAAC
>JAMHZE010000186.1:0-3463 GCA_035909535.1 Rickettsiales bacterium | reverse complement strand
CATGCGGCGGCAACATGCCGATACGGCGGCGGTTATCCTGCCCTTTGTAGCTTCTATCTCCCACCAATGGCCAGCCTTTATGTTCCATATGAACGCGAATCTGATGCGTGCGGCCTGTTTCGAGCTGGCATTGCAGCAGCGAAAGTGCGCCATCGTAATATCTTTTGACCAGTTTGTAATGCGTAACGGCTTCCTTACCGGAGCGTTTTACCACAGCCATCTTTACACGGTCACGCGGGTGACGGCCGATGTTCTCAGCCACTTTTCCGCCCGGAAGCTGCGGGCAGTTCCACACCAGCGCGTGATAAACGCGGGTAACTTCTCGAGCCTGAATGGCCTCGGAGAGATATTGGTGGGCGACATCATTTTTGGCTATGAGCATGAGGCCTGATGTGTCGCGGTCTAGCCTGTGAACTATGCCGGGGCGAAGCACGCCGTTGATGCCTGAGAGATCATCTATCTCTGCTACGAGGGCATTTACCAGAGTGTCATCATGGTTACCTGCACCGGGGTGAACGGTAAGGCCTGCCTGCTTGTTTATTACCAGCAGGTCATCATCTTCATAAACTATATCCAGCGGGATATCTGCCTTGGGAGTGATGGTTGTAGGGCGAGGATCCGGCACAATGAGCTCTATCACATCACGGCTTTTGAGCTTTGTTGAGGCGACCTTGAGAACTGCGCCGTTAACTTTAAGCTGGCCTTCATCTATCAACTGCTCCAGCCTGCTGCGCGAAAGAGTTGTGAATAGCTGCGCAAGGAGCTTATCTGCCCTCTCCTTTCCCGCTATGCGGCATAATGTAAGTGATATATTCTGCATGAGGGGGTTGTATCACTAATCATGGAATTTGTAAGCCTATTTATTTGGCCCATACAAGTTTTGGTTGTGGATTTGAGACAATAGAATTACCATCTGCATATCAACCCTATAGCGAGGTTACCATGAACTTTCAGACCGCAGTTAAAACAGCCTTCAGTAAGTATATTGTTATTTCCGGACGCGCAAGACGCGCCGAATACTGGTTCTTTGCGGCATTCTGCCTGCTGGGCGGGATTATAACCGGTTTTGTAGATGGCGCCCTATTCGGCGGAGCACAGATAACCAACGCCATTTTAGTGCTGGCCATAATTATACCTAGCATTACCCTACAGGTTCGCAGGCTGCATGATATGGACAGAAGCGGCTGGTGGGCATTGCTTATTCTGGCTCCTGTTGTTGGCTCTATTGTGCTGATGATATGGTCTGCATTTAAAGGTACAGAAGGCAGCAACCGCTTTGGCGCTGACCCGCTGCAGTAACCATGACCATAATGGATATGACATATGTACCGTTGCCATCACCCGATGAGAACGGCGAGATACGCATATTCAAAAAAGGCCCGCCGAAAGAGATAGTTGCGGTTGTGAATGCAGTGCGGCTGATAATAGCGGCAATAGCCTGCCTTATATTCGCTGCTGCTGCCTATCAGAAAAATCCGGCCTTTGCGCTTTTCCCCATCGTCTTTTTTTTCCTTATACTACGCGCTACGGTCAAGCCGGGAGCGAACTCCAGATCGCACATAGTTTTAAAAAACGATGGTTTTGTTGAAAGAACAGTTACCCGCCGTATAGGCTTTAATAACGGAAGAAGAAACCGACCTTCCACCAAGGTTAGAAAGAAGACAGTATTGTGGAAGGACGTAAAATCTGTTTACCTTTACAGAGACACCTTTCTTGTTATTGCCCGTAAGAATGGCGATGCAGGCAAGATGCCTCATGAGAACAACCCTGATGACGGCAGAAACTATGCTTTCAGCGATATAGATGGCGAAATGATACCCCTGATAGGGTATGAGCAAAGCCCTGAACAGATATGCGGCCTGTTCAACGACTACCTGAAGCGCGCAAGCTTCAACCCCGTGTTTTAAGCCGCCCCGCCCCTTCAAGCTTTTAGAGATTGACAAGCGGGCTGGGTATATTAAAAGAAAACCGCCTATTTCTACAGTGTGCCGCTGTAGCTCAGTGGTAGAGCACGTCATTGGTAATGACGGGGTCGGAGGTCCGATTCCTCTCAGCGGCACCATTTTTCTTCTATTTACCCTCTATTTTCCCCAGAAATCCCTGAAAACTGCTGTTTATTACCTTGCTATTGGCGCCAGAACCTCTACTGTCCGCGCCTAAACAAACAATTAAGGATAAAAATGCTTATCAATATACAAGGCCGCTGGATAAACCCTCATAACATGGTTGCGGTAATACCTGCCGGCGAAGGTGCTGCTAAAGTTGTGTTCAACGGTGGCTACGAGCTGGAATTTGCAGGCGCAGTTGCAATAGACCTTGCGACAGAAATAAACAACCTTCTTGCTGCCCAAAAGAAAGAAAGAGGCGACAGGCCAGGTGGCAGAAGCGGTGGCTTTAAGCGTGACGGCGACAGAGGCGGCTTTAAACGCGAAGGTGGCTTTAAACGTGATGGCGATCGCGGCGACAGGGGCGGTTACAAAGGCGACAGAGACCGTGGCGACAGGGGTGGTGACCGTGGTGGTTACAAAAAGAAGTTCGACAGAGATGATAAGCCAGCTTACAACAGCGACGAACGCAAAGAAAGAGTTCGTGAAGATTTCGGCGACAGGAAATCTGGCGGCAAGAAATTTGAATCTAAAGAACGCAAAGAATTCAAACCTAAAAAGCGTAAAGAGTGGTAATTAACCACCCTACTCTGTTTCAGTAAAATTTATAGGCTGGGTGTCGAAGCTGCGATAATCGCAGGTTATTTCCTCACCCGCCGCTATATCGCGCGTTGCCCAACCTTTTTCAAGGTTATAGGCCGTATTCGGGTTGCGTGAGTGATTCATGAAACGTCCGTTATCTACATCCAGCTCCCACATATCAGGTGTTTCTGGCGTGGTGTATGCATAGCGATTAAGGTATTCCTGCTGAACAGGAGCCATTTTTTTTACTTCAGAATCAGGTATGGTAATGTCGAAATACGGGTCTGAAAGCCAGACGATATCGCCCTGCTTTACGGCATTAACAGAAAATACGCCCATGCCCTTGCCAGGCACTTCTTTGATAAATGTTGAGATGGTCATCATATAATTATTTTTTTAGGAATCGGCTGCCCGGCTTAGTTACCGGAATTGCAGCGAGCTCTGCAGGAACCTCACCTTCGAGATAGGTTTTTATCTCCAGCTTTTCAAGCGTTATAAGAGGTATTTTGCCAAGAGGTGCATCTTCACCGCTGCGGTTGATGAGTGCGGCTTCCGCCACTACTTCTGCGCCGAGGGAATGAATGAGATCAAAGGTTTCAAGCGAGGATTTGCCAGTTGTTACAACATCTTCTATCACCAGAACTTTCTGGCCGGCTTCTAAAGAAAAGCCGCGGCGAAGCTCAAACTTGCCATCTACGCGCTCGCAGAATATGGAAGGTTTTTGCAGGTGACGAGCAGTTTCATAACCAACTATTACACCACCCATTGCAGGAGAA
>JAMHZE010000185.1:0-14749 GCA_035909535.1 Rickettsiales bacterium | reverse complement strand
TTTGTGGCGGCACAATTCCATAGCGCGGGGAAATGATTTACTGCCGTACATTCTTTTACATTCATCGGGCGTGAACAGTTTTGTTTCCTGCCCTGTGTCTGGTCTCATATTGCCAGCGACATAGCCGAATTCGCTATCGAGGTAGAGTTCTTTATCGGTGCTGGTTTTAAATTTAAAACTATCCATAAGATTGAAAAGACGGAGTATCTGGCTTTTTGTGAGGTCATCAGAGAAATGTTTGAAGGCGTTATCTAGCTGAGCGAAGAAATTTTTGCGGGTAAAATCTTGGGCATTGCACAGGCGTATCAGGTAACCTTCTTCTGCGGAGTGATACACGGTGCTGTTATGCGCACGAGTTGTGGCATTTGGTGTTAGCGGAACGGTTTTTTTGCTTTCGTAATCCAGAGTATAAAGGCTTTCTGCTGCGTAGAGAAGTAGCCCTTCGGTTATGCTGGAGATATTTCTGATATGGGTAAGCGAGGTTTTATGGGTTGCGCGCTCAGCTTCCGGCAAAAGTTCCATTTCCATTCTGAGCGCCTGAGCTTCTGCAAAGAAGTAGTCGCAAAGTGGGCGGTATTCCGGATGTGAGGTAAGTTTTTTTGCCTGCGCTAGGCTGTACATTCCGCTTTCGTTCTCCTTCAGGTAGAATAGGCCTTCGCCCGCCAGAAACACTTCTGGGGAGTCAAAATTATAGATATCTTCTTTGCGCTCTTTTCCCATGATGACCTTTTAGCGGCTGCGGGATTTTGAAAAGCCTAATACGCCTTCCAGCTTTTTTATCTCTGCGGCTACTTCCGGCAGGTTGCGTTTAGCGTAATGAAGCGTTTCCTTCAACAGATCTTTGCAGAGTTCTGCGTGAAGCGCCTTATGTACATAGCGGCCATCTTCATCCTGCTGGAAGAATACTTTTTCATCAGGGTTATAGGAAAGTGAGTGAGGGTCGTACTTATGGAACTGTTTGTTGATATCTCGCACGAAGGCCTTCTTGCCGGCAAACTGGCTTAGGAATGAGATGGTCTGGTCGAGTCTTTCGTGCCAGTAAGCTTTGTTCTCGGCGCGCTCATCGCCCTCTAAAGGTTGTTTCATCAGCATTTTTCGCGCTGCGATGTATGAAACTGCCGTTTTTATATCCCAGTAATTTTTCTGAAAGAGGTTGGACAGCTCTTTGTGGGAAAAATATGCATCGCGCTCTGGATTGCCTGCGAATTCAGTGCCATCACGAAAGAGAAGGCGAGAGTCATCTACGCCTATAAAAGGATTTTTATTGTATGGAACTATATTGGACAAAACACCCCCCTAAAATATAATGAGGGGATATTGTACCAAAAAAATACGATAAATAAAGTTGAAATCTATCTTATTTTATTTTTATTTTACGAGGGGTTAGCGCCTTTTTGCGATCTTTAGGGATGGTGATGTTAAGTACGCCATTATTGTATTCGGCCTCGGCTTCTTCTGCCTTGGCGTAGTTTGGCAGGCTGAACTGGCGAGATACGCTGCCGGTACGGCGCTCATTCAACTGGTAGTCTTTATCATCTGAGCGTTTTTCCTGCTGTTGCTGGTATTTAAGAGAGATGATATTATTGACCACTTCAAGGTCTATATCGTCTTTATCGATACCCGGCATCTCAACGGATATTTTAATGTCTTTATCGGTCTCGTACATATCGGTGCGGGCATAGGCGGTAGAGCCGATACCCTGAAGCGGCGAAAATGCGCTGTTATCATCACGGAAGGCGTGGTTGAAAAAGCTTTTGAATATGCTCTGAAAATGCTGGGACATATCGTTACGGAAGGCATCCTGAGAGCTATCACCCAGCATTATGCTATCGCGCTGCTGGATTTCTTCCGCTTTGGCGGGGGTTATGGCCACAAGTAGCAAGGCTGTTGTAATTAAAAGTTTTTTCATGGTAATGCTCCTGAATTTTAATGCCATATTGCAGGATTATAGGAAATATAAAGAGGTTTTTCAATATGCAGACTGAAAAACTTGCATTGGGTAATCTATCTGCTATAAAACCCCCGAAAATCTAAAAATAATCAGGTTAACCTTATGAATATACATGAATATCAGGCCAAAGAAATACTAAGGAAATTTAACGTTCCGTGCAGCCCGGGCAAATCTGCTTTCTCGGTTGAGGAAGCTGTAGCGGCAGCAAAAGAACTGAACCACCCTTTATATGTGGTGAAGTCTCAAATTCACGCGGGTGGCCGCGGTAAAGGTAAGTTCAAGGAACTTCCTGAAGGTTCTAAAGGCGGTGTTCGCTTAGCTAAAACTCTTGATGAAGTTAAGAAACACGCGGAAGAAATGCTGGGCAAAACTCTGGTTACTATCCAGAACGGCCCTGAAGGTAACGTTGTAAAACGTCTGTACATTGAAGCTGGTTCTGACATCGTGAAAGAATACTATCTTTCCCTGCTGGTTGACCGCGCTACTTCTAAAGTATGCATCATAGCTTCTTCTGAAGGCGGTATGGATATTGAGGAAGTTGCTCATAACACTCCTGAGAAGATTCTTACGCTTCAGATAGACCCTGCGGCCGGACTGCAAGGCCACCACATACGTGCCGTAGCTTTTGCGCTTGGCCAAGGTGATAAAGAAGGTATGGCGAAAATACAGAAGGTGCTTGTACCACTTTATAAGTGCTTTGTTGAAACCGATGCTGCACAGATAGAGATAAACCCTCTGGCGCAGATACAGAACGGCGAGATACGCTGCCTTGATGCAAAGTTCAGCTTTGATGAGAACGCTCTGTTCCGTCACAAAGAAATTGAAGGTCTGCGTGATGAGGATGAAGAGAACGAATTTGAACTTCGCGCTAAGAAGTTTGAGCTTTCTTACGTTAAGATGGACGGCAATATTGGCTGTATGGTTAACGGTGCCGGCCTTGCTATGGCAACCATGGATATTATTAAGCTTGAAGGTGCGGAGCCTGCGAACTTCCTTGACGTTGGTGGTGGTGCAACTAAAGAGCGCGTAACTGAAGCGTTCAAGATAATTCTGGCTGACCCTGCCGTGAAAGGCATTCTGGTTAACATTTTCGGTGGTATCATGAAATGCGATATCATTGCGGAAGGCGTTATAGCCGCCGCGAAGGAAGTGAAGCTGGACAGGCCTCTGGTTGTTCGCCTTGAAGGTACGAACGTAGAGCTTGGTAAAGAGATACTTGCCAAATCTGGCCTGAACATAGTTCCTGCGAATGATCTTGGCGATGCCGCTAAGAAAATTGTTGCAGCTGTAAAATAGTTTAATGGAGATAAATAATGTCAGTTCTAGTTAATAAAAATACAAAAGTTATCTGTCAGGGTTTTACCGGCGCACAAGGTACGTTCCACTCTGAGCAGGCGATAAAATACGGCACTAAAATGGTTGGCGGTGTTACCCCTGGTAAAGGTGGTAGCAAGCACCTTGACCTACCGGTGTTCGACACCGTGCTTGATGCGAGGAAGAAAACCGATGCCAATGCATCTGTTATATATGTACCGCCTCCGTTCGCGGCTGATGCGATACTGGAAGCGATTGATGCTCAGATTGAGCTGATTGTGTGCATTACAGAAGGCATACCTGTAATGGACATGGTGAAAGTTAAGAAAGCTCTGCAAGGTAGCAAGTCTCGTCTTGTTGGCCCTAACTGCCCAGGCGTTATAACCCCGGGTGAGTGCAAGATAGGTATCATGCCTGGCCATATTCACAAGAAAGGTAACGTTGGTATCGTTTCACGTTCCGGCACACTTACATATGAAGCAGTGTTCCAGACCAGCCAGCTTGGCATGGGCCAATCTACCTGCATAGGTATTGGCGGCGACCCTGTGAACGGCACGAACTTCATCGATTGCATCGACATGTTCCTGAATGACCCTGAGACCCAGTCTATCATTATGATAGGTGAGATTGGCGGCAGCGCGGAAGAGGAAGCGGCGCAATTCGTGAAAGATTCAAAAATTAAAAAGCCTATGGTTGGCTTTATTGCAGGTCGTACTGCGCCTCCGGGCAAACGTATGGGCCACGCGGGTGCAATTGTTGCCGGCGGTAAAGGCGATGCAGGCAGCAAAATGGATGCGATGAAATCTGCGGGGATAGTTGTTTCTGACTCTCCTGCACTTATCGGCCAGACGCTGTTTGACGTGCTGAAAGGCAAGAAAGCTGCGTAAGCTAAGTAACACCTGAATAAAACATATCCGCTAAAGAAGGAGAACTATATGTCATCTAACATGAAGCAGAATACCTACGAGTACGGCGCTAATGCGGCGTATATTGCAGAGATGTATGAGCGTTACCTGAAGGACGCAAATTCTGTAGATAGCTCATGGCAGGCATATTTTAAAGGTTTTAGCGATAATGCCACTCAGGTTAATAAAGACTTTAAAGGCGGCGCATGGGGCAGAACGCGTTCTAAGATAATTGGCGTTGTTGAAGCCGTTGATCCGAAAGCTGCTGCAGGTAAAGATGCAAAAGCTGCACCTGCTGCTAAGCCTTCTAATAACAATGTTTCTCAGGAAGCTTTGGATGCTGTTCACGCACAGATGCTTATCCGCGCTTACCGTGTTCGTGGCCACCTTATTGCAGACCTTGATCCGCTTGGCCTTGTAACTAAGGAATCTCACCCTGAGCTGGATATAAGCCGTTATGGCTTTAGCGAAGCTGATATGGGCCGTGAGATAACTGTTGGCGGCTGGCTTGGCTTTGACAAGCTGACGCTTGCACAGATATTACAAATTTTAACTGAGAGCTATTGCAAAACATTTGCGATAGAAATGGGCCATATTCAGGACAGGAATAAAAGGGAATGGCTACAGAACGCGATTGAATCTTCTCGCGGCAAAGCAACGCTGAATAACGAAGATAAAAAACTTATCCTTACCCACCTGATAGAAACAGTTGGCTTTGAGGAATTTTTGCACAAGAAATATCCGGGCACTAAACGCTTTTCATCGGAAGGCGGTGACGGCCTTATGCCAGCGCTGATGGCGGTTACAAGTCGCGCTGCACAGCTTGGCGTGAAAGAGGTTGTACTTGGTATGCCTCACCGCGGCAGGCTTAACGTGCTTACATGTTTTATGGGCAAGCCTTATGTTGCTATGCTTTCTGAGTTTAACGGCAACCTTGCAATGCCTGATAATATTAACTCATCGGGTGACGTGAAGTATCACCAAGGTTATTCTAACGACCGCGATTTTGACGGGAACATGGTGCATCTTTCCCTAACGGCGAACCCAAGCCACCTTGAAGCGGTGAACCCTGTTGTTGCAGGTAAGGTTCGTGCGAAACAGGACCAGATGAAAGACACGAGCCGCACTCAGGCTTTAGGTATATTACTGCACGGTGATGCCGCTTTCTGCGGACAAGGTGTTGTTGCTGAAACTTTAGCGCTTTCTGAGCTGAAAGATTACAGCACAGGCGGTACGGTACATATAGTTGTGAACAACCAGGTTGGCTTTACAACTTCTCCGCAATATGCGCATAAAGGCCCTTATCCTACCGATATAGCGATGATGGTTCAGGCGCCTATATTCCACGTGAATGGTGATGACCCTGAGGCGATTGTTCATGCGAGCCGTTTAGCTGCGGAATACCGCGCTGAATACAAGCAGGATATAGTTTTGGATATTATGTGCTACCGTAAGCACGGCCACAACGAAGGTGATGAACCGCGTTGGACCCAGCCTAAAATGTATAAGGTTATCGATTCTAAGCTGACGACCTGCGATGTGTACGGCAACAGGCTGGTAGCTGAAGGCGTGATGACCGAAGAAGAATTTGCCGGTATGAAGCAGGCATTCTACAACAGGCTGGATACGGCTTTTGAAGGTTCTAACTCTTACAAGCCTTCCAAAGCAGACATGCTTGAAGGTAAATGGGTAGGCCTGAAACAGGCTGACCAAGGTAGCTCGGCCGAGAAAAGCAAGACAGGTGTTGCGCTTAAGAAGCTACAAGAAGTTGGTGCAAAGCTTAACACCATTCCTGCGAGCATGAACATACACAAGGGTGTTCAGAAGGTTTATGAGAACCGCAATAAAATGATGGAAAGCGGCGAAGGCCTTGACTGGGCGATGGGTGAGCTGCTTGCATTCGGTACGCTGCTTGATGAAGGTAAGCCGATACGCTTTACCGGTCAGGACGTGATACGCGGTACTTTCTCGCACCGTCACTCTGGCGTTTGGGATCAGGAAACGGAAGAACTTTACTTCCCGATGAACAATATGAGCGAAAAGCAGGCGAAGGCTGAGATATCTAACTCGGCGCTTTCTGAGTTTGCGGTGCTTGGTTATGAATACGGTTATTCTCAGGCGGAGCCTAATGCGCTTGTGCTGTGGGAAGCCCAGTTTGGTGACTTTGTGAACGGTTCACAGATCATCATAGATCAGTTCATCACATCTGCCGAGATAAAATGGCTGAGGATGAGCGGCCTTGTTATGCTTCTGCCGCATGGCTATGAAGGGCAGGGACCTGAGCACTCTTCTGCAAGGCTGGAAAGATTCCTGCAGCAATGTGCGGAAGATAATATTATAGTTGCTAACTGCACTACTCCTGCGAACTACTTCCACATACTTCGTAGACAGATGCACCGCGATTTCCGCAAACCGCTTATAATGATGAGCCCGAAATCTTTGCTGAGGAGCAAGTTTGCGGTTTCTTCTATTAAAGAAATGGCTGAAGGCACTACATTTAAACGCGTTCTGCCTGAAACGGAAAAACTGAAGGACAGCAAAGTTCGCAAGGTTCTGCTATGCAGCGGTAAGCTATACTATGAGCTTGCAGAAGCACGCGCAGCGAAAAAGATAGATGACATTGCGATAGTTCGTGTTGAGCAGCTTTATCCGTTCCCTTCATCTTCTCTTGCGGAAGAACTTGGCAAGTACAAGAACGCAGAAGTTTGCTGGGTTCAGGAAGAGCCTGAGAATATGGGCGCATGGACATTTGTTGACCGCAAGATAGAAAAGGTTCTGAGCAACTGTAACATTAAGGGCAAGCGCCCGACATACATTGGCAGGCCGGAAGCGGCTGCTACTGCATGCGGTTACATGAAGGTTCACAAGCACCAGCAGGATAAGATAATAGAAGAAGCGCTTAGCTAGAAGCTTAGGTTTTAAGAGCGACCCCAGAATTCTTCCGGACTGTAATGGCCGTGGGTATCGATCTGGTGTCTGATTGTGTGCTGTACCGTATTGCGGAAGAGCTCTTCTACCAATTCTTTGCCCAAATACTGCTGAAGCAATTCGGAATCTCTCATTTTTTCGAGATGGAATTTATAGCTGCCGCCACGATAATGGTATGGCTCTACTTTTTCTGCTACCCCGGTTTCCAGACTATGGCGTATTGCCGATGTTACCAGAGCATGGGCAACCAACAGAGGGTCGCATATTGTATCTACGGCCTCGCTATTACCCGGGCGGGTGCGGCGAAGTTCAAGGCGGGCGGTTGAGTTTATCGGGCCGGCGTGGCCATCTGGAACCTGCCTATCATCATTGCGGTAGGCAAGCTGATAAAAGCATCTGTGAAAAGCTGAACTTTCATTGAAGAATTCCATTCTATCTGTGCCGTTAAGTTCTTTTCCTGCATGTGTGCGGTCGACCTTTCTCTCTACGCTGGCCTTGCTATCCAGCAGTGGCAGGGCATCATCTACGAATTTTATTATGTTGTCGCCGATAAGCTGGCGGAATTCTTTATTATAAAGTGGAAAATTGTTGCCGTTGGCTTCATCTACAATGCTGTAATTGGCCTGAGTTGAGAAGCGGTTAAATTCAAAATAGCCAAGCTTGTTATGCGCTACGCGCAGCATCTCCAGATATTCTTTGTAGTTATCTTCCAGGCCACGCGGAGTTATTGTTGAGATTTCGTGCTTATACAAAGTATCTTCGCCATGAGTGCTTTTTACTATGGAATCATCGGCCATGCGGATATTTATTTTTTTAAGCTCCTGCTCAAAATTTCCGTGATACTCTTTACCGTTGAAATAATCTGTGGTGCGGAAGCGTTGAGCTTCTTTAACGCTATCGCGATCCATGTAGTTGGTGAATTCCAGCTCGAAGCCGGTGAGAATTTTTGGCTTTTGCAGCTTCAATCCGAAACGGGCATTAACAAGCTCCGGACTTTCGGCAATGGCAGCTTCGTTAGCGCGTATTATCTTCAGCAGCTTAGCATCTGTTGAGGCAGCGCGGTCTATGAAGCCATAGGGATCGTAGAGATCTTTCAGTTTATCGTATATCGAGTACATGGGTATATGATATCACAAAATAGTTAACATTCCGTTAAGAGGAAATATTTATGCAGAACAGGTGGTTAGCGCGAGAAGCCGTTGCCGAAGGCTTGCCTGCCTATTGTATCTATCCAGTTGCGGGTTGAGATATGTTCTACGGTGAGGGAGATGATATCCCGGCGACCCGGGAAATCTTTCAGGTTTTCAAATTCCAGACCCTTTTCAGCGAGATGTTCTATACCACGACGGTTTACCACCATGCCGTTATTGCCCAGAGAATATGCCGGTTTTTGTATGCGGTTGAGGAAGCCAATAGAGTTTGTGTGACGCAGCCCGATATCTTCCATATCCGGGCGGAAGAAGGCGGCGCCGTTAGTATCCATATACAGGGCTATTTCTCCATTGTGACTGGTGACCGGAAGGAAACCGTTGCGGAGATCTATTTTGCCGCGCTCTATGTTCCACATAAGATTGCCTATGGCGATATCAGAGGCGCGGGGCGTTAATGCGTGTATCTGCTCATTATTAGGGAGGACCACGCCGCTGTGAGACAGTTTGAAAACGGCATCGTGGTTAAGGGTTATGCCGTTATTGACATCTACCATAAGGCAAGGGCCCTGAAAGCCGTTGAGATTATCTGGCGTGCGACCGAGGACATCATCTTCATCGTCCGGGAAGATATGCTTGATACCGAGTGTATCGAATGCCGAATCCAGCTGGCGCATTACATCTGCCTGAGAGCCGTTGTGATCTACATAACCGACCACCTTGCGCGGCGCAGAGCCATCGCTTTTGTTGCGGTTATCCAGGCGTACCTGCACATAGATATTATTATTGTGCAGAATAGCTGCATTGATGTTGCGTATTAAAGTCATAAACCCCCGAATTAACTGCCTATTATATAACCTTTTTAAAGCAAAAAAGCAAGTGTTTTAGCGCTCACGGCCTTCATCCGGTTGCGGGGTTATCATTAGCTTCCAGACGTGATTGAGGAATTTTTTATCAGAGCGCTGACTTGCCAGGATATCTTCAGTGAGCTTGATAGTAAGGGGCTGGCCTGAATAGGGCTTGATGCGGGAGAAATCAAAGCCGGCCTTTGCAAGCTGACGGATGCCGCCTTCGGTTAATTCGTAACCTTGTTTTTTGGTAATAAAATAAGGATCTTGCGGAGAGCCGTGCATATCTGACATGCAGCTTATGTTTAGTAGCTGGAGATCGAACCCGAAAAGAGGCTCATCTTCACGGCAGTTCATTTCCATACGGTGATGCAGTGTTTGAACGCCGCGAAAACAGTTATGCTTAAGTGTTATTTTTTCGGTAGCTACGGCATGTATAAGATTGCCGAGCGCCATATCTGCCGGAGATGGTTCGCTTGTGCGGAGAAGGTGAGTGCAGGGCATATCAAAACCCATCGCCGCAAGATGCTTTATACCAAGCCTGTTCACCGTCATTTCACCCTCTGTTTCTGAGAGAAAGGCAGGGTGCGGGATGCGGTTGACATCGAATTCTGCGCCGCCGGAGCGGTGTCCTTCATCTTCCGGGCAGATATCTTTAAATCCGCGAGTAACAAGATGGCTTTCCAGAGATTGAAGATATTCCGGTGAATCTGTTGTGCGGATAGCCAGCATTAAATCATATCCGCGCGGCATTGAGGCATCCGGATAGCAGATCATACGCATGGTGATGCCCTTATCTGATCGGGCAACATGGTTGAGCTGCTTTGTCGAAAGTTTTTTCTGCATATGATAGATACGAATACGCTTAAAGCCCGTATTCGCCCCCCGATTTTTAATACTGCCAAGGTTTTAACACAAAAAGTGCAATAATACAAGCATCCCTTTGTTATATAGAAAGATTAAGAAGATAGCATAAATTTCTGGCCATAGATGTATGGGTTATGTTATTATGCTGACCAGACATAAGCAGAGGGGGCTATGAGCGACGAACAAGAGGATTCTTCCAGAAGATATAAAAGGATGGTGGTAGAAAAGGCTGCTGACGCGCCGACGCAGATGCGCTATTCCATGAGGCTTTTTAATGAAGATATTACTGCCGCAATAACCGTGCTTAATGAGATAAACCCTGCTGCGCCTGTAGCGGATTATGCAAAAGCCGTACAGAAAGACGCGAAGATAGCGCTTGATGGGCTGGAGGCAAGTTTTAATCGTGGTAACCGTGAAGCGGCTGAAAAGCATGTAGGGAAGCTTGCGCATAAACGCAGGCAGAAAAGGTATCTGCGCGACCTGCGTAATGAGGCTGATAGTTTGAGCTATGGCGAAGAAGAGGTTATGGATATTAAGCTTTTAGCCGAAAAGACGCAGGCAGTTGTAGATAAAGCCAAAGATATTACGGCTTTTTTGAAAGAGCTGGTAAACCTTGACCCCGATTACGCGGGGCTTGATTCTCAGCGAAGGAATATGAGGGAGTCATGCAAATTACTGGCTGAAAGCCATGATAAGTTTTCAGAGTATCTTGATAACCCAGGCCTTGCGGATACGAATAAGCAACTAAGCGGCCGTTAATTATACCAAAAATGATATTTTTGCTTGAAAACTGCTCACGCGGGGCTTATTTAGTCTAGCGTTATTTATTACTTAAAAGGCAAATATCATGTCACTAGAGATAAAAACCCCTACACTTGGCGAATCTATATCGGAAGCTACCGTTGGTAAATGGCACAAAAAAGCCGGTGAAGCCGTAAAAAAAGATGAGCTGCTGGTTGAACTTGAAACCGATAAGGTAACGCTGGAAGTTAACGCCCCTGATAATGGCGTGCTTGAAAGCATTTCTGCTGATTCGGGTGCTTCTGTGAAAGTGGGTGACATACTTGGTATGGTTAAAGCGGGCGCTGCTGCTGCCGCTGCAAGCAAACCTGCCGCTAATGCCAATAAGCCTGCCGCACCAGTTGCGGCTGCTCCGGCTGCGAAAGCACCTGCCGGTATGGAAGGCGCTGGTCCTGCTGCACGTAAACTTGCTTCTGAAACCGGTGTTGATGCTTCTGGCATACAGGGTTCCGGCAAAGATGGCCGCGTGACCAAAGGTGATGTACTTGAAGCTGCAAGCAAACCTGCGACTGCACCTGCTGCTTCTGCTAACAATGCTGCACGTGAAGAGCGCGTTAAAATGACCAAGCTGCGCCAGACAATTGCGCGCCGCCTGAAGGAATCTCAGAACACTGCTGCCATTCTTACCACCTTCAATGAAGTTGATATGACCAACATCATGAAGCTGCGCAGCGAGCTACAAGATAACTTTGTAAAAGTTCACGGCACTAAGCTTGGCTTTATGTCTCTGTTCACTAAAGCCGCCGTACAGGCGCTTAAAGAGATACCTGCCGTTAACGCAGAGATAGCCGGCGACGAGATAGTTTATAAGAACTATTACGACATTGGTATTGCAGTTGGTACGGAACAGGGCCTTGTAGTGCCTGTTATACGTAACTGCGATGCGCTGACATTCGGCGAGATCGAGAACGAAATAGCACGCATGGCTAAGAACGCCCGCGATGGCAAGCTTACAATGAGCGACCTGACCGGCGGTACTTTCTCTATCACCAATGGTGGTATATATGGTTCCATGCTTTCTACGCCAATCATCAACCCACCGCAATCTGCGATACTTGGCCTGCACAACATAGTTAAACGCCCTGTTGTAATGCCTGATGGCAAGATAGAGGCGAGGGATATGATGTATCTGGCACTTTCTTATGATCACAGAATGATCGACGGTAAAGAGGCTGTTACGTTCCTTGTTCGTATAAAGAACTTCATGGAAAACCCTAGCAGACTGCTGTTCGGCGTTTAATACTATAATTAATCAATGTATCTGATCCGAACGGGTGCGCCTGTTCGGACGGGTAGTTCAAGGAAAGAGATATGTCTGATAATTTTGACCTGATAGTTATTGGTGGCGGCCCTGCGGGCTATGTTGGCGCAATACGCGCGGCGCAACTGGGCATGAAAGTTGCCGTTGTAGAAAAACGCAATACTCTTGGTGGTACATGCCTTAACGTTGGCTGTATACCTTCCAAGGCGCTGCTGCATTCTTCCCACCTGTTTGAGGAAGTTTCTCATGGTGCTGCTCATGGTATTGAGGCAAAAGATGTAAAGCTTAACCTTACCAACCTGCTTAAACGCAAAGATGATGTTGTTAAAGGGCTGACACAGGGTATCGACTTTCTGTTCAAGAAGAATAAAATTACCCGCTTTGTTGGCCATGGCGTGGTGATGGGCAAAGGCACTGTTGCGATACGCACTGAAGGCCCTAAGGCTGATTCTATTCAGGGTAAGAACATACTTATTGCGACTGGCTCTGAAGTTGCGAACCTGCCGGGCGTTGAGATAGACGAACAGCGCATAGTTTCTTCCACCGGCGCGCTTAACCTGCCGGAAGTTCCTAAAAAGCTGGTTGTTATTGGCGGCGGCGTTATTGGCCTTGAGCTGGGCAGCGTATGGCGCAGGCTTGGCTCGGAAGTTGAGGTTATCGAGTTCCTTGATGAGATTATTCCGGGTAATGATGGTGAGGTTCGCACAGGCTTCCGCAAAATTCTTGAGAAACAGGGCATGAAGTTCCGCCTTGGTACGAAAGTTACATCTGCTAAAGCGGATAAGAAAGGCGTTACACTGACAGTTGAACCTGCAAAAGGCGGCGCAGCGGAAAGCCTGAATGCAGATTATGTACTGGTTGCGATAGGTCGGAAGCCTTACACGCAGAACCTTGGACTGAAAGAAGTTGGCGTTGAAATGACCGAACGTGGCCAGATAAAAGTTGATAACCACTTCCAGACCAATGTTGCGGGTATATTTGCCGTGGGTGACGTTATTCCGGGCCCGATGCTTGCGCATAAGGCGGAAGAAGATGCGGTTGCCGCGGTTGAGATAATGGCGGGACAGCATGGTCATGTGAATTACGATCTGGTTCCTGCGGTTATATATACATTCCCTGAAGTTGCGACAGTTGGTGCTTCAGAAGAGAAGCTGAAAGAGCAGGGCGTTGATTACGCTAAAGGCAAGTTTCCGTTCGCTGCCAATAGCCGCGCAAAAACAACCGGCGATACTGATGGCTTTGTGAAGATTCTTGCCGACAAGAAGACAGACAAGGTGTTAGGCGTGCATATAGTTGGCCCTCAGGCCGGTACTATGATAATGGAAGCGGCACTTGCTATGGAATTCGGCGCGAGTTCAGAAGATATTGCACGTACCTGCCACAGCCATCCGGATTTGAACGAGGCGGTGAAGGAAGCGGCGCTTTCTGTACTTGGCAGAGCGATACATATGTAGTAGAAAATAGTTCGAATTGTGGTGTTTTGACCGCAACAAAGCTATTAACTATTTGACTAATAACGTTTTATTAAAGAGAATTTGTGGTTGAAAAAACCATCCGTTTTAAATTATAATACTGTTATGAAAAGATTTTTTGTACTGATGCTTCTGGTTATGCCGTTTTCTGCCAATGCAGAAGTGGCCTATATTCGCGACGCGAACGTTAATGCAGGCGAACTTACTGCGCGCGTTGGCGCTGAGTATAACGAATCTGGATCTCTGGCGATTCTGGATAACTATAAACAATTTGAAACTGAATTTACCTACGGCTTCAGCGAAAGCTTTGGTATGGGCATTGAGCTTGGCATGCATGATTCGAACATGGATGACCTGCGCTATGAATTCAGCGGCGTTAGCGGTACGTATCAGTTTTTTGAACAGGATGACCGCAGCCCTGTGGCAGTAGCACTGCGCGGCCAGTATGATGTTTCTCACGTGGCTCAGGACAAGATAGCAGCAGACCTGCTGTTCAGCCATGCGGGGCAGATGTTCAGCTACAACGTAAATGTTGGCGTTGGCAGTGAAGTTGGCACGGGCGCAAATGATGGCCTGAACGGTAACATTGCAACGAATGTTATATACATGATGCACGATATATTCAGCCCGGGTATCGCTTACTACTCTAACACCGGCGAGCTTGATGAGCTGAATGATTTTGACGACCAGAACAACCGAGTTGGCCCGTTCTTCTACGGTGCTTTAACGGATAATTTTTACTATGAGGCAGGCTACCTATACGGCCTGACCGATGCTGCGGCTGATAACAGCTTTGTAGTGAACTTTCAGTACAGAATAAAACTCAACGACTAGAGTTGCAGCATATTGATGCCGCCGCGAGTGACAGGCGTGCCTATTGACCTGACAACACCACCGCTGATACGACGGTCTGGCACGGGGGTAAGTTCTACGCGCAGAGATTGCTTGAGCCCCTTATAGAAAATACTATGCTCTGTACCGTCTTTATCGGCGTTCAGCGCTTCTGAGGCATAGGAAAGTATTTTTAATGCAGCATCAGAGCCAAGAACATCTTTGAGCGTATTTTCACCTATGCGCAGGCTATCCACGCCCTTTTTGGCATTTATGATGCTGTCGCGGGAAAAGGTGATGCCCTTGACAAAGATATCTTCGCTGCGCCCTGCCTCTTTAGGTTTTTCGCCACTTTTTATTGCGTTTATCTCGCTTCGTATAAGCCTGACAAGAGGAACAAGTTCACGAAGATCGTGGTACTGC
>JAMHZE010000184.1:0-14654 GCA_035909535.1 Rickettsiales bacterium | reverse complement strand
CTTGTCGAACTGCGTTCTCATCCTCAAACATCTTCCACTAACTAAAAAAGGGGCTGCGCTGTTGCGCCAAGCCCCTTTTTTATTCAGTGGCGGGAACGAGAGGATTCGAACCTCCGACCTAGTGATTAGGAATCACTTGCTCTATCCAGCTGAGCTACGTCCCCGTGCAGCCCAGTATATAAGGCAGTTTCTATGGTTTTGTCAAACTGGCATTTAAATGCCAAAGGCCAGAGTTGAAAACTCCGGCCAGTGGCTTGAAAGCAGTTAAAACAGGTTATTTCGAGCAGTTGCAGTTCGCGAACTTATACAGGAATCCGCCTATAACCGCGCCCGCCAGAGGAGCCGCCCAGAACACCCAAAGTTGTTTCAGTGCAAGGCCGCCTTCCATCAGCGCAGGGCCGGTAGAACGCGCCGGATTTACGGAAGTATTCGTAACCGGTATCGAAATAAGGTGGATAAGCGTCAGCGCAAGGCCGATAGCAAGTGGTGCAAAGCCCTTCGGAGCGTTCTCGCTGGTCGCGCCAAGTATAATGAACACGAACATCGCGGTCATTATTATCTCGGTAAGCACGCCTGCCTGCATAGAGTATTTGCCCGGAGATGCCTCGCCAAAGCCGTTAGATGCAAGGCCGGAAGCCGTGATATCAAAGCCCGGCATGCCGCTGGCTATAGTGCAGATAACAAACGCCGCCAGAATCGCTCCAAGCACCTGCGCCGTTATGTATGGCAGAAGTTCTTTAGATGAGAACCTGCCGCCCACGCAAAGCCCTACAGAAACCGCAGGATTAAGATGGCAGCCGGAAATATGGCCTATGGCATAGGCCATGGTAACAACGGTAAGACCAAACGCCAGAGAAACACCTACAAGTCCTATTCCGCCGCCGCCGAAATTAGCAGCAAGCACGGCGCTACCGCAACCGCCCAGCACCAGCCAGAAAGTTCCGATAAATTCAGCAATAAGTTTATTTTTCATAGTCCAACTCCATTTGGTTGAAGCTATATTATACTATATTTTTTGGACTGGCAGAACGGCAACCGGCTGAAAGCCCCTAAAACCGCTGCATTTTGGTGATGCTATATGATATTTATACTTCTGGGGATAGATTTATCGGCCGTTACGGCTACCATTTTCGTATCACGAAGCCTGTTGTAAAGCGGTGCTGGTCGTAGTCGGTAAAGCTCACGTTAGAATCATTACGTATGTAAGAATACTGCACATAAGGCGCGCCGAAAGGCGTTTTTATCATGGTTATATCAAGCCTTGTACCAATTTCGTAGCGCCACTCATCCCTTGCAACACCCAGCAGCCCTATAATATTGTCATAGCGCTTATTGCTGATGGAAGATATAAGCACAGGGTCAACATAGCCGTTCATAGGCATCTCAATCGAAAGATTAGCCCTGTAGGCATGATTATCTTCTGCATTGCGCTTCCAGTCCTCATCTTCATAACCAATACCGAACATGGCATTACCTCTCCACGGAAGCTGGTTCTTTATCAGGGTAGTTACGTTGTAGCTGTCGGTCTCGCGGTCGCGCGTCGGCAGGCGGGTATCCGCACCTTCATAGTATCTTTTTGAATAAGAAAGCAGTACAGGGAAGTCACTGAAGCTCTCAAGAGTGCTGGAAACCTGCCCCCCGATATGATCTTCAAGGTGAGAACCGCCTACAAACCTTGTTCCCCCTAAAATATTGGTTCGTATCATAGCTGGCCCGAGCAGGAACCTCGGCCCCGCTGAAGCAGAGAGGCTCAAATCATCAAATTCATTATCCTCGTACAGGTTTGCATCTGCCACTATCGTAGCACCAAGAGCAGTAGAATCAGAAACCGGCTCTAAAAAGTTCAATGCCAGCGTACCGCCTGTACCAAAGCCGCCTGTTGCCATCGCATCGTCAGAAAGGCTGAACGGAATACCGCCTATCATCACCACATTATTCTGTGCGCCGCCATTAAGGTTGCTGTCATACAAAAACTTCGGAGCGAATGTCATCGAGAAACCCTGCTCGTTCCACATCAGGTTCTGGTAGTTGCTGCGCTGGTTGGCAGGCAGTATGGAAGTATCAAGAGGGGTCATTATCTCGCGCACTTTGCTGCGGTCACCAAGCTTTGCCATTGCATTGGCATGCTCAAACTTAAGGAATGTCATTTTTGGAAAAGCCGTCGTTAAAAAAGTATATATCCTGTCAGCCTTTTCTTTATCACCTGCTATTACGGCTTTTCGTGCCTGAGTCAGTATCGGGCGGATATCAAAAACGGATTTTTTTTGGGCTGCAGATGCGTCGAGTTTATCAGCCTGTTCTACTGTAGCATAGGCTGGCGGTATCTGTAACAATAGAAAAGCTGCTGCCAGAGAGGCAAAAAATAACCTCTTTAAAAACGAAAGGTGGCAGCCAAAGCTGCCACCCATGTTGTTATATAATAATGTCATATTACTATATATTAGTCTTTAACAGCGTGGAAGCCGCCAGCAACATCAGGGGTGACGCCATTAGCATCATCTACCAGACGTAGAACGCCTCCAACATTGTCACCGCCGTTGAAGAATGCGCCACTTATATGCGCCTCATCCCAAAGTGAGGTGCCGGCATTAGCCGTAACGGCAACACCACCTGCGCCAAAATCTCCAACCACAGTATCAACAGTGCTCATAAAGCTTATGCTATCAACACCAACACCAAGCTGGTCAGCTATATTCTCATTCCTGAAAATGGTAACCTCAAGATCAGCATTGCCGAAATCAGCTGCTATCTCAAATGCGTTATGTCCTAAATTACTATAAAGGCCACCGCTATAAGTAGCAGAAGGGTTACCTGAAACAGGAGTAGGTGTACCTACCAACATCCAGTCAGCAGTATCTTCAGCCTGGTCAACAAGGCGAATGAGCGCAAACTCATTGTCGCTGCCTGCAGGCACCAGAACACTCAGGCCAACGCCTGTATCATTATCCCAGTCACCCTGATTTGCATCAGCCATGAACAGCTTCATAAAATCCATATAATAAGCAGTGCCATTCTCATTCAAATCAGCATTAGTGAATGTATAGGTCTTAGTAAGAACGGTATCAGTTATTACTATTTCGTTATCACTTGTGTATTCCATCTCAAAGCGAGCGTTATTCGGGCCTTCGCCATCACGAACGTTTATAGGGGAAAACGGAGTATCCACTGCAATACCATCAAGAGTCTCTATCTGGTATTGTGCGGTAACAAGGCCATTATTATTTTTGTTGTCTTCCAGCCAGCACGCGGAAAGAAGTGTAGAGCTGGCAAGCAGCGCAGCAACATTCAGTATTTTAGAAGTGGAGATTTTCATTATTTCCCTCTCATTATATAAATTAAAAAGTTAGTAACAAAGTCAAAAAAGACCGCCCATTAAAACGTCCATAGGCCGATGAGTCAAGCCATAATGTCAAAAACTTAAATGTTGGGTTATTTTAGCGCAGCTTCAGCGTGCTCAGGCCGATGAGCGCGAATATCACCGCAATTATCCAGAAGCGGATAACTATCTTCGGTTCGCTCCAGCCTTTCTTCTCAAAGTGATGATGTATCGGGCTCATCAGGAATATTCGCTTTCCTGTCCGTTTGAAATATGCCACCTGTATCATCACAGAAAGCGTTTCCATAACAAACAACCCGCCAATTATCGCCAGCACTATCTCGTGCTTGGTAATAACCGCCATAGAACCCAGCATCGCGCCAAGGCTTAGGCTGCCCGTATCGCCCATAAACACCTGTGCAGGCGGTGCGTTGAACCACAAAAACCCAAGACCCGCGCCAAGCACAGCCCCGCATATCACGGCTATCTCGCCGCTGCTTGGTACATGGTTTATTTGCAGATATCCGCTATATTTAAAATTGCCCACAAGATACGCAATAAGGCCAAAGCAGCAAACGGCAATTATCACCGGTACTATCGCCAGCCCGTCCAGGCCGTCTGTCAGGTTAACTGAGTTAGATGCGCCCACGATAACAAAAGCTGCAAACACAAAGTAAAACAGCGACAGGTCTATCAGCAGGTTTTTAAAGAACGGCACTGCTACATGGTTGGCAGAAGCCGCAGGAGAGCTTGTTGCTACCCAGTAAACTGCTACCAGCGCAATGAATATCTCCAGCATCAGCTTGGTTTTGCCGCGCACGCCTATATGGCTTTTTTTCGTAAGTTTCGCGTAGTCATCCAAAAAGCCGATAAAGCCAAAACCCATTGTCACAAAAATTATCACCCACACAAAGCTGTTGCTCAGATCTGCCCAGAGCAGGGTAGAAAGTACAACAGAAAGCAGTATCATCAACCCGCCCATTGTCGGTGTGCCTTTTTTTGTCAGCAGGTGGCTTTCAGGGCCAAGTTCGCGTATCGGTTGTCCGTCAGATTGCAGAGCTTTTAACTGGCGTATTATGCTGCCGCCGAAAAAAAGGCAGAAGAACAGCGCGGTAAATATTGCCCCGCCGGTGCGGAAAGTAATGTATCTGAACAGGTTAAGAACAGGGTATTGATCAACAAATTGCAGGGCCAGATAGTGCAGCATCGGTTATTTTCCTTAAAGCATATGATGAAAAACAACTAACATTAAGGTTTCAGCTTATCAATCATTTTCCACATGTCGGAACCATGCGAGCCTTTTATCAGCAGCGCATCACCCTTCTTAAGTTCTGCAGATATAAAATCCAGACATTCATCTACAGAGGTAAAATGCTTTGCCGAAACAGTATCTTTTACCTTGTCATGCAGCATTTTCATATCCTTGCCGCAGGTAATAACCATATCAAAACCGGTCACGTAATCTGCCAGTTCTTCATGATATTTTTTACTGAATTTGCCAAGCTCTCTCATATCGCCTAAAGCTGCCAGTTTGCGTTTTGCTTTCACATCAAACAGTTTTCTCAGCGCCAGTTTCATGCTTTCCGGGCTGGCATTATAGCTATCATCTATTATCAGTGCGCCGCTTTTATGCTCAAAACTTCCGCCTCTGCCTGCTATTTCTTTCATTCCTTCCATCGCCGCCAAAGCTTTCTTTATGTCAGCTTCACATATTCCGGCAATTGTCAGGGCAAGTAATATATTATTCAGCACCTGCTTTTGCAGTAGTTCAGTACTTATCTCTATTTCGGTATCTGCTACATGCGCACTTACACCTGCTTTGTTCTTCACTACTGCATCTGCCTTTTCGCCAAAGCAGTATATATCGGTTATGCCGTTTGCTTCAGCTGCCTCGCGCAGTATCTCATAATATGCATTATCCGCCGGTATCACGGCCTTACCTTCAATACCCATCCACTCGAATATCTCTGCCTTTGCCTTCGCGATATTTTCAACCGAACCTAAATTCTCGATATGCGCTTCGCTCACCCATGTTATGGCGGCAATATCAGGCCTGCATATACGCACAAGGTCGCCTATCTCTCCGGCATGATTCATGCCCAGCTCTATCACGGCGTAATCAATATCGTCCGGCATATTGGCAAGCGTCAGCGGTAGCCCGATATGATTATTCAAATTGCCAGCTGTCTTGAATGTTTTGTACTTTGTAGAGAGCGCAGCATGTATCATTTCTTTTGTGCCGGTTTTCCCCACACTTCCAGTCACCGCCACAAATTTTGCGTTACTGTTCTTGCGCTTGTATTTACCAAGCTTCTGCAAAGCTTTCAGTGCGTCATCAACCTTTATCAGTCTTTCGCCACCTGCAACATCTTCATCTACTATCGCAGCAACCGCGCCTTTTTTCAGTGCCTCTTCAGCAAATTTATTGCCATTGAAATTCTCGCCTTTCAGCGCCACGAACAGGTCTCCCTTTTCAAGGTGGCGGGAGTCCGTAGTAACGCGTTTCGCACTGAACGCCTTGCCGGCCTTAATATTCAAAGCGGCAGCTACGTTCTTTTCATTCCATGTCCAGCTCATCAGATACCTATTATCTCACGCACGATGCGGAATTCGTCGAAAGGAAGTTTTTCTTCCCCAACAACCTGATAATCCTCATGTCCTTTTCCTGCAAGCAACAGGCTGTCGCCTTTATCCAGCATTGCTATTGCCTGTTCAATGGCCTGTCTTCTGCCGGCTACTTCAGTAGCATTTGGTGCTGCTGCCATTATCTGTGCGCGAATATCTGCGGCATCTTCAGTACGAGGGTTGTCATCCGTAACAATAACAACATCGCTGCCATCAACTGCTATCTTCCCCATTTGTGGGCGCTTAGCCTTATCCCTGTCACCGCCGCAGCCAAACATTGTTACCAGCTTGCCGCTTGTATGTACGCGCAGGCTCGCTATCGCTTTTTCCAGTGCATCAGGCGTATGGGCATAATCTATAACTATCTTGGCCTTCTTCCGCTCAAACGGAATAATATCCATTCTGCCTTTTACCGGTACAAGCTTGCTGCATGCTGCAACAACCTTTTCTGTTTCAAAGCCCATACATATAAGTATGCCTATCGCACAGGTAACGTTGTATGCCTGAAACCCGCCCAGCAGAGATGTCGTTACCAGCCTGTTCCTTCCTGCGATCTCGCAGTCAACATCAAGGCCGTTATCATGCGGGCGGATGCTCTTTATCTTAATATCTTCACCTGCCATACCGTAAGAGAACACTTTAATATTCTTTACGGCGCATATTTCTTTCAGCCTTTCATATTCCGGCATGTCGGCATTCAGCACGGCAATTCCGTCATCCTGAATATGCTGGGTGAACAGCAATGCTTTCGCATCAAAGTAACTTTCCATATCGCCATGATAATCAAGATGGTCCTGCGTAAAGTTGTTGAACGCGCCCACCTGAAACTTTACTCCGCCCAGTCGCTGCTGATGCAACCCGTGGCTGGAAGCTTCCATGGTAACGTAGTTTATACCTTTGTTCTTCAGCGCCTGTAGATCCTTCAACAGAGAAATTATATCGGGCGATGTCAGCCCGGAGTAAGAGAACTGCTTATTGAAATCACCATCCAGCAAAGTGCCAAGCGTACCAATGCCGGCAGAGTTATAACCGCAATGTTTTATCAGCGCGGCGGTAAAATTCACCGTAGATGTCTTGCCGTTCGTGCCTGTAACAGCGGCCATATATTTCGGCAGCGGCGAAAAGAATCGCACGGAAATTATGCCCATCAGCTTTCTGGCCTTATTACCCGTATATGTATATACGTTGCTGCCAATATCCGCAGGCAGTGCGGTTTCCGAGAACACAGCGCGCGCACCCATTGCTATAGCCTTCGCAGCATAATCCGCACCGTCGGTCTTCTCACCCTTAAGCGCAAAGAATATATAATCTTGCCTCATCTCGCGGCTATCCAGCGCTATGCCGGCAACTTCAAAATCGTCACCATGCGCTATATCCAAACCTTCAACCAATTCAGAGAACTTCATCTTCCCCAATCTCCTGTAAACCTTCTATTTTTGCAGCGCCTTCTGCGAACCTTGTCGCGAACAGCGCATCACTACCCTTTACCAGATAACCGATGTTCTTTACAACAACATCCACTATATCATCTGCAATTGGCTTCTCAGGATTGGCAAATTTACCACGCACGTAATTGCTCACCATGTTCTTATCGCCCGGATGGCCAATACCAACACGCACGCGTTTATATTCCTTGCCCACCAGCGAATCGATAGATTTCAGGCCGTTATGCCCGCCATCACTTCCGCCGGTTTTCATCTTCATTCTGCCAAGCGGCAGGTCCAGCTCGTCATGAAACACAACAACATGGCTTAAACTTTCTTTATAGAAGTTCACCGCTTCCTGCACGGCTTGCCCGGAAAGATTCATAAAGGTTTGCGGCATCAGCAGGCGTATCTTTTTTCCTTCAATATCGCCTTCGCTGTATAAAGATCCGAACTTCTTCACCGGCTGGTTAAAGCTATACTCGCTTATTATGCGCTCAATTATATCAAAGCCAATGTTGTGCCGCGTACCGACATATTTATCTCCGGGATTTCCGAGTCCAACCAGCAGCATATTTAGCTATTATGTTCAATGAATCTCGCGGCTTCCAGCGCGGCCATGCAACCGCTGCCTGCGGCTGTTACAGCCTGCCTGAATATCTTGTCCTGCACATCACCCGCAGCGAACACGCCTTCAACACTGGTTTTCGTAGAACCAGGCGTGGTGATGATATAACCTTCCTCATCCATCTTCAGCTGGCCTTTAAATATAGCAGTATTAGGCGTGTGGCCTATCGCCACGAATATACCGTCAACCTTCAGCTCGGTAACTTCACCTGTTTTGATGTTCTTTATTTTTGCGCCTGTAACAGAAAGCGGGTTCTCTGTGCCAACAACTTCTTCCAGTACGCTATCCCATATAACTGAAACCTTAGGGTGCTTGAACAGCTTCTCCTGCGTTATCTTTTCAGCACGCAGGGAATCGCGCCTGTGTATCAGTGTTACTTTGCTTGCATGGTTGGTAAGGTATAGCGCCTCTTCAACAGCAGTATTGCCGCCGCCTATAACCAGCACTTCCTTGCCACGGAAAAAGAACCCGTCGCAGGTAGCGCAGCCGCTTACGCCATAACCCTGAAACTTCTTCTCGGTAGGCAGGCCCAGCCATTTGGCAGATGCACCAGTTGCAACAACAACCGTATCTGCTGTGTAATCTTCACCGTTCTCGCCTTTAAGCACAAACGGGCGTTTAGAAAAATCCACGCTCGCAATATGGTCAGATATTATTTCCGTACCAACATGCTCGGCCTGTTTTTCCATCTGTTCCATCAGCCATGGGCCTTGTATAACTTCCGCAAACCCCGGATAGTTCTCTACATCGGTGGTTATTGTCATCTGTCCGCCCGGCTGCATGCCACGTACCATAACAGGTTGAAGGGAGGCGCGCGCCGTGTATATCGCTGCGGTTGCACCGGCTGGGCCGGAGCCTATAATCACTACTTTGCTGTGTTTTGCCATTTTACTTTCGGGAATTAACCATTATTAACAGAGCTATTATATAGGTTCGTATAAAAATTTTAAAACCATTAATTATAAGATAGCATGGGAAAGTTTATAAAACTGCTCGATAACACAAAAAATATTCCTTACCCAAAGGCGATACTGCTGGATTGGGATAACACTCTCGCAGATTCATGGAAGATAATCCATAAAAGCCTTAACGTTGCATTTCGTGAGATGGGCAGGGATGAATGGAGCCTTGAAGAGGTTATTGCAGGCCGTGAGGGCATTCACCATTCCCTGCGTGAATCATTCCCGAAAATATTCGGTGATGACTGGGAACAGGCAAAAAATCACTATTTCAGCGCCTTTCTTGCGTGCCACCTGCAGGAAATATCCCTACTGCCGGGTTCGCTGCAAACCATAAAATCTTTCGGTGATCTCAACAGTTTCATTGCCATAGTCAGCAATAAAACCGGTATGCATTTACGCAATGAGCTCGAACATCTCGGTATCACAAAATACTTCAACGCAATCATAGGCGCTTCCGATGCCGCGAAAGATAAACCTTACCCAGAGCCCCTGCTTCACGCGCTTAAACATTCCAACGTTACGGAAAAAGATTTCAGCGCCGTATGGATGGTGGGTGATTCCGCAACAGATATCGAGGCCGCTTTCAACACAGGCGTAGTACCTATTCTGTACGGTACTGCAGATGTCAGCCATTGCTTGGCGCGCGGTGATATATACACAATAGCATCGCATGATGAATTTCAGGCGATAATAAAAAAGTTGCAAGCTTAACCCTTTGGGTTTAAAGCAGTTTTGTTAAATTCAAAATAGAGGGTGTAATGAAGAAGATATTCGTATTTCCGGGACAGGGCTCCCAAACCGTAGGAATGGGCAAAGAACTTTATGATAGCTTCGCCGAGGCGAGG
The DNA here is from genome assembly GCA_035909535.1 of Rickettsiales bacterium. GTDB lineage: Bacteria > Pseudomonadota > Alphaproteobacteria > Rickettsiales > UBA8987 > JAMHZE01. The sequence goes on along the minus strand of JAMHZE010000184.1, from coordinate 4,854 downwards.
GAAGTATTTCAGGAGGTTGATAACGCCCTGAATGAAAGCCTTTCCAAAGTTATATTCGAAGGCCCACAGGAAACTCTAACACTTACAGCCAACGCACAGCCTGCGCTTATGGCAACATCTATCGCGGTTCTGCGTGTACTGCTTAAACAATCGGGTAAAGATCTCTCTTTCTTCGCAGATTACGTTGCCGGCCATTCACTGGGTGAATATTCCGCACTTTGCGCTGCGGGTGCTTTCAATCTTACACAAACTGCAAAGCTACTGCGCCTGCGCGGTCAGTCCATGCAGGAAGCCGTTCCACAAGGTAAAGGCGGTATGGCGGCTATCATCGGCCTTTCTTTCGCTCAGGTGGAAGAACTCTGCAACAAGGCTCATACCGCGGTTGAACCATGCGAACTCGCTAACGATAACTCCGATGGTCAGGTGGTAATATCAGGTTCCGCCGCGGGCATAGATGCCGCCGAGCCGATAGCAAAAGAAATGGGCGCAAAGCGTTTCCTTAAACTTCCTGTTTCCGCGCCGTTCCATTCATCTCTCATGCTTCCTGCCGCAAAGCGCATGGAAGAAGCTCTCGCCGCAGAAACCATAAACACTCCAATAGTTCCGGTAATAGCAAACGTAACTGCTGCCGCTACCTCCAGCCCAGATGATATCCGCAAGCTGCTGGTACAACAGGTAACAGGCCGTGTACGCTGGCGCGAATCTGTAATAAACATGTCAGAACAATACGGTATCACTACCGCTACCGAAGTGGGCGCGGGTAAGGTACTTTCCGGTCTGGTAAAAAGGATTGTTGCTAATATGGAAACATCCAATCTGGAAAAGCCTGCCGATATAGAGGCGTTTCTAAAAACCAGAGGGCTGTAGGCATAAATTCTGTTATAGAATAGCGTACCGTCCAAAAGCTGTCGCAGGAGGCTCTAGATGAGCGACGAAGTTATAACAGATTACTATTCGCAGGAAGATATCCTCCAGCCGCTTCTTGCTGCGCTGCATTCCAAAAAGTTCAAGAAGCTTAAATCCATGCTGGCGCGCCAGCACCCGGCAGATATCGCCGAGCTGCTAAACCTGTGTGACCGTGCCGAGCGCGAGCAGGTTATATCCCTTCTCGGAAATGTAGATGGTGATGTCCTCACCTTCCTCGATCAGGATGTTAAAGAGCATATAATATCGCTTATCGGTACGCAGGAATCTGCGAAAGCGATAGATGAGCTTGCCACGGATGATGCGGTTGAGTTCATGGAAGATCTCTCCGAAGAACAGCGTGATGAGATACTCGATGTACTTTCCACCGAGAAAAGGATGGAGGTGGAAGACTCGCTTTCCTATCCGGAAGATTCGGCAGGCCGTCTTGCGAATAAAGATTTCGTTACCATTCATGCTGATGCAAGTGTGGGCGATGTGATAGATCTGGTACGCAGCAGCAGCACCCTGCCGCTGGATTTCTACACGATATTCGTTACCGATGATGAGGGTCGCCCGACGCATTTTGTGCCTCTCAGCCGCATTATGCGTAACGTGCGCGAGAAGAAGGTTGCAGACCTGATGGAAAAAACCGGCCACCCTATACCGGGTGGTGTGGATCAGGAAGAGGTGGCCAACATCTTCAAAAAATACAGTCTTATCTCCACTCCGGTTGTAGATGGCGAAGGCAAAATGATAGGTGTGATAACCGTAGATGATATCGCCTACGTTATCGAGGAAGAGGCGCATGAAGATATCCTTAAACTTGCAGGTGTAAGCGCCAATGCCGATATCTTCGCCAGCAGCTTCCGCAGGTTCTCTCATCGTGCTCCGTGGCTGTTCATAAATCTTTTCGCGGCGATACTTTCCACATTTATCGTTGCCAGTTTTGAGCAGGTAATAGGTCAGGTTCTTGCTCTTGCGGCGTTAATGCCTGTTGTCTCTGCTCTCAGCGGTAACGTTGGTATACAGGCTCTGGCGGTAACGGTACGCGCAATCTCCACCAGCGAACTCAGCCTGCTAAATTACGTGAAAGTTCTGCGGAAAGAGATATTCGCGGCAGCATTAAGCGGAATACTGGTAGGGGCAGCGGCATTCATGATATCATATGCTATCTTTGAAAATGCAGGTGTCAGCAGTATCATGTATTTCGCGGTGTTTCTTACATTTATAATAGGTGTGGTGCTTGGTTCACTTGTGCCGTTGCTTATAGATAGGTTCGGGTTTGACCCCGCAGTGGCATCACCGGTATTCGTTACCGCGCTTACAGATGTCTCTTCCTTTTTCATCTTCCTTGGTATTGCCTCGCTTTTACTGGTCTAGCTGCAAATCATTTGATTTAATCCACCACATAGCTTATTTTCGCCTTCATGGAATCACAGGAAATACTGGAAATATCACGTCAGGCAATTTTTGTGCTGCTTAAAATGTCAGTGCCGCTCATGCTTGTGGCGCTTGTGGTTGGTGTTATCATATCGCTGTTTCAGGCTCTTACACAAATTCAGGAGATGACCCTCTCATTCGTGCCGAAAATAATCGCTATATTCACCTCGCTGGTGATAGCCATGCCGTTCATGCTTAATTCCCTGCGTGATTTTGCGCAGGAACTTTTCCAGCGAATAGCAGGAGGCTGATCCAAGTGTCTTTTCCAAAAGCCTGTGTAATAGGCTATCCTATCTCTCATTCCCTTTCTCCGGTCATTCATAATTACTGGTTGCGTAAATACGGCATAGCGGGTGAATACAGCGCGGTAGAAGTTAAGCCGGAAGATCTGAGCGATTTCTTTGCCGGCATGTCTGCCGCGGGTTTCAAGGGCTGCAACATCACTCTTCCCCATAAAGAATCCGCATGGCAGATATTCCATAAAATGGGTATTAAGGAAGATGAAAGCCTGCCCGCCCACGTTGCCAATTTCATGCAGGCGGTAAACACGGTGGTCATAGAAGATGGCCGTTTTGTTGCCACTAATACAGATTTTCTCGGCTTTGCCCGCAACCTGCTGGAAGCCCAGCCAAACTACGATTACGCCAATTCCATCGCCTATATAATAGGGGCGGGGGGCGCAGCAAAAGCGGTGGCATTCGCTCTTGCTTCTATGCATGTAAGCCACATCATACTTACTAACCGCACTATAGAAAAGGCCTTCGAGATTCAGGACATGATGGTGAAGGGCTTCGGCTATCCGGCAGATAAAATAAGCGTAATAGCATGGGATAAGCGCAATGATGTATTTGCCAACTGTAATCTGGTGGTCAATGCAACCGCGCTGGGTATGAAGGGCAAGGGCGAGCTTGATGTGGATATGAGAGCTCTGCCTGAAAATTCTCTGGTAACAGATATTGTATATAATCCGCTGGAAACTACATTCCTTAAACAGGCAAAATCTTGCGGTGCTATTACCGTAGATGGTCTTGGCATGTTGCTGCATCAGGCTGCGCCGGGCTTCGAGGCCTGGTTTGGTAAAAAACCGGAAGTAGATGCAGAACTTCGCAACGAGGTGTTGAAGCATTTAAAGCTATGAAAGAAGAAGCAGAAATAAGAATATTATTCATCACCACCTCTGCCAAAAAAATGGCGGGCAGTGATACAGGTGTATGGTTTGAAGAACTATCCACGCCATATTATGTACTTACATCAAAAGGCTTTCAGGTAGATATCGCTTCACCAAAAGGTCGAAAGGTGCCGTTTGACCCTCGTGCTTTTGATACGGAGAACATCACCGCATCGGTCAAAAAATTCCGTAAAGACAAGCTCGCCATGAACAAGGTCGAGCATGCAAAGGTGCTTTCCCAGCTAGATCTCCATGAATATGATGCAATATTCTTTCCCGGCGGTCATGGCGCGGTGGTAGATCTTCCTGATGATGAATTCCTGAAAAAAAATCTCGGCGCTTTTTTTGAAAGCGGCAAGCCGGTTGCATCAATATGCCATGGGCCAGGTGCTATAGTTTCGGCCCGTAAGGCAGATGGCTCGTCAATAGTTTCAGGCCGTAAGGTAACCTGTTTTACCAATTCGGAAGAAGATGCGATAGGCGTAACAGATAAGGTTCCGTTCCTGCTGGAAACAAGGCTTAGGGAACTGGGTGGCCAGTTTGTATGCGGGGCAGATTTCTCTGAGTTCGCCGTGGCCGATGGAAACCTTATAACAGGCCAGAATCCTGCCTCTTCACGTAAATGTGCAGAGTTACTGGCTGAGCAATTAGGTCAGATAAATTCATAATCAAGGTCGTTTTTCTACATAAATTTGTAGACTAATAAATAAATTCAGATATTTAAGACCTGACGCAAGTGGTTTAAAATTGGTTGGAGAGCGCGCATGAAACTCAGGTATTTCGGTTTAATTATTTTTCTGCTTCTTGTAGCAGCAATCGGTTACAAATTATTTTCCCCTAACATGCCTCAAATGCAGCAGATGCCGGAAGGTATGGCAGTGCCTGCACAGGTATCCACAATTTCTGAGAAAGAAGTTGAGATGTGGAACGAATTCTCCGGCAGGCTGGAAGCCGTTGACAGGGTAGATATCCGCCCGCAGGTTGGTGGCACTATACAAAAGATATTATTCCAGGAAGGCGCAATAGTTCAGAAGGATGATCCGCTATTCCTTATAGATCCCCGCCCTTACGCAGCAGAACTAGCCCGTGCGGAAGCTAATCTTGCCGCTGCACAAACTCAGGCTAATTTTGCCAGCAATGAATTTTCCCGTGCACAAACACTGGTTAAGAACAGCGTTATAACACAAAGTAAGTACGATGAACGCTCTTCCGCGAAAGAATCTTCAGCATCAGGCCTTAAAGCGGCAGAAGCAGCGGTCAAGCTTGCTCGCCTTAACCTGGAATACTCAACTATAAAAGCTCCTATTGCAGGTCGCATCAGCCGTGCGGAGATAACCGAG
>JAMHZE010000183.1:0-1219 GCA_035909535.1 Rickettsiales bacterium | reverse complement strand
GAACACGCTCTATGCCGACCCTTACGCTATTTTTGGCGTGAAGGCAGGCTATGAGGTGAATAAAAATGTGGAGCTGTTTGTGGATGCGCGCAACCTTGCCGATAAAGCCTATGCCGCGACAACAGGCGTTATAACACAGCCACTGGGCGGGAATCTGGCGCAGTTCTTTCCCGGAGACGGAAGGAGCGTTTACTTTGGCGTGAGGTATAAATACTAGTTCTCAGTTGTCAGTGCTCAGTTCTCAGTTCACCGTCCACAGAAAACTGTGAGCTGAGAACCGTGGACTGCGGACTTATCTAAGAGCGGCAGATTCGGATTCTATAAGCTGCTCGAGGCGGGACATGAATTCATCCCGCGAAAGGCCGGGCTCTATCTGCGGAAGGAACTTCCAGACTATGGTGCCAGGCTTTTTAAGGCCGCTCTTTGGCCAGCAGCCATCTGCATTCAGCGCGGCGGGGTAAACGGGCAGGCCTTCGCGGTACATGGCGTATATTGCCGGACGATATTCCCGATGTTGGCCGAATGGCGTGCGCGAACCCTGCGGGAAGATGATGACCTGATGCCCCTGCCCTACACGCTGCACCGCCTGCGCCAGAACTTTTTTGAGCGCGGAAGCTCCGCCTGTACGGTTTACCTTTATGTTACGGAAAGCGATGTTATACCAGCCATAGATTGGAATGTAGCCGAGTTCTTTTTTATAAACGAAGACGGCCTTTGGGAATAATGCGAATGGCAGTATTGTTTCCCACGCGGATTGGTGCTTGGAGGCGATAACGAAGCCGCCCTGCTTGGGTAGGTTTTCAAGCCCTTCTACGCGGTAGTTACAGCCTACTACCACCTTTAAAAGCCACATTACCGAATGCGCCCAGTAACGGTTTAGGGTATATATTACACGGTAAAAGAAAATGAACGGCAGGCTTGCCAGCATGGCAAAAGCTATCCAGATATAAAAGAGAACCGAAAATAAAAATGACCTGAGCATTTTTAAGTTCTAACGACTTGCGGCACCTCTGGCAACATCCTTTTCGCGAGCAGCCACTGCCCTATCTACCTGAACAAGCTCTGCCTTGGTAAACGCATCTCGGAGTACTTTGAAACCGCTTTCCGTAGCATTTTTAACAGTAGAATAGATGAATGCCTGCATACCCTTAAAGGCATTTGGCACCGCAGATGCGTTCACGCATGATTCCAGCTTATCGAGATGTTCTGAGGCCATGTC
>JAMHZE010000182.1:0-1885 GCA_035909535.1 Rickettsiales bacterium | reverse complement strand
CCCGACAGTGGAAAGCGCAGCCGGATAAAGCGTGAAAAAGAAGAATGGATGGTCAAAGAAATGCAGGATCTGCGTATCTTACCGCAAGACCTGTGGGATGCCGTTAAAAGCCGTCAGCAGCAAGTCCGTGAAGGTTCTGCAGTTCTTCGTGAGGCATTGAACAACCCCCAAAGCCGTTCGCATGCTGGTAAGTATCTTTTCTCAGGCCTGTTGCAATGCGGCTGTTGCGGCGCAAACTATACGATCTATAGCACGACCTCTTATGCCTGCGCATTCAACATTAATCGCGGCGACGGTGCATGTGCAAATAGGTTGCGGGTACCCAAGGCTCTCGTGGAGAAAAAGCTGCTTGAAGTAGTTCAACAAGAACTCTTGTCCGAGGAAGCTGTTGATTTGTTCATCCAGGAAACATCTAACATTCTTCATGAACGAAACCAGCAGCCGAAAGCCGAATACTTGGCGCATAAGCGTCAAATGTCCCAAGCCGAAAAGCAAGTTACCAATCTAATGGCTGCTATAAAGGCAGGCATTATTACCCCATCTACCAAAGCCGAGCTTGTGAGGGCAGAGGCCGACTACATGCAGGCCAAGGCAGCAGTAGAGGCGGCAACGGGGGCGGCAGAAGTGTTAACAACCACCCTGCCACAGGCCGCCAAGCGTTATAAAAAGCTGGTAGCTGACCTTGGCAAGGCATTACAGGCCGATATAAGCCATGCACGCCAATGCCTAAAAACCCTGCTGGGTGTTGTTAGGCTTGTCCCTAGCGCGGCTGGGGGCGTTTTAGAAGCAGAGCTACGCCACAGCCCCGAAGGGCTGCTGCGTTTAGCTTTACAGCAAAATATTGAATTTAAAGTAGAGATGGTTGCGGGGGCAGGATTTGAACCTGCGGCCTTCAGGTTATGAGCGCAACCTTAAATCTATTAACTATCTGATATTTCAACGCGAAATACCTGTCCAATCTTATACGTGTAATTAACCGTGTAAGTCAATAAAGAATCTGAAAATACTAGGGTATAGATAATACAGGTCGTATTTTTTAAACAAACATTCCTCATGCAATCAGGGTTAAAGGTCTAGCGTCATCTTTTAAAGATAGAGCGTAGTACGTTTTTTCTTTTCTATTCAAATAATTAACCCACAACAGATACTTTTTTCATATATTTTTAATTATTATGATTAACAATAGAAGCTACTGAGCAAAAAAAGCGTGAGTTTTTGGGGGATGCAGTGGCACAAAATCAATTACTCATAATAAAGAAAGCGCAAAAGCAGAGAGCCGTCCTAACCAAAAGCTTTATTAAAGCTATCGGAAAAACATTTAATCCACACCGTCTTGGCGACCTGTTATTTACGCACGGCCTAATTACAGAAAAACAGCTGACGGATGCCCTTGCTGACCAACGCGAACATGGGGGTGCGCTTGGAGGTATTCTGATCCGCCAAGGGGCGATTTCTTCAATACAGTTATATCGGAAACTTGCTGAGCAGTGGTGCCTTCGAGCTTCCATGGCTGGCCTAACTATGATGATAAGCTTTATGGGTCCATCTGTCGCGCATGCAGCGGGAAACGAAATGCGTGCAGAATTCATACTTGCATCTGCAATCAGAATGCCTCATCAAGAGGCAGCCCCTCTCCCGGGTTCTGCATCCCTCTTTGGGCAAGCTAGCATAAAATCAAACGATATATCCGCCTTCGTGAAATGGACTGATATGCTGCATAGATTTGAAAAGCAGATGTCGACCGAGAAAACTTTATCTTCGCAGACGCAAGCTTGGCTGGATAAACTTGCCAGCCTGAAAAATAAATCCTCGCATGAAAAAATCACCGAGATTAACGCATTTGCGAATAATATCCGCTATGTCGAAGACACGCAGACGTGCGGAA
>JAMHZE010000181.1:0-2982 GCA_035909535.1 Rickettsiales bacterium | reverse complement strand
TAGCCATAAACAATTATGGTTACAAGCATATGAGACTAAGCCGTTTTCTGCTTCCTACGCTGAAGGAAGACCCTAAAGATGCACAGATAGTATCGCACAGGCTGATGCTGCGTGCGGGCATGATACGCCAGCTTTCTGCGGGTATTTACAACTGGCTGCCGCTGGGCTGGAAGGTTTTGCAGAAAGTGGAAGGTATAGTTCGTGAAGAAATGGACCGCGCCGGAGCTAACGAGATTTTGATGCCGACGATGCAGCCGGCAGAACTGTGGGAGGAATCTGGCCGAGGCGGTTATGGCAAGGAAACGCTGATAGCGGTGGATCGTAACCAGCGCAAACTGATATACGGCCCGACGAATGAAGAGGTTGTTACAGACCTGTTCCGTAGCACTGTGAAAAGTTATAAGGACCTGCCGCTGAACCTTTATCATGTTCAATGGAAGTTCCGTGACGAGATCCGCCCTAGGTTTGGTGTTATGCGCGGTCGCGAGTTTTTGATGAAGGACGCGTACAGCTTTGATATTGATGATGCTTCGGCGCTGGAATCGTACAATAATATGTTCCGTGCTTACTGGAGAATATTCAAGCGTATGGGGTTGAGGGCGATACCGTTCCGTGCTGATACGGGCGCTATCGGCGGTGAGCTTTCCCACGAGTTTCAGGTGATTGCAGATACAGGTGAGAGCCAGATATATTACGATTCGGCCTATGAAGCGCTGTTTGATGCCGATGAGATAGATGTAGAAAAAGCAAAGAACCTTTATGCAAGAGCAGATGAGCTGCATAATGAAGCTGAGGCTCCTGCAGGTTTCAAGACATCTCGCGGGATAGAGGTTGGGCACGTTTTCTATCTTGGTGATAAATATTCCAAAGCGCTTGGAGCTGCGGTGCAAACCAAAGAAGGCAAGAACGAAATAGTGAAAATGGGCTGCTACGGCATTGGCGTTTCGAGGCTTGTGGGCGCTATTATAGAGGCGAACCACGATGAGAAGGGTATTGTGTGGCCTGATGCGATATCGCCTTTCGATATATGTTTGATGAACCTGAAACAGGGCGATGCAGAAAGCGATAAGGTATGTGAAGATGTATACCGCCAGCTGAAGGAAAACGGTGTGGACGTGCTTTACGATGACAGGAATGAAGGCGTTGGCAGCAAGTTCAGCACTTTTGAACTGATAGGCATTCCGCACGGAATTGCCATTGGCCCCAGAGGGTTAAAGGAAGGTAAGGTGGAGTATATTAACCGCCGCACCGGAGAGAAGAGCAACATTCCTATTGAAGATGCCGTAAAAAACGCTAAAAGCAATTAACGGCTTTGGGGAGCCAGAACTTAAATCAACAAAAAACAAAGGAACTACAAATGAAGAAGATAATAGCTCTGGTGGCGGTTGCAGTTGTTGCAGCTATTGCTATCAGCAACATGAACCAACCACAACAAGCTGAACAAGCTACTCCTGTAGCTACTAACGCTGCTGCACCTGCTGCTGAACAGAAAGCTCCTAACGCTCTCGACAAAGCTGCTGATGCTGCTTCCGGCGCAATGAAAGACATTGAAACTGCTGCTGGTGAAGCTGTTGATGCTACTAAAGCTGCCGCTGCTGATGCAGCTGACGCTACAGAAAAAGCTGCTTCTGACGCTGCTGATGCAGTTTCTGATGCCGCTGATGCTGTAAAAGCTGACGCTGAGAAAAGCGCTGCTGATGCAGAAAAAGCTATAGAAGAAGCTACTGACAACGTTGATCAGGGCAAAGAAGGTACTGCTGCTAGCCGTGCCGCTGAAGAAGTTAAAGACGCTGTTTCCGGACAGTAATCTTTAGAACTTATGTTCGTTTCGGCTCAGGGGGTGTATGCCCTTCTGGGCCGAAATTTTTTTAAGGACCTGAAAAATTTACCCCCCATGCACCCGAAAATTGCCATAATGCTTATAGTTACAGTTATTGCGCTTATAGCGTTCAATGAACTTGTGCTTGATAAAAAGCCTGCCGCCAAAACCGATGCGGCTATTGTTAAAAAGGTAGAGAGCAGGGCGGATAAAGATGGTGTGACCATAGGCGGCGCGTTTGAGCTGCTTGACCAGAATGGAAAAACATTCACCGATAAAGATATGATGGGCAAATATGCTCTGGTGTATTTTGGCTTTACCCATTGCCCGATGATATGCCCAACCGCGCTTTCGAGCCTTTCTCTGGCGCTGAATGAGATGGGCGACAAGGCAAAAGAATTCAACATAATACTTATTACCACAGATCCTGAGCGCGATACGGTTGAGCGCCTGAAGGAATACTTGAGCAGCTTCAGCGCACCGATAATTGGCCTGACGGGAACTAAGGAACAGCTTGCAGTAGCTGTGGCGGCGTATCGTGTGTACTACGAAAAACTTCCGGCGGATGCGACGGGTAATTACGACATGAACCATAGTTCTATAGTTTATGTGATGGATCGCGAAGGTAAGTTCATTGCGCATTTTAACCATGAGAACAGTGCAGAAAGCATAGCTGCAACGCTGAAAGAGCTGAATTAATTACAAAGCAGGTAAGTATGAGCTACAAAACACAAGGTCGCGGTAAAACTTACAATAATATAACTGAAACGATAGGCGATACTCCGCTGGTGAGGCTGAATAAAATAGCCGATGAAGCCGGTGCGCTGGCTGAGGTTTATGCCAAGCTTGAATACTTTAATCCACTTTCTTCCGTGAAGGACAGGCTTGCAATAGGCATGCTGGATGAGGCTGAAAAACAGGGTAAGATAAAGGCTGATACGGTTCTGGTTGAGCCGACATCCGGCAATACGGGTATCGCGCTGGCTTTCATCGCGGCGGCGAGAGGATATAAACTGAAGCTGGTAATGCCTGAAAGCATGAGCATAGAGCGCAGAAAGATGCTGCTGATTCTTGGCGCAGATCTGGAACTTACCGAGGCGGCGAAAGGTATGAAGGGAGCGATTGCGCGCGCGAAAGAGATAGTGGGAAGCGATAAGAAATAT
>JAMHZE010000180.1:0-5768 GCA_035909535.1 Rickettsiales bacterium | reverse complement strand
TCTCTCGGCGCACATTCAAAAATGAGAAGCATGCGCGGACGCGTGCGTCTGGGTAGAAAAAAGTCTCGTGCAAGAGGCCGCTCACTGGGCTTTTGATCATGAAGCTAGCCGATTTCGATTATCATCTCCCTGAGGAACTTATCGCAGATACGCCACTAAAACAGCGCGATTCATCACGCCTGCTGGTATGTACAGAAGGTAATATGGAAGATGTTGCATTCTCTCAATTGCCAACTCTCCTGAATGCGGGAGATGTTATGGTACTTAACGATACCAAGGTACTGCCGGCCCGTCTTTTTGGCAAATGCGGTGATTCAAACGTACAGGTAACCCTGCTCAAAAAATTATCTGATGAAGGTGATGGCGAGCTGTGGCAGGCTCTGGCAAAGCCTGGTAAAAAGCTGCAAAAAGGTGCGATATTCAAGGTGGCAGAAGATCTCTCTGCCATAGCAGAAGATAAAAAGGAAAGCGGCGAAATAAACTTACGCTTCTCTGCAAAAGGTAACGCGTTGCTGCAGCTTCTGCATCGTTACGGCTCAATGCCGCTACCACCATATATTGAAAAAAAGCGCAAAGCCGGAGAAACAGATAAGGCAAGTTACCAGACCGTCTATGCCAATAACAGTAAGGAAGGCTCTGTGGCAGCGCCAACGGCAGGCCTGCATTTTACCCCGCAACTGCTGCAGCAAATAAAAGAGAAGGGCGTAGAAGTAGTATTTGTTACCCTTCATGTCGGTGCAGGTACCTTCATGCCGGTACGGGCAGAAAACATCAAAGACCACGTAATGCATTACGAAAGCTACGAGGTAAGCGAGGCCGCGGCAGAAGCCATTAACCGCGCACGTAAAAACGGTGGCAGGGTTATTGCTGCCGGCACAACCAGCCTCCGCACGCTGGAATCTGCCGCCGATGCGCAAGGCCATGTAAAATCAGGCAGCGCAGAAACAGGCATATTCATTTACCCCGGCTATGAATTCAAGGTGGTAGATGCCCTCATCACCAATTTCCACCTGCCTTGCTCCACCCTTCTCATGCTGGTTTCCGCCTTTATGGGCATGGAACACACCCGCAACATATATGCCCATGCCATAGCACAGCGTTATCGCTTTTTTTCCTACGGAGATGGCAGTTTTCTACAGCCTTCCACGCGAGTGGTAAAATAGTACCATAAGCCGCATGCAGCATAGGTTATGGGCCGGCCTGCAATCCAATAGCCTTGCTGCAATATATGCATAATGGTAACACGGTTACAAAGGCTGTAAACCAATGTTCCGGCTATATGCTCCGACGCCTGAAAAGATTTTTCCTCACACTTCCAATTCGCCAGAAGATACTGGCGATCATATTCCTTTGTAGTTTTCTTGCGCTGCTTACATCGCTTATCTTCTTCATATTCTTCTCTACAGTGCGTCTGCGTGAAAACCTGGTGCAGGAGATGAACGTGCTGGCCGAAATAACCGGCAGCCGTTCCAGCGCCGCGCTGGAATTCCTTGATAACAAAACCGCAAAAGAGAATCTTGCCGCTCTCGCCGCACGCGATTCCGTGCGTCTGGCCTGTATATACGATGTTAACGACGATCTCTTTGCAAGCTTCTCGCGTATAGCAAGGGTTAAATGCCCGCCGCCTTCATACCCTAAATCCGAATTCCGTGATGATCATCTATACGTGTTCAAAGATATTACGGTGAATGATGGCAAGGTAGGCCAGATAGTGCTGGTGACAGATCTCAAGGATATCCGCAAATCATATCAGCGTTATTTCTTTTACAGCCTTATCTCCATCGTGTTCGGTGGGTTCTTCGCGCTGGTCATATCAACACGTCTTTCAAGGGTAATAGACAGGCCGATTAAAAGCCTGTATCTCGCTGCAAAGGCGGTAACCGACCACGAAGATTATAACGTTAACGTTAAGAAGAAAAGTGATGACGAGCTAGGCGTTCTGGTAGATGCGTTCAACGAAATGCTGTTCCAGATAAACGTGCGAGACCGCGAGGTAAAGGAAGCAAATGCTAATCTGGAAGATAAGGTTTATCAACGTACTATAGAGCTAGAACGCGCAAAGGTTCAGGCAGAACGTGCCAACGAAAGTAAGTCGGAATTTCTTGCGAATATGAGCCACGAGCTCCGTACCCCAATGCACGCAGTACTGAGCTTCGCAGAATTTGGTAATACCGAGGCGCAAACAGCAGAGCGTGAAGAGCTGCAAAAATATTTTGCCAAGATAGAGAATAGCGGCAAAAGGCTACTTTCGCTGCTTAACAACCTGCTTGATCTCTCCAAGCTGGAAGCCGGCAAGATGAGCTTCAATATCAGGAACAACAACATAGAAATGTCGCTTAACTCAGTGCTTTCAGAAGTACAGCGCCTGCTGGAGGACAAAAAACTTACTGTGCGTATCAGCAAAACCAGCGAAAGGATGACGGCATATTTTGACCCTGAAAAGATAATACAGGTATTCTACAACCTTATCTCCAATGCGATAAAATTCTCAAAAATCGGCACAGAGATAAAAGTAGATCTGCGCTACACAGAAAACGGCTCATTTCTAGTAGTATCGGTAGAAGATGAGGGCGTAGGCATACCGGAAAGTGAGAAGGATACGGTATTCGATAAATTCGTACAAAGCAGCAAGACAAAAACCGGTGCCGGCGGAACTGGCCTTGGCCTTTCTATCTGTAAGGAGATAATACGCGGCCATAACGGTGACATATGGGTCAAGAGTTCGCCCGACGGTGCCACTTTTTCGTTTACACTACCTACAAACCCTTTAGAATAATGATATGCAGGAAGCAAGACAGGAAAACCAGATAAAGCTGGCCGTAGATGAAGGGAATGTCTCTACGCGCACACCGTTCGTAGTATGTGTGGATGATGAGGAGACAAATCTCGAGATACTCGAGATACATCTCAAAAAATCTGGAGTGGATTGCAAAACCATCGCCTATTCCGAAATAGGTCTGGATTTCATAAAGCAGAATGCTGAAAAAATAGATGTAGTGATACTTGATATCATGATGCCTGGCATGGATGGTATACAGGTGCTTAAGGCGCTTAAGGCTGACCCTAAAACCGCTCGTATACCGGTAATAATGCAAACCGCTATGACGGGTGAACAGAAAACGGTAGAAGGTATAGAGGCTGGTGCTTATTACTACGTTACCAAGCCATATTCAAACTCTGTCCTTATCTCCATAGTAAAATCAGCGCTTAAAGAAAAGCGTGAAACTGATGGTCTGAAGACAGAGGTATTCAGTCTGCATAACGTTATAGATAATTTCTGCTCATGCACGTTTGAGCTAAAAACTTTTGCAGAGGCAAGAAGGGTTGCAAACTACCTTGCGCGTTTCAGTGCAGATCCTAACAAATATATCGTTGGTCTTACGGCTTTGCTGGTAAACGCTATAGAACACGGCAATCTGGAAATGGGTTTTGAACTCAAGCATAAATTACTGCTGGAAAATAAATTCGATGACGAAGTAGAGCGCCGCATGGCAAATCCTGCTTTTGCCGGTCGCAAGGTTTCAGTGGAGCTCAACCGTAAAGAAGCCGAAGGTATATATACCGTTGTCATAAAAGATGAAGGTAAAGGCTTTAACTGGCAGGATTACATGGATTTTGACCCTACCCGCATGGCTGATCCTAATGGTCGCGGTATCGCAATGGCAAACATTATGAGCCCGGGCGCGGTAGAATACTGGGGCAAGGGCAATATGGTGGTCTACAAAATGCCTATAAAAGGCTTTGATAATACCAAGAACACATCTGCAAAACCAGCAACTACATAGGAGAAAAACATGAACCCTATAATCGCTCTTCTGGATCTTCTTCTCGGTATCTACGGGTTCTTGGTGCTGGTATATGTTATCATACACCTGCTTTCACATTTTAACGTGATAAACACTGCCAATCAGGCGGTGATAAATATCAGCAACTTTCTTGCAAGGATAATAGAGCCTGCACTTACAAGGCTGCGTGAATACTTCAAGCCAGTTAATGGTCTAGATATCACGCCTATGGTGCTGCTGATAATAATCTGGTTTATCCGCTACTGCCTGTACTACTATTTTATTTTGTAGTCGGGTAGGCTTTCCTAGGCCTTTTAAATACAAAGGCGCTATCATCAATATTTTCATTGATGGTAACCGCGGTAAAGTTTGTCTCTACCTTATTGCTTTCATGGTCTACACGTTCAACCCCTGTAAGTTGTAACGGCTTTTTCCTGAATTTTAATATCAGCCCCGTAACATCACGGATGTTATCAGTGCGGTTCACCATAAATATATTAAAGGTCTGCCCCATATCAACAACATGCGTAACATTCATCAGCTCGTTATTGGTAAGGCTTATTTTGTCGTATAATAGTATCTTCAGCGGATTATCCGGAGCACTGCCACGCGCCACCTCATCCAGATCGTGGTCATATTGTAAAAGCCTGTCACCGGTTATGTAGTAGTCTATTTTGTAAGGCTTGGAATAGCTCATTTTCAGCTTGCCAGGTTTAGAAAGCAGAATCTCGCCGCTGCTTATCATAGAAGGGCGAGGATTAACCTGAATAAAGTTTGCCTTTAGTGTACGCACCTTTGCCAGATAGTCTTGTGCAAGGTTAATAAGCTCCACCTGTTCAATAGAAAACCCCCTGCGTTCCTGTTGTGCAGTGGCAGGCATGGTATATGCAAGGGTTGCTATAACAAGTAACGTTGCAATTATTCTCATAAAGACCTTTCAAGGAATGTTCTTAAACTTTCACCGGAGACATCTTTGCTGATGAAGCACTGGCCTATATCTTTTGCCAGTATCAGCGTTAGCTTGCCGCCGGAAACTTTTTTATCGCTATACATGTAGTCTATCATCTCATCTACAGTAATCTTTCTGTTCAGCTCAGCTACCGTAGTTCTCATTCCGCGTGTTTTTAGCAGCTTCTCTAAACGGTCTGCCCTGCCTTTAGGGCAAATACCCAAATGCTCTGAAAAACGATACGCCATAACCATGCCTATAGCTACGGCCTCACCATGCAGCAATGTGCCATCATAGCCGCAGATACCTTCCAGCGCATGGCCAAAAGTATGGCCCAGATTAAGCAGCGCGCGAACATCACTTTCCTTCTCGTCCTGCGCTACTATCTTCGCTTTTGCCTCACATGATCTCTTCACCATTATTGATACGTTAGAGAAATCCTTTTCCTTCTCCAGATATTCAAAAAATGCGACATCATTTATCAGCCCGTATTTAACTATCTCGGCATAGCCTGCCAGAATTTCGCGCTCAGGCAGGGTTTTAAGGGTATCAAGGTCAGCCAGCACCAGTTTCGGCTGGTAAAAACTGCCTGCAAGGTTCTTGCCGGATGCAGTGTTAATACCTGTTTTACCACCTACAGAGCTATCCACCATCGCCAGCAGAGATGTGGGTATCTGTATAAAATTCATGCCGCGCAGCAACATGCTTGCGGTAAATCCGGTAAGGTCACCCACAACGCCGCCACCAAGCGCCACCACGGTAGAGCCTCGCTCCGGCTTATGTGCCAGTATCTTCTCCGCAACTTCTTCCAGCTGGCGGAAGTTCTTGGATGATTCTCCTGCCGGTATTATCACATAGCTCACATCAAATTTTGCGCCGCCTTTGTAGTTACTCATCAGCAGCGAGCTCACCAGCTTATCAAGGTAAAGGTCTGCCACGTTGCGGTCTGTCACAATAAATATCTTTCCACCAGGTACCACCTTGGCAATATGCTCTGCGCCGTTTGCTATCAGGCTGTTGCCTATGGCTATATC
>JAMHZE010000179.1:0-15293 GCA_035909535.1 Rickettsiales bacterium | reverse complement strand
ATCTACAGCCGCCCTAACCTTTTGCGCTAATGCACTGCAAAGACGTTCTGCGCGAGCGGGATCCATCAGTGCGCGGGCGCATTGCATATAAGTGTTGGAATGCAGGCCGGAAGAAAGTACGAAATGCCCCTTCAATATCGCCCCAGCAGATTCAAATTCTTTGACTACGTTTACCATGAGAGGATTATATATATTTATTTGATATGAAGTAAATGGCTATCTATAACTCTACCACCACCGGAACGTGGTCGGACGGGTTTAGAAGATCACGGGCATCTTTCAGGATATCGAATTTTTTGACGTTGCCGGCAATGCCCGGAGTTGCCCAGATGTGGTCTAGCCTGCGGCCTCGGTCTGACTTGCGCCAATCTTGGTTACGGTAACTCCACCAGCTATAAAGCTTTTTATCATGAGGTACGAACTCGCGCGCGATATCCACAAAATCACGGCTTTTGCGGAATTTCTCCAGAAGCTCTACCTCTATGGGGGTATGGGAAACTATCTTTAAAAGCTGCTTGTGGCTCCACACATCATGCTCGTACGGGGCGATATTGAAATCTCCTACCACAAACATCTCAGAAGTTTTTTCATTGCCGCCATACCATTTAGTAAGCGCCTTGCAGTAATCTAGCTTGTGTTTGAATTTATCATTCAGCGCGGGGTCTGGAATATCACCACCCGCGGGAATGTAGAGGTTGTGCAGTTGCAGGGTCTTGCCCTTATGCTTGAAACTGGCGGAAATATGGCGCTTATGGTCGTTAACAAGATCGAGCTTTTTATCGAAGCTGACAGGCACACGCGAGATGATAGCTACGCCGTTATAGCCCTTCTGGCCGGAAATGAACTGGTGCTTGTAGCCAAGCTTCTGGAATTCGGCATGAGGGAAATGCTCGTCAGGAGTTTTTGTTTCCTGCAGGCAGAGTATATCTATATTGTTCTGCTTCAAAAACTGCGAGACCAGCTCGCGGCGCAGCCTTACTGAGTTTATATTCCATGTGGCGAGCTTCATATCTGATATTTTTGCTTCGGGTTGTAAATGAGAATGAAGTTAAAACATATAGAGCATAAGTTTCAACTGATTTTCTTATATTATATGGCCTATGATGCACCCTGTTTTGCAAAGCAATTTGATATTGCAAAAGTTAAACCTACATTATAAGCCTGAAAACTAAGATAACGAATTACCTGATATGCATATAGCACCTACACTTTTAGCTCCTTACAAACAACAGAATGGCTTCACTTTAGTGGAACTGGCGATCGCACTGGTGATAATTGGCCTGCTTGTTGGCGGTGTATTACAGGGGCAAGAACTTATCAGGCAGGCTCAGATACGCAAGCAGATACAGGCTCTGGGCGATTTTGACCTGGCCTTTAATACGTTCCGGACAAAATATGACGCGCCACCGGGTGATGTGCGTAACCCGGAAAGATTCTTTCCGGAATGCTATTACGCTAACCCCGGCATCATAATTTCTGGCGATGGTAACGGCCTGATAGACGACGATTACGATGCCGAGAGCGGAATGGGCGGCGACAGGCGCGAGTATCATTGCGTGATGCTGCACCTGAAAAATGCAGGTATGTGGGACCCTCCACGGATAAAGGCAACTGATACTTATGATGGCAGCGGAAATAACCCGCCGGCGGATGTAGATTACAGCAGCGCCGCTTTAAGCGTACCATTTTTTATATGGAAGTATGGTGACATAAGAGGAATGGAAGCAACACCAGGGATGCTGGTCTCCTATACCGCAACAGCAGATGTATTGCATGCCTGCTCCGGTGTTGCAAAGATGAGTGCGCGCCCATGGTGCCCGCAGGCACTTGCCGGAAGGAATGTTATGCGCATTTCAGGGGCCGCGCTACTTGCGCTGGCAGCAAAAGATGGGGATGTATGGGAAGGTTATTTTTCTCCGGAAATAATGAGCATTATTGATGGCAAGATGGATGACGGCAAGCCATATACCGGCAAAATACGTGGACATAGCCTGTTCGGCGGCGGTGAAGAGAGCAGATGCTTTACCTTCACTTCTGAGGGAGATGGGGGGCCTTCTACCCGGAGATCAGAATATTACAAAACCAGCCCACGTGTATGTGCGCTGGAATACGTGTTTTAATGCCTAGTTTTCCAGCGGGGTTCTCGCGGCGGTTATAACGCACACCCTGCCCGCGCCTGAAGCCTTTAATACTTTTGCACATTCATGCGCGGTGGCGCCTGTTGTAAGTACATCATCTACAAGAAGTATGCTTTTTCCCTTTATATGCACGGCATGGCGCAGGTTTACCGAATAGGCATTACGGGCATTCTTTATCCGCTTTTCACGCGAGAGTGATGCTTGCGGGTCGGCATCATGCTTTTTATGAAGCATGAGGTTATTTACGGAAATATTGCACAGCCTGCCGATGCGGCGGGCAAGCAGCGCAGATTGATTGTATTTACGCTTAAGCAGACGGCGCGGATGAATGGGAACAGATGTTATGACATCAAACTGCCCTAGTTCCGGCACGCGGTTAGACATAAGCCGTGAAAGGGTTTTAGCGTAAGGGGTTTTATCGCTGTATTTAAGGCCGGTGATAAGTACTCCGGAATGAGAGTTGTAACGGAATACGGAGCGGCCTTTATCGAAAGCGGGAGAGATAGCGATGCAATCCGGGCAGTGAGTGCCTTGTGGCACAGCCATATCGAACGGCATTCCGCAGAGATCACAAAGCGAGTTTGTTGCGATAAAGCCCATTTCAGGCCAGCATTTATTGCAGAATGATTCTTCTTCCGATGAGAGTATCTCGCCGCATACGCATCGCGGCGGAGTAAGGATATCCAACAGGCGGAACAACTACCTAGCCCTTGCGGCGCATGAAGGCAGGAACATCCAGCTCATCTTCAACCGTTTTCTGCTGAGGCTGCGCCGGGCGCTGTGCCTGCTGAGGCTGAACCAGAGGAACACCCTGTTGCTGCACTTCTTCATCCCTGCGGGAGAAAAGGCTGCCGAACAGACCATTGCCCTGTTGAGGCTGCGCCTGAGGCTGAGGAGCCGCCGGCTGGCGACGCTCGAACCTTTCCGGCTGTGCCGGAGCTTGCGGGCGTGTGAATGTTTGAGGCTCAACCGGTTCACGGCTGATGAATGCGTTACGGTCCTCTTCCGGCTCCTGCATGGCTTGCGGAGCTGGCTGCGGTGCAGCCTCCTGACGAGGTTGAGTGCGTGATACCGCCTGCCTGTTCATGGCAGGGTTGGAAACATAATTTGCACCATCTACATCTATACCCGTGGCAACAACGGAAACGCGAATTTTGCCATCAAGTGCGGTATCGAATGTAGAACCGAAGATGATATTGGCATTTTCGTCCACTTCCTCGCGGATACGGTTTGCAGCTTCATCAACTTCAAACAGCGTCATATCTGAACCGCCGGTGATGTTGATAAGTACGCCGCGCGCACCCTGCATTGAAACGTTATCCAGCAGAGGGTTGGCAATTGCAGCTTCTGCAGCTTTGATAGCGCGGTTTTCGCCTTCAGCCTCACCTGTGCCCATCATCGCTTTGCCCATTTCCGACATTACGGAGCGAACGTCTGCGAAATCGAGGTTTATAAGACCAGGCATTACCATAAGGTCTGTAACGCCTTTTACGCCGGATTTAAGAACTGAATCAGCCAGTTTGAACGCATCCATGAAGGTTGTGTTCTTATCCGCAACACGGAAAAGGTTCTGGTTAGGAATGACTATCATGGTATCAACGAACTTTTGCATTTCCTGCAGGCCAAGTTCTGCCACGCGCATACGGTGAGTGCCTTCAAAATGGAAAGGCTTGGTAACAACACCAACTGTTAGTATGCCCTGTTCACGTGCAAGACGCGCAACAACAGGCGCAGCACCAGTACCAGTACCACCGCCCATACCGGCAGTTACGAATACCATGTTGGAACCTTGAAGGTAATCCAGTATCTCTTCCTGAGATTCTTCCGCAGCGGCCTTGCCTACTTCCGGGTAAGAACCTGCACCAAGACCTTGCGTTACCGCAGTACCAAGCTGAATGCGGTTTGCACATGCAGAGTTTTCAATAGATTGAGCATCTGTATTGGCGACAACGAACTTTACGCCTTCCACGCCGGATTCTATCATGTTGTTGACGGCATTGCCGCCAGCGCCACCCACACCTACAACGGTGATAGTAGGCTTAAGGTTATAAGATTCCGGAACCTGAAGATTAAGTGCCATGCAATACCCCTGGGATTTAAATGTTTGTTGTGAATCTTCTCTTTTGTTTATATTGTTTCACGCATTAGTTGGCAACTTTTATTTTGATAACTTAGCATGAAAGAACACCCTATACACAAATTCAACCAGTGGTTTGAAGAGGCAAAGAAGAGCGACAGAATAGCAGACCATACGGAAGTTTGCCTTGCCACTGTTGATAACGGCAAGCCTTCTGCCCGCATGGTGCTGATGAAAAATGCCGATGAAAAAGGCTTTTACATCTATACAAATTACAATAGCAGAAAGGCTAAAGAGCTGGAAAACAGCCCTTTTGCCGCGCTATGCTTTTACTGGAACGTACTGGGCAAACAGATACGCGTTGAAGGCAAAGTTGAACGTTTGAGCGATGCCGAAAGCGATGCTTATTTTAACAGCAGGCCGGAAGATAGCAGGCTTGGCGCATGGGCATCTAAACAATCTGAAACACTGGGCGACAGAAAGGAATTTTTAGACCGCGTAGAAGAATTCAGGAAAAAATTCGCAGGCGGGAATATTCCTAGGCCGGAGAACTGGGGCGGCTACAGGCTGGTTCCACAGACCATAGAATTCTGGCAGGCTGAGGATTTTAGATTTCATCGCAGAGAAATTTTTGAGAATAAGAACGGCAACTGGACCAGCAGGTTGCTTTACCCGTAAGTTTTGCCTATAAATTATTGATGAAAAAAACAGAAAAAATGCGCGAATTTCATCGCGGATATCATAACGGCTTTACCCTTGTTGAACTGGCAATTGTACTAGTGATAATAGGCCTGCTTGTAGGCGGCGTGCTACAAGGACAGGAGCTGATAAAACAGGCGCAGATAAGAAAAGATATAAAGATACTTGGAGATGTTACCCTTGGATGGAAAACATTTATCTCTAAGTATGATGCTTTGCCTGGGGATATAAGGAATCCCCAGAGGTTTTTTCCGGCTTGCAACAATGAATTTGCAGGCGGCCCAAACCCAGTGATAACAGGCGATAACAACGGACAGGTAGGCCTGCTGGAAAGTGCATGCATTTGGATGCACCTTAACAATTCCGGAGCTTACGCAGCATTGGAGCCAAAACAGGGTTCTTACCTTGCCGCATACCCACCAAGAAATATTAACTTCAGCACAGACTCTTTTCAATACAGTCCACTTGGGATAGGCAACAAAAAAAGATTTTCTATTTATTACTATGACTGGATGAAGGCCAATCAATTATATGCAACCGGCTTTGCGGCGGCCTTTTCTTCCGGCGCACATATAGGCGCAATGGATAGCAAGATAGATGACGGCAAGCCCGGCACAGGATTAATGCGTGTAATAGACCAATTGTATCAGGACGGATTATGGGGACATGGCGACAGCACCCATTTTTATTCGGCAGCAGGCGTTGCGGGATGTATAGATAACCACGCCGGAGACCCTAACCCTGAACCGGGCCGCCCTACTACTGAATCTGAATATGTGGATAGTGATATTGCAGGCTGCAATATGTACTTCAGGGTGGATTAGCACTTCTCTGCTAAAGTTCGTGACGAATGATATCTTCTGACAGGCGCTCTTTCAGCCTTTCTGCGAATGAACGACGATCTGCACCATAGCCGCGCGATATACCACCAACTACAACTGCACGGCTGCGCTCATGCTGGCCTTGCTGCCATTTTTTAATAGAGGCATCCAGATATGCAGCAATTTTTTCTGCGTTTTCATGAGCAGGGAGATCTGTATCAAGGCCGTATTTTTCTATCACCGGATTCTTATCAGATTCTTTACTGACCTTGCTAAAAAAACATTCTACTGCGGCTGTCAGCAGCTGCAGGCGCTCGGAATTATTGGCATAAGAAAAGGTTGGCCTGATGAGGCGGTTTTGGACAGCATCATTAAAGCACAGTACCACATGAGAACATCTGCCGCTATAGTGATTGGCATTAACCAGCGTGAACACGCGACCATCTTCAATATTCTCTTGAAATACATCGCGCACGCGCTCAAGCCTTTTTGCAAATTGTTCCGTAGGGGTTACGCTCATTACAGATAGTTACCCTCGTCCACTATCAGCTTTATCTGCTGGCCGGAAGATGATGCCGCCGCAGGATTTACTATGCTGCTATCGAACACGGCGTTAACACGAGTGTTAGGCTGCACAACGCCATTATGGCGGTACATTGCCTGACCTTTTTCGGTTACTGCTTTGAGTGAAAGACCAGATACTGAACGCGCACCAACATAGTTAAGGCCGATACCAAGCTGGCCATTTGAAGTGCGGCCTGATTCGACTATCTGGAGATCTTTCTGTATCTGCTGAAGTGAGCCTATACGATTAACTTCCTGCGAGGCGGCCATTTTAGCCTGCTGCTTACCGATGTAGAAATTCGCCGCGGTTTCCAGCACGGAAGCCAGACCACCACCCTGCCCTGCTGCCGGACCTGCCGCCTGCCTTTTGGCATAGAGTACGTTATTATTCAGGATATCCTGAGCCTGAGGGTTTACCACCCCGGCCTTGTAATATTGCTTAACTTTTGCCGCTATCGCCTGAGCGTTCTTCATACGGTCGGAGTTCATCGGGTGCGAGCTGACCATCTGGCCGTTAGTGCCGGCAAGCTGATACATTCTCTGCCATATTACGGCTGCGGCATCTGGGTTATATCCCGCCAGCGCCATGTATAATATGCCTATATTGTCGGCCTCGGTCTCGTCAGTACGACTATAGGCAGCCTGAACGAAGCCCGATTTACCCGAACTGCCGCCGCCAACCGCATGGGCTATCTGGCCAGCCTGACGCTCGAATACGTGGTTTGCCGCTACGTGGGCGAGTTCATGCCCTAATACCGCTGCCACCTCATCATCAGAGCTGAGCTGCTTCATCAGACCCTGGTGGATCACTATCACCGTGCCGCCCGTTACGAATGCGTTGAAGGATTCTTCCGGTATCAAGTGTATCTGCCAGCTTTCGCCCGCCATGTGGGAAGCTTTTAAGATACGGTCGAAAATACGCTTTGCGCGGTTATACTGTGTGGAATCGAGCGTGGCATCTTTCTTCTCGTACTTGGAAATGGCCTGAGCCGCAGCCTGATTGCCCTGCTGGATCTGGCTTGCACGCGCCGTAACGTTAAGGCTGCGGGCGCCCGTTATTCTATCTTGTGAACTGACCTGGTTGGAAAGGCCGTATAAGCCCCTATCTACAGATTGCATGGTCTGACAGCTTGTAAGAACCAGTGCTAATGTTGCTGCTAAAAGTATTTTCATAAGCTTTTTATTATATTAACCCCATAAAATTTCAATAACATCTTGTATGAGCCATAAATCGGCTTAAATTAAGGGCATTGGGGCAGTAAACCTATGGCAGGCAAGAAAAAATACAGCAATTGCGATGAAGTGTTCAAATCACTACAGAAGTTCTTTGCCGAAAAATCTTTTGAAACGGGCGACAGAGTACCAAGCGAACGCCAGATTTCCGATAAGCTGAAAGTGAACCGCACTACCCTGCGTACCGCCATGCAGCGCATGGTGCAGGACGGGTTACTGGAACGCAAGGTTGGCGTTGGCACGTTCTTCCGCATCTCGCCGAAAGAGATGGCCGAGAGCTATACAAAAATAAATACCAAATGCACGGTGATGGAATTGCTGGAAACACGCATAATTCTGGAACCTAAGCTGGCGCATCTTGCAGCGATGAATATATCGGACGAAGATATTTCCGCCCTTAGGAAGATGTGCAGGCTTTCAGCCGATAGCAGCTTTGATAACCTGATACTGGCTGATATTGAATTTCACAACAAAATAGCCGAGCTTGCACGCAACTCCATGCTGGTGCAGGTTTATTCGGTGATATCCGGCCTGAGGCAGAAAATGATAGGCCAGTATGATCTGGACAAGATATGTGGCAACTTTGACTGCAAGGAAAAATGGCAGAACCATCAGTACAAGATCATCAGCGCTTTTGAAAAACGAGATTCAAAAGCCGCCTATACAGCGGTAAAAGATAAGATAGATGACGCAGTCGGGTATTTTTCCACACTGGAACATTGAGACTTTATTTTTAATGAAGGATTAATATCCTAAAAGGCGTATAAAACAAAAATACAGGAGAAACCTTATGAAAAAATTACTCGCACTTGCATTAGTAACAGCAATACCTGCAGGCGCGCTTGCGCAGGCCATACAGGCACCTAAGCCGGTTACCCCGCAATCTATGAGCGGAAAGGTTGACCCTATGGCAAGAGGCACTTTGCAGCCTGTGCAACAGGGTAATGCAGAGCACCTGAAACAGGCGCAGAACGAGGCAAAGGGCTATTCTGTAGCATTTATTGCAAAGCAGTATAACAGCAAGTGCAACCTTGGTTTAAGCGATACACTTATACACACACTTGCAGGCGAGTTGGAAAAAGCCGAGCGCAACAACCAGATAACCCAGCAGACAATAAACGAGAACGTTACCAATGCTGAGAACATCTACAAAGAAGATCCTGCCAAGTTCTGCAATGAAGCGCAGCAGATAGCCGGCGTTATCAAGAACATGTTCGTAGGGCAGTAAGCTGCAAAGCTATTGCGGCTTGCGGAGGCCCTTTAAGGTTTCGAGGTTAGCCTCGAGGCCGGAAAGGCTCTGGCGGGCTATCATCTCGAAATCTCCCTGATATTGCGGCAGGAAGAAATAATACCCGACCGGCTTGGCCGATATTTTTTCAATGAACTTTTTCTGACCATCTACCTGCTTTTGCAGGGCTTCTATCATGCGTTCAGTAGAACCACCTGCTGAAGCGCGGGTAATGCCGCTATGCGGATTTTGCATATCCCAGTAGGCGAATGGCTGGTCTGCATCTATGTTTGCGGCTTCGGCATATAGCCTGTCGGCTTCTTCTGCGGTTGGGGCGTTACGCGCGGCTACTACCAGCAGAGTAGCATCTTTTATACTTTTGCCGAGAGCTTCAGCCTCTGCAGCGAGTTCCGTGCGGGATTTTACACCGCGCGCAGAATTGAAAAACATTTCGGCGGCATCGAGCTTATTAGGCGCGAATTTGGAATACATCTGCTGCATTGCGGCGTAGGCAGAAGCCGTATCGCGGCGCATATTTGTATATATCCATGCATTGGCAAAAAATTCTTCCGCCGATTTAGGGTTGCTGAATATCTGGCCGGATTGAGCGACCTCAGCAATGGAAGTTACGTTCTGTTTTATCTCGCCGACATCCTGCTTTATCTCGGATACATCTTTCTGGATAAGGCCGAGCTTTTCACCTATCACGGCGGTGGCACTTTGCCCCTGCCCCACTATTACAAGCAGAATGAAGGCTGCAAAGGCGAACAGGCCGAAACGCATTGCGTCGCAGGCGCGGCAGCTTACTACGGCATCTACATCTGCCTTGTTATCTGCATTGACCATGAAGGCGCGTTGCAGGCACATAGACATTGCAATTGCCGCAATTACGCCGAACAGCGCGACCATGTAATACGGAGAGACCATGTCGCCGAAGAAGTTGGCGAGATCGCCCACCATGCCGGCAGCACCACCGATGATGATGAATAACGATGGTTTTTCCGGCCAGAGTATGCGGCCTATTACATTGCGGCGGGTTGGCATTAGGCTACCTATTTTTTAGTTATTTTGTTTTTGCCCAAAAATTTATAGCTGAGGATTTTGTACGCCAGCTTGGCTGCGAGGAAATCTGCCGAGTGAAGTTCTTTGCGCGGTGCAAGCTCGTTCACATCTGCGCCGACGATATTGCATATTTTTGCAGCCTCTTCGATGATGCCCATTGCATCATTCCAGAAGATGCCGCCCGGTTCCGGCGTGCCTGTAGCAGGCATTAGTGAAGCATCGAAGCCATCGACATCGAAGGTTAGGTATACATCTCGTCCTTTAAGAGGCGCGACTATTTTTTTGTAATCGTAATTGTGCCTGTCTTTACCCCAGTGGATATCGATACGGTTTTTGCTCTTTTCCAGGAACGGAATTTCGGACTGGGAGATATTACGGATACCCACAGAGATAAGCTTGGTTACCTGCTTGTGGTCTAGCACTCGGCGGAGAGCGGCGGCGTGAGAGTAGTGCTCGCCTGCGTAGCCATCGCGCAGATCAGCATGGGCATCAAAATGCAGCACGGCAAGGTTTTTGTATTTTTTAACGAACGGAATGATTGTGCCCGCAGAGATGGAATGCTCGCCGCCGAAGGTTATCGGGAATTTGCCTTCATCTAGAACGGCCTGAACGCGTGCGGCAAGGTTTTCGACCTCCTGCTTTACGTTCTTGCCTATTTTAGGCTCTTTCAGCGTGGCAACGCCGTATTTGTGAACAGGCTCGCACCAGAAATGCTCGTCAAAAAGTTCCACCTGATGAGAGGCTTTTATCATGGCCGCGGGACCATGTTTTGTACCGCCACCGTATGATACCGATGATTCCAGACCGAACGGCACTATGACCGCTTTTGCTTTTTTGAAAGGCATGGCCTCTTTAGCGGAAAGGCCAAGAAAGCCTTGCGACGAGGACATGAGATCTGATGATTTTATTTTGAATTTAGCTGCCATTGTTATTACTTACCTAGTACATAGTTGAAGATAAGCGGGGCTACGATTGTAGCATCGCTGTGGATAACGAATTTAGGGGTTGGCACGGCCAGCTTGCCCCATGTTATCTTTTCGTTAGGGAGTGCGCCGGAGTAGCCGCCGTAAGATTCCTGAGCATCTGTTATCTGGCAGAAATAGCCCCATAGCTTCGCATCTTCCTCGAGATCCTGGTGGATAAGTGGCACTACGCATATAGGGAAATCTCCCGCTATGCCGCCGCCTATCTGGAAGAAGCCGAGTTCTGAATTTTTAGTTGCTTCCTTATACCAGCCAACGAGCGACTGCATGTATTGCAGGCCGGTTTTAACAGCGTGAACGCTGAAGCCGCTTTTATACGTATGGCCGATAAAGAAGTTACCGAAGGTGGAATCTTCCCAACCCGGTACGAATATAGGAATATTCTTTTCTGCTGCGGCTATCATCCAGCTATTTTCTTTTGGTATCTGAAGCTGCTTCTGGAATTCCGGGTTGAGCGCTATGTCATACATGAATTCGTGCGGGAAGCGCGGCTTATTGCCTTCGGAAGCGGCTTTCCACAGAGGCACAATAAAATCTTCAAGACGGCGCATTGCCTCGGCTTCCGGTATGCAGGTATCGGTAACACGGTTGAAGTGGTCATCTACCAGATCCTGCTCATCTTGAGGGGTAAGATCGCGGTAGTTAGGAATACGCTTGTAATGGTTGTGAGCAACTGCGTTGAAGAGATCTTCCTCGAGGTTTGCGCCTGTGCAGCATATGCCATGAACCTTATCTTGGCGGATCATCTCTGCGAAAGAAATACCGAGTTCTGCGGTAGACATTGCGCCCGCAAGGGTAACGAACATTTTACCGCCTTTATCTATATGCGCCTTGTATCCGCGTGCAGCATCCTTCAGCGCGGCAGCGTTGAAGTGGTGGTAGTTGCTATCTATGAAGTTGGTTATCGTTCCCATTTTCTTTTCCTTAATTAAGTGATTAGCCTGTTATTCTTTCTATATATTTCTGGCGAAAGTTAAACTGTTTTCTGCCCGCATAAAAGCTTACGCAGGAAATTTAACCTTATAGCGGTTCAGATGGAGTTCTAGGCAATGGCCTCGTATGCGGCGAGGTGATCCTCGTCGTACATGGTCATTATCGGGTCATCATTCACACGCACAACCTCAGATTCCGGCTTGAAGCCGTTGAACTGGGTGGCAAGCGTGCGGCCATACGCGCCTAGTTGACCGATTTCGATGTAATCACCTTCCTTAACATCTTCCGGCAGGTAGAATGGGCCTTTCATGAAGTCCATCGTATCGCAGGTAGGGCCGAAGAATGAGAACGGCATGATGTTATCGGAATGAATATGCACATTGCGGCGGTGCAGCTTTACCGGGAAGATAAAGTGCGGCGTGCCGGCATCAAACAGGCTGCCATATGTACCATCGTTAATGTACAGGAAGGAGTCTTTGCGGAGTTCCACTCGCACGATAACAGAGCCGGATTCAGCAACTATTGCCCTGCCCGGTTCGCACATAAGTTCAATTTCCTTATAGCCTTTGAACTTTTTGAATTCATCGTGGATTGTGTTGAAATAACCTATCATGTCAGGCGGTATCATGCCCGGGTAGACAGACGGGAAGCCGCCACCGACATCAAGCTTATCGATAGTGACACCGGATTTGTTGATAGCATTACGCGCCATACGCATTGCAATGCGGTAAGCATCTGGGTGCATACATTGAGAACCAACGTGGAAGCATACGCCAAGCTTGGCAGATACTTCACGCGTTGCTTTCAGGAGCTCAACCGCCTCTTTCTGGTTCACACCGAACTTATCGGACAAAGTAAGTTCAGCATAGGTGTTAGGTATTGCTATACGAACATAAAGATTAAGGTCTTTCGCGTTCTTCGTCTCATCAAGTATCTTCTGAAGCTCATCAGCGGAATCAAGAGAGAAATCACGGATACCGTAAGTGTAATATGCCTCACGTATCGCAGAGCGCGATTTGATGGTATGCATGAAGTGCAGCTTTGCCTGAGGGGCAATACCGTGCACCAGCTTTATCTCTTCCAGCGAAGCGACATCGAAAGATGTAATGCCCGCATTGTATACAGCTTCAATAACGAAATCAGCCGGATTGGTTTTTACCGCGTAGCAGATACGGCCACGGAAATTATCCATGAAGAACTTCGCTGCTGTTTGCAGGGAGTGTTCACGGAATACATGGAGGGGGTGATCTGGAGGGATTTCGGAGACAACGTCTCCAACGGTGGCAAATGCTCTCATTATTTTTGTGTCCTACAAAAAATTGTTAACAAAGTTTCTATAATATAAAACCCAATCAATAATATAAAAACTCAACAATAAAAAAAAACGAACGCTTGCAATAATGTATGTTAACATAAATGTAAACAATTAAAAACGTAAAATACAATTTTTTTTACCCCCGGAATCAGGGGCAGTTTTACCACCAATAGTTACATGATAAATACAGAAGCCGGAAGTAGTGGTTGCGAAAAGCAGCTACGCTGTGTATGAGGGGAATAATGAAATTTAAACGCTACATAAACCCGTTATTTGCCCTGCTGTTTGCGGTGCTGCTAGTGGTGAATTCTGCCGCACCTGCGCTTATGGGCAGCGGCACGAAAGAGGCAGAACAAGCCGCTTACAGCGAACTTTCTGAGCTGCTTGGCGAGAAGGTGGTGATATGTACCAACAGCAACAGCAGCAAGTTTTTATACAGCAGCTTTGAAAGGCTTGATGCCGAAAAACTTCAGAAGCTTTTAGACATTGCAGAGCTGGAAAAGAACCATCATAACTCATCTGATAACGGGCAGCAGCATACTATATTTGGGGAATATACCGCTGTAGCCAGCCTGACCACCAAATATGGTATAAAAGAAGAGGAAAAACGGGTTATATCGCCTGACTTTCTGAACTCTGTTTCTGCGACCGCGCCCCCTGCGCTCTCTTAAAATATATGGAATACGCCCATAGCGGGCAATTAGCATTTTTAAGAGATATATTACAATGAAAAGACTTAATTACGGCTGCATAGCAGCATTACTGGCGTTCTATGCATCATCTGCAACGGCGCATAGCCATTTTAAACTGAGCACGGTTACCGTAGATGGCGAAGAGAAAAGCGTTTACAGCGTGCCGATAAATGCAAGAAGAGCACTGACCACGAATAGCGAGAACGAGGCACGACAGGAGCTTGCGAAAGTGGCAGGCGGCACAAGCCTAGTTGCCCGCGATGAGCTGGATGACGGGGCAAAACTGAACCCGAAAGATGCGCTGCTGTTTGTTCCGGGCGTGCTGGCACAGACCAGATACGGCGAGGAAAGCAGGCTTTCGATTCGAGGCAGCGGCTTGAGCAGAACCTTTCACCTGCGCGGCATTAAGCTGTTGCAAGATGGCATTCCGCTGAATCTTGCCGATGGCGGCGCGGATTTTCAGGAGCTGGATAGCAGCGCATATAACCACATAGAAGTTTATAAAGGCAGCAACGCCCTGCGCTATGGTGCGAATACGCTTGGCGGCGCAGTAAACTTTGTTACGCCTACAGGCTACACGGCTGATAAATATCGGGCGGGTGTGGATGCTGGCAACTTTCAGACGCTGAAGACCTTTGCATCTGGCGGCATGGTGACGGGCAAGGCTGATGGCTTTATAAATATAAGCAACTACACCACCGACGGATTCCGCAATCATTCAAGGCAGGATAATTTTAAGCTGTTCTCTAACGTTGGTTACCAGTTCAACCCGAATTGGGAGACGAGGTTCTATTATTCTCATGCGAATATAGATCAGGAGCTGCCGGGCAGCATTACCAAAGAGCAGGCAAAATATACGCCGAAGCTGCCAAGCGGGCTACCTATGCACCAGCAGCGCGATTATATTATCAACAGGCTGGCGAATAAAACGAGCTACAAAGCGAATGACCTTGAGGCAAATTTTGGCGCATATACGGTAATGAAGGACTTGTTCCACCCGCTGACCTTCGGCATTGTTGACCAGAGGAATACCGATTTTGGCGGTTTTGGTAATGTTACGTTCAAAAGCGAAAGGAACGAGCTGCTTATCGGGACGAATGTTTCTACCGGCAGGATGGAAGCGCAGACGCTTGCAAATACCGGCGGTGGTATAGCTGGCGCGCTGACCAATGACACATTCCAGAAAGCGGATAACTTAGATGTGTTTGCCGAGAACAGGTATAAGATAGCCGATAGCCTGACACTGATAGGCGGCGCGCAGGGTGTGTTTGCCAAGCGCGATTACTCGGACTGGTTTTTGGCAGATGGCGACAGGAGCGGCGCGAAGCATTATCGTGGCTTTAGCCCGAAGCTGGGCTTTTTGCATGAATATGCGGCAGGGCAGCAGGTGTTCGGTAATTACAGCTGGGGCTATGAGGCACCGACATTCAGCGAGCTGACGCAGAATATTCCGGGTGTTAGCGGCCTTGCGGATATTGATGCTCAGCGCAGCCAGACAATTGAACTGGGCAGCCGCGGCGGCACAGGCAGGCTTGACTGGGAAGCGGC
>JAMHZE010000178.1:0-3986 GCA_035909535.1 Rickettsiales bacterium | reverse complement strand
TTCAGCATAGAAAGCTACGCATATATAGCGCTTGTTACTATATGCGCGCTGTTCATGTTGTTCGAATATTTTCCGGGCAGGCGTTATTTCTACTCGCTTGAAAAGCTTAAAACCTTCATTGATAAACACCTCATCAAGCATCTGCTTCAGGGCAGCGAGAATTTACGCACAGCATGGAAAAGGGCTTGGTTCCTGTCATTCATCTGGGTAATGCTTGTATTCGCCCTGGCCAATCCTCGCTGGGGATATGAAGAAGTAGAAACAATGAAGGGTAACACCAACATCGTCATTCTGCTGGATATCTCCCGTTCTATGGATGTTGCGGATGAAAAACCTTCACGCCTTCAGCGCGCCCGTCAGGAAATAATGGACATGTTCCGTCACGCAGGAGAGGCCAATTTCGCCATCATCGCATTCGCAGGTCAGGCGCATATAGTCACACCTCTCACAGATGATAAGAACGCGCTGGTATATCTACTGCCATCGGTCAATAGCTCGCTTGTCAGCATTCAGGGCAGCAGCATAGAAGCAGCTCTGCGCTCGGCAGATCTTCTTCTCGCTCCGGTCAAGGGTGGTAACAACCACATACTGGTAATGAGCGATGGTGACTTTGAATATAGTGGCAGCCTGTCGGAACTTGGCCGCTCTGTACGCAACGGCAAGGTTCTCACCTACGGCTTCGGCACTACAAATGGTGGTCCCGTGCCAGATGGTAAAGGCGGCCTGATGAAAGAGAACGGCACGACCGTAATTTCCAAAATGGATAAGCAGAACCTCATAATGCTATCTGGTCTCGAGAATTACATTCAGTCCACCTATCTCGGTAACGATACAGAACGTGCAGCGAATATAATGCTGGCAGGTGCCGCCGCAGGAAAAGAAAAATCCGGTAACTTACGCATCTGGCATGATAGATTCTACATACCGCTGCTTATCGGCATGGCGGCGCTGCTGTTCTTCTTCAGAAAAGGTGCGATATTCCCTGCACTTATATTAATGCTGTTTTCCACAAATACTTACGCGCAGGAAGTGGTAGAAAACCCTGAGCATGAAAAGATAGTAGAAACTCAGGCAAGCACATCCGCACCCATCGCCACAGATGCAGAAAGCAGAATAAGGCGCATGCTTGTACCTATATTCTTCAACCAGAATCAGCAGGCTGAAAAACTATATGAAAACGGCCGTTATGGAGATGCAGGGAAAAAGTTCACCTCGTCGTATAACAAGGGCGTATCGGCTTTTCGTACCGGCAACCACGAAAAGGCAGAAGCCTATTTCGCAGAAGGGGTAGAGCAAGGCGCGCCGCAGGCAAGGTACAATATGGGTAATGCACAGCTTATGCAGATGAAGATAAAAGATGCGATAGCAACCTACGAGAAGGTTCTTGGCCAGCAGCCCGACCATAAAGATGCAAAGGCCAATCTGGAAATAGCAAAGAAGATGCTGGAAAATCCTGATAACAGGGAAATGGAACGCCAGCGCGAGCAGATGGAAAAAATGGACGAGCAGCAGAAATCTGAACAGCAGCCGCAAAACCAGCAGCCTCAAGACCAGCAATCCACGCAACCTCAGCTGCAGGCCGGGCAGCCGCAACAGCCTGCTCAAAATGCTCAGCAAGCCGCGCAGCCTCAGGAAAGTTCAGATAATGATGGAAAAGACCACAAAAAAGAGTTAGACATTCAGGCTAAAAGCATATTAAGCAAAGTATCCAGTGATCCTGCTAAGCTGATGAAGAACCGCTTCCGTTATGAAGAAATAATGGAGCAGGCCGCAGGAGAAGAAAACAAAGGTTTAAAACCGTGGTAAAAAATTTCTACATAGCAGTTCTTATGGCTCTTACATTGCTGCCTTTCAGCTCAGTAGCGCAGGAAGCCAGTTTTGATGCCTATATAGACCGCGAAAATGTTGCCGTGGGTGAAGATTTTCAGATAAAGCTGGAACTTGTAAACGCTCAGGTGCAAAGCCCGCCAGATCTCTCTATGCTGCCGGAAGGCTTGCAGGTAGTGCGTCAGCAGCAAAGCGTAAGCGTCGGCTATATAAATAACATGCAGGTGCAGAACATCGCCTGGATACTGGATATGACCTCCACCGCAGAAGGCACATACAGGGTTCCTTCCATAGGTGTTTCCAGCAGTGCCGGTCAACTTTTAACAAAGCCGTTCCGCATACATGTTAAGCCTGCGGCAGATTACAGCAGCTCAGGTACTCAACAGGGTAGCAACTCTGTGTTCATAGATGCTCAGCTGGAAAAGCTGGATCCTTTTATTGAAGAGCCTGTTCTGTATAAAGCAATGGTTTACCATCTGCATGAGATAACCGACACAGAGCTGATAAAGCCAAAGGCCGATAACGCAATAGTAGAGCAGGTAACTCAGCCAAAACTTTCAAAGCAGATACTTAACGGTGTTGAACACCGTGTTATAGAAGTGGAATACACCATAACACCTCTTACCAGCGGAACGGTAACAATAAAACCTGCTATACTGCGTGGTCGCATCGCTCAGGAAAGGCCAACAACGCCTATGGATACTCTTTTCTCGCCATTTGCCAATATGGGCGTAAGCATGAAAGAGTTCGTACCGTTCTCGCTTTCCAGTAAAGAATTCCAGCTTAATGTAAAACCGGCTGATGAATCGGTGAATCCGTGGTTGGTGCTTTACGATCTTCAGATAGATGATGAACTCGGCGGTGTTGAGTTCGACCAGCAGAACAAACGCATACTTGCAAGCACAGCAGAACCTATCGCGCGTCGTATACAAATGGTTGCCTTTGGTAAAGGTGCAGAAGGTCTTCCGGATATAGAACCAATGTTGCGTACAGATGAATTCAAGGTTTATGCTGATAAACCAGACAACACCCACGAAACAGTGGCAGATGCTGCCAGCGGTGTATCGCGCATAAAAGGCACAAGGTTGCAAACATTTACTTTCATTCCGCAGAAGGCCGGCATGCTTGCCCTGCCGGAACTCAAGGTAAAATACTGGAGCCTGAAAGATAACAAAATAGAAACGGCAATACTGCCTGCGCGTATAGTAACCGTACAGGAAGCAGGTGCCGCTGCCGTGCCTCAACAACCTCAGCAGCCGCAAGAAGCACAGCCTATAGAACAGCCTCAGCAGCCGCAGGCACCGCAAACTCTGGAAGAAAAACTACAGCATCTGGCCGATTCTCCTCAGGCGCCTAACGTAATACTTCTCATACTGGCGCTGATGATATGCTTCATCATCTTTATTTTCTTCAAGGTACTTGGTGCTGCAAAACGTAACCGCATGGAATTTGATGAAGAACTTGCCAACCCTCAGCCGGTCAAGAAAAATAACAGCATTGGCGGCCGCAACATAATAGATAACGCTAAAAAAGTTGCGCGATTCTCCTCTAAGCCAGATCCGGAAAACCTTACATCAGGCTTCCTTCCGCTGATAGAGGCCACTACCACTCACGCAGAATTGCAGGAAGTTCTACAACGCTTCGCAACAAAGCATCTCAATCTTTCGCAGCATGCGGGCACGGTGCTTATAGCAAGCGAAATGGGTAACCGCTTAGGCATAGATAAACAACTCGCCATGAAATATGCGGCAGAACTGGATTCAGTTCTGTATGCAGGTAAGCGCATAGATCTGCAATATCTAAAGAACGGTTTTGCAGAACTCGTATTCCAGGCGGAAGATAATATCAAAACCGCCGCCGCCGCCCGCAAGGAAGAAGACGAGCTCATTTCATTGAATCCTTAGTCAAAACCAATATACTTCATTAATGCTAGGAGTTGAGCTGTTAAAACGCCTGCTGCCGGATATATCCGACCAGCCGGGAATTTACCGCATGATAGATGCGGAAGGCCGTATATTATACATCGGCAAGGCAAAGAACCTGCGCAACCGACTTTCGCAATACGCGGATATCAACCGCCATACTACGCGCATTCAGCGCATGATATGCAGCATAGCTGATGTAAGTTTCATGATAGTCCGTTCTGAATCAGAGGCGCT
>JAMHZE010000177.1:0-9343 GCA_035909535.1 Rickettsiales bacterium | reverse complement strand
GTTCCTTATTCTTGTCGTGCAGAATGCCGCGCAGCAGCAACTCACCTTTCGGAGAGGGTTCTATAAGGCTTTTGGAAACAGTGATGCCCAATATCGCATCGTAAGAACCTATCTCGAATTTTGCCCGGCGCACTGCATCTTCGCTCATGCCAGACATAACCTCTTTTCCGCCGATAAGGCTGGCTACTACAACACCTGCGGCGTAGAGGTCCGCTGAAAGATCGCGCGGACTTTTGCCTGCGGGGTGACATACCATACGGTCAAGCGTTTCATATACGGCCTTCTGTGAAAATCCGACAAACTCAGAAACACATTCGCGCAGCGATATAGATGCGTTCTGGGTATTATAATATATATTATTCAGATTTATGCTGCCATGCATTATGCCGTTAGAGTGCAGCAGGCTAAGGCCAGCAAACATCTGGTTGAATATCTGGTTAAGCACTACGCTTTCTTCCAGCCTTATATTGCGTTGAAGCAATTCGGAAAGTTTTATACCGGCAGGTTTTTTGAACACGCAGCATAGAGCTTCACCCTTTGCGGTCTGAACTCTGCCGTAATCAAAAAGTTCCTGCAGGTTACGTTCGCGCAGGGCCTTGTATCTGTTTATCTTATCCAGATCAGCTGGGAAGAATTTGTTGAAAACCAGCGCATAATATTCTGCCGTATCGGTGCTGGATATTCGTGATTTTGCTTCATATGCTGTAGCAAATTCCGTACTGAACTCACCTAGCTTAACGGCATAATTTATGTCGAAATCCTGCGCCAGGGTAGGGGAAAATACTATAGCCGTATCATTTGTAGCCATATGCCTATAACGTTTTTGGCAGCTTACTCAGGCTGCTGTTAGCCGTGTTTACTGGAAGCTTTTAACAAGGCTTTCGCTCAGCATTGCCCATCCGTCTATAAGAACGAAGAAGATGATCTTGAACGGTAAAGATATAAGTACCGGAGGCAACATCATCATACCCATACTCATAAGAATAGAGGCAACAACCATGTCTATTATAAGGAATGGTATGAAGATAAGGAAGCCGATTTCAAATGCGCGGCGCAGTTCACTTATCATAAAGGCGGGTATCAGTGCCCTATAGGGCACAGCGGCAGGTGTTCCGGCGTTGGCTATATCCTGTGCAACCTTGTCTGCTTCACCGCTCAGTTCCAGAAACAGCTCGATATCATCATCTCTCGCGTGTTTTACCATAAATTCGCGGAAAGGTTCTGCGGCCAGTTTCATGCCTTCCATTTCTTCAACATCACCATCTATCAGCGGCTTTATACCTTTATCGTAAGATGCTTCAAAAGTAGGCTGCATGATGAAGAAGGTAAGGAACATTGCAAGGCTAACCAGCACCACGTTCGGCGGGGTCTGTTGTATACCAATGGCAGATCTCAGCAGCGAAAGTACCACGATAATACGGGTAAAGCTGGTCACCATCATCAGTATAGAAGGTGCCAGAGAAAGCACCGTTATCAGCATTATCATGCGGAATATCGTGCCGCTTGCTGCTTCCTGCCCGTCTACGTTAATGCTCAAATTCTGCGCCATCGCAAAGGTCAGCGGCGCGAATATAAGGAACGCAGGCAGTGTATATTTAGCTATCTTTCTTATCATTCATTCCCAGAAATTCTACGTTATCCCCATTAAAGGCCAGCAGGTATTCCTTATCATCTTTCTGTATCAGAACAACCTTCTTTCTTGCATCTATGTTTAAGTGTTCCAAAACCCTCATGCGTTTGTCGGCGCGCGCTGCAGGCATAGCCAGATTGCCGGAATATCGGCGCAGCAATATAGATGCCAGCCCTAAAAGGCAGAGCACAAATATCAGTGCGAGTCCGGATGTCAGTACGCTTTGAATATCCATCAGGTTTACTTCGGTAAAAATATATGCAATATTACAGATGTAACATAAGAAGCGAGGATAAAATGAGCAATACAAAAAAATTATTGCTTGCTGCAAGTATCATGGCAATGTCTGCATCCGCATCGGCACAGGTAGATTCTGCTGCCCAGAACACTCCTGCCGTTAAAAAGGAAAAATGTTACGGCATAGTAAAATCCGGTAAGAACGACTGCGCCGCAGCTGATGGTTCTCACTCCTGCGCTGGCCTTGCCAAAAACGATGGTGATGGCAAGGAATGGGTATTGCTGCCTGCCGGAACCTGCTCCCGCATAGTCGGTGCAAGCTTGACTCCGCGCGCGTAATCCGCTAAATTCGCCCATAAATTACTTGGGGTTTAATGTCAATATCAGTTGAAAAGGTAACAGATCTTCTCCGCTATCGTGAAGGCGGTGAAGCCGCGCTTGAAAAACTCGGGCAAGAAAACATCAACGCAATTGTTGAACACTTCATGGGCGGCAGGCAACGTGCTGTTGGTAAGCCGCTTATGCAGGTAATAGCAGGCGGTAACGGTTCGGGTAAAACCAGCCTTGAAAAATTCCTTGATGGCGAGACCCGTCCGGGCAAGCGTGCCCGCAAGCCTGTTCTCAGGCAAGATGCCTTCCGCCATGATCCAGATGCAGTGATGGAAAGAATACCGGAATATCGTGCAGACCACGCTCAGCACGGTGGCCAGAAAGCATTCGAGAACTGGGAGATGCCTGCGCGTCTGCTTGCCAACTCAATGGCCGAACACGCCCGCGACGAAAAACTCAACATAGTTTACATCCGCAGTATGGCGATACAGGATTCCATGGATTTTCTTTCAACCGTAAAGCATGGTGGCTATCAGGTAGATACCTATGCGGTATTCACTAATTTTGATGATATTTCAAGCCGCATACGCAGCCGTGAACAGGAAACAGGCCGCTATTTAAGTGTAGATGTCGCGAAAGAAAGAACCGCACAATTCTCAGGTAACTGGCATCGTATAATAGCTCACAGCGATAACGTAAAACTTTATCGCAATACTCATGTAAGGCAGGGCAGTGCCGAGAACGGTAAGCCGACAGATATGGAGATATTCCGCAACTTCCGCACTATCATAGCAGAAAAGCAGGCATATTCAGGTATCATTGGTGTGCGTTATGTTCAGCAATATCGTGAATTCACCCGTCAGGCGGAAAAGGGTGGAACAGAGCTTGGCCGTTAAGGTCTGCTAAACTTCGTTAGCGGGAATATATCCCTTCATTCTTGTGAATACGGAATTGTTTTCAATTTCCTTTGGCGCTTCCTTCTTGCCGGAAAGCCAGTCCCACAGGTCATTATCATTCTGCTCAAGAATATCCTCAAGCTCATCAAGTTCGGCATCGCTAAAGCTTTCTATGTGCTTTTTTGCGTAGCCGCCAATAACCCTGTCTGTTTCCTTGCAGCCTCTGTACCAGCTTCTATACAGCAGTTTTTTTATGCGAGTCTGCCTATCCATTAAAATACCGGATTTTTCAGATAACTTTTCCAGTCTGGCAGGGCAAGGTCACGGTCAGATGCGATCGCGTAGCGCGTGCCCCAGTCTATACCCAGCGCCGCATCATCATATTTTATCCCGCCTTCACCTGTCTTGCTGTAAAGCCCGTCTACCTTATACATCACATCGGCATCGGTAAGCGCGGCAAAGCCATGAGCAAACCCCGCAGGAATATAAAGCATCAAGCCATTCTCATCACTCAACTCGATAGAAAAATGCTTTCCAAAGCTGCCGGAGTCTTTTCTTATATCTACCGCAACATCAATTATTCTGCCGCTTGTACAGCTAACCAGTTTCGCCTGATCCGGGTTCTTCTGGTAATGCAGCCCGCGCACAACGCCCGCCTTAGACCGTGAAAAATTATCCTGCACAAAAACAGATGGCAGCCCTAGCGCCTCAAATTTCGCCGCAGAAAAACGCTCCATGAAGAAGCCGCGATTATCGCTGAATATATCGGCCTTTATAACCTTAAGGCCATTTAAGTATTCATCTACTATCTTCATTTTTTACCCATGTAGAAGTTTATGGTCTTGCGCAAATTATCTTCAAAGCTGCCATGTCTTTTATAGCCCAGCTCTTTTGCCGCCTTGGTATCATCTATCGCATAACGCATATCGTGCCCAAGCCTGTCTTTCACGTAAGTTATCAGCTCGGCATGCTTGCCGCTCTTTCTCGCGTGCAGCTCGTCCATCAGCGCGCATATCGTTGCAACTACCTCGTTATTGGTCTTCTCGCAATTGCCGCCAAAGCAGTAACTCTCACCAATCACGCCTTTTTCCAGCGCCAGTTTTATCCCGCCGCAATGATCGTCCACAAATATCCAGTCGCGCACATTCTTGCCGTCGCCATAAATAGGTATCGCTTTTTCAGCCATGCAGTTGGCAATTATTTTCGGTATCAGTTTTTCCTTATGCTGCCTCGGGCCGTAATTATTGCTGCAATTCGTCAGTATTACAGGCAGGCCAAAAGTTCTGTGCCATGCTTTTGCCAGATGGTCGCCACTCGCCTTTGAAGATGAATATGGAGAGCTTGGGTCGTATCTTGTTTCCTCAGAAAAATATCCGGTATCGCCAAGGCTGCCAAAAACCTCATCGGTAGAAACCTGCAAGAACCTGAAGCTGTCCTTTTTATTTTCTTCCAGCCCTTTCCAGTAATTCAAAGCGTTCTGAAGCAGGTTGTAAACACCAATAATATTCGTCTCGATAAACTCTGCAGGCTTCTCGATAGAATTATCCACATGGCTTTCTGCCGCAAAATTCACTATCCATTCAGGCTGCTCGTTTTTTATAACCTTTGCAACCAAAGCGGCATCGCAAATATCGCCATGCACAAATTTATAATTACCATTACCTTCCGCCGCCGCTAAATTTGCCTTATCCGCCGCATAGGTCATCTTGTCTAAGTTTACAACGCGATTACCGGCAGCCAGCTCCTGCAAAACAAAAGCGCTCCCTATAAATCCGTATCCGCCTGTAACAAGAATGGTCTTCATTAAAACACCTCAAGCTGCGGAATAGCGGTTACAAATTTTCCGCCCCATTCTTTTATATATGCAAGTTGCGTAGAGATTTCCGTTTTCAAATTCCACGGCAGTATCACTACGTAATCAGGCTTCTGCCTTTCAATCTCGTCCGGAGCCTTTATCGCAATTTTGCTGCCTGGCATGTACAAGCCCTGCTTGTGAGGCGAAAGGTCGCACACAAAGCTGATAAGGCTGCTATCAACGCCGCAGTAATTCATCAGCGTATTGCCTTTTGCTGCTGCGCCATATGCCGCAACTTTTTTGCCGTCCTTCTTCGCCTGATGCAGAAACTCCAAGAATTCTTTCTTGATATTCTCCACTTTCGGCTGGAAGTTTCCATAGAACGCAATTCTGTCCATTCCGGCATATCTTTCTTTTTCCAGAACTTCTGTAACGCTCGCTCTTGTTTTGTGACCTGCAGTTTCATGGCACACATAAACCCTTAAACTTCCGCCGTGCGTCGGTATCTCTTCAACGTGGAAAACCCTTAAGCCCGCTTTTTCGGCTATCGCCTTCACCGCCATAAGAGAAAGATACGAGAAGTGTTCATGGTAAATAGTATCAAACTGATTATTCATCACCAGCTGTAGCAGGTGAGGGAACTCGAAGGTGGAAACACCCTCAGGCTTCAGCAATATCTTATAACCTTCCATAAAATCATTTATGTCAGGCACGTGCGCCAGCACGTTATTCGCAGCGGTCAGGTCAGCCAGCCTGCCTTCACTCTTCAGCTTGTTCGCTGTCTCAACTCCAAAGAACAGCTCAAGTGTTTCAATGCCTTTCTCGCGTGCTGCGGTTGCGGTACTTTTGGTCGGCTCCACTCCCAGGCACGGAATTCCCGCTTCTTTAAAGTGCTGTAGCAGGTAACCATCGTTAGATGCCACTTCAACAACCAGCGAGCTGTTATTCAGCCCAAATTCTTCTATCATCTTATCGGCATATTTTTTTGCATGTGCCACCCACGAAGATGAGAAGGAAGAGAAATACGCATAATCTTCTGAGAATATTTCTGCGTGTTTTTTAAATTCATCCAGCTGCACCAGAAAGCACTTCTCGCAGGTCCACACTTTCAGCGGATACCTTGCTTCAGCCTTATCAAGCTGTTCCTGCTTCAGGTAAGAATTACTCGGCGGAGCCGTATCAAGGTCGGCAAAAACATGGGTAAGCCCGTTTCCACAAAATCTACATTTCATTATATCCTAACTCCATTAAAGCCACTCGCCGGTTTAAAGCTGTCATCCCTCGCGGAAACATTAACAGCCTTAAGCGGCCAGTTTATATTCAGTAATTTGTCATCATATCTCAAGCCCCCCTCATGCTGCGGAGAGTAATTCGCATTATGCATATATATCATCACGCAGTTATCCTCAAGCGCCTGAAAGCCGTGAGCAAACCCCGGCGGAATTATCATCGCTTCATTATTTTTTTCACTCAGCTCAACTGCAAAATGTTTTAAAAAAGTCGGGGAATTCACTCTTATATCCACCGCAACATCAAGTATGCTGCCCTTTATGCAGCGCACTATCTTTCCTTCTGGCGCACCTTCATTCTGAAAATGCAGACCGCGCACAGTACCTTTTTCCGCGGTGAAGGAATAGTTCGCCTGCTTCACATCAAACTTAAATCCTGTCGTTTTCTGTATCTCATCAGCGCAGAACAGGCGCATAAAAGCACCGCGCTCATCACCCTTCTGCTCAGATGCAGCAACGTACAAACCTTTCAGCGGTGTAGATCTAAATTCCAAAATATTCCCTTATCTGCTTTTCGGTAATGGCTTTAACATCGCCCCCACCAACAA
Organism: Rickettsiales bacterium; assembly: GCA_035909535.1. Taxonomy (GTDB): domain Bacteria; phylum Pseudomonadota; class Alphaproteobacteria; order Rickettsiales; family UBA8987; genus JAMHZE01. The sequence continues at coordinate 2,618 of JAMHZE010000177.1, read as the reverse complement.
ATTCCTTGTACCATTTTCCGGTCCAGCCAACTGCGTCCTTCAGGTTCAGTTTTGGTTTCCAGCCCAGCTTTGTTTTTGCTTTGGTAATATCCAGCGCCAGCAGTTTTGCTTCAACCGGGTGAGGGCCATTATCAAGCTCCAGCTTAAAATCCAGATGCTCTTTCAAATGCGCCATCACATCTTCAACCGGTTTTATATCATCTTTCTCAGGGCCAAAATTCCAGCCGCCCGCAAATTCATGACCGCTCTTATAAAGCCTTTCCGCAATCTCCATATAGCCGCCAACAGGCTCCAGCACAAACTGCCACGGCCTTGTCGCTTTCGGGCTGCGTATCTGCACCGCATCACCTTTCTCATAGGCACGCACAATATCGGGTATCAGCCTGTCCTCGCTAAAATCTCCGCCGCCGATAACATTCCCAGCACGCGCAGATGCCACAGGCACGCCTGCTTCTTTCAAAAAGCTCTGGTAATATGCATTAGTAACTATCTCTGCTGCTGCCTTGCTTGCGCTATATGGGTCTTTCCCTCCCATCGCGTCCTCTTCCACAAACAGCCTGCCGCTATCGTCATTGGCGTAGCACTTATCGGTAGTGATTATCACCAGCGCCTTTAAGCCTTTGCAGTGCCTGGCCGCCTCGAGCATATTCACCGTTCCGGTAACATTCGTATCAAAAGTTTCAACAGGTTCGCGGTACGAATATCTCACTAAAGATTGCGCCGCCATATGGAACATTATCTCAGCGCCGCTATTCTTTACTGCATCAATGAATTTCTTCCTGTCGGTAATGTCGCCTTCAATATGTTTTATTTCTTTTGCAAGCCCAAGCTGCTCGAACAGGCTCGGTTCGCTGGGTGCGGGCAGGGAATATCCGGTAACTTCAGCGCCAAGCATTCTCAGTGTTGCTGCCATCCACGCGCCTTTAAAGCCCGTATGGCCTGTAACCAAAACCTTCTTACCTTTCCAGAAACCCTTATCCATTCCGGTTACTTCCAAACTTTCCACGGAGCTCTGCCTTCCGCCCATAGTTTTTCCAGCAGCATTTTATCATGCAGCTTATCCATTGGCTGCCAGAAGCCGTCATGCGTGTAAGCGGTAAGCTGGCCTTCTGCAGCTACCCTTTCCAGCGGAGCCTTCTCAAGCACGGTGCTGTCATTCTCTATATAATCTAAAAAGCTTGGCTCAACCACCATAAAGCCGCCGTTAACGTAGCCTTCAGCGTCTTTTGGTTTTTCGGCGAAGCTTTTAACTATGCCGCCTTCAATCTCCAGCTGGCCAAACCTTGCAGGCGGTACAACCGCGCTTAGGGTCACCATTTTATTCATCTTTTTATGATGCTCCAGCAGCGCGGTAATATTAATGTCAGAAACCCCGTCGCCATAAGTTAAAAAGAAAGGCTCATCCTTGTTCAGGTAATCTTTCACCCTTTTAACCCTGCCGCCGGTCATGGTATCGGTGCCGGTATTTATCACGCTAACTTTCCAGTCTGCGCTCAGTGCCTTGTGCACTTCCCTTGTATTGGCCTTCAGGTCAAAGGTAATATCCGAGCGATGCAGGCCGTAATTGGCAAAGAATTCCTTTATCAGATACTGCATGTAACCTGCACATATAACAAATTCCTTAACGCCATGCGCGGCATATATCTTCATAATGTGCCATAAAATAGGCTGTCCGCCTATCTCAACCATCGGTTTTGGCCTGTTAGAGGTTTCCTCGCTCAAACGTGTGCCTAAACCACCCGCCAGTATCACTGCTTTTAGCATATATCTTTCTGATTAATTTAAAATATTGTAGATACGAGTAACATGTTTTATAACAGCCTGCAAGCAAGTAAAGAACCTGTCTGGGGTAGGGGCTAAGTATCAGAAATATTAGCGGGTCAGGTAAAGTGCAGCAAATCTTATGAATAAATCAATAGTCATACTTCAGCCGCAATATTTCCCATGGATAGGTGTGTTAGAGCAGGTAAGCCTTGCAGATATCTATGTTCACTATGATGATGTCCAGTATACAAAGGGTAAGAGCTTCCTTAATCGCGTACAGTTGAAAACCCCTATGGGGCAGCAATGGATAACGGTTCCGGTAGCTGGCAGCGGCCTCAGAAACATAAATCAGGCAAAAATAGATAACACGAAAAGCTGGAAGCGCAAACATTGTGAATTCCTGAAGCAGACATATGCTGCCGCGCCCTACCTTAAGGAAATGCTGCACATCGTTGACGATATATTCTCGCATGAGTACGAGATACTGTCAGAGCTTAATATTAATGCGCTGGAGAAGGTGGCAGCTTTTTTTGAACTTAAAACAGAGTTCATCAGGTCATCAGAGTTGGGTATAAGCGGCAGTTCAACAAAGCGCGTTGTTGATATATGCAGGCATTTCGGGGCGGATAAATATATTACAGGGCTAGGTGCCCGTAACTATGTCGATTATAACCAGTTTGAGGAAGCCAATATCCAGTTGCACTATATGGATTACAAAAAACAGCCTTACAGCCAGATGCATGGAGATTTCATTCCGTATGTTTCTATTCTCGACCTGATAGCAAATTGCGGGCGTGAGGGCAAAAAATATATATGTTCCGGTACCAGATACTGGAAAGATATCCCTGATCTGG
>JAMHZE010000176.1:0-3504 GCA_035909535.1 Rickettsiales bacterium | reverse complement strand
GGTAATGTCGGAAGGTGAGCTGACGCACAAATTCACACTTGCATCCAAAGATTTCCTGAAACTTATCGATAAAACAAAATTCGCGATGAGCAATGAGGAAACAAGGTACTACCTGAATGGTGTTTATTTCCACATCAGCAATGGTCGTCTACGTGCAGTAGCAACAGATGGTCACCGTCTTGCTTCTGTTGAAATAGATGCTCCGGAAGGTTCCAGCGGTATGCCGGGTGTTATCATTCCGCGCAAAGCCGTTAACGAGATAGGTAAGCTGCTGGAAAGCCAGAACGAGGTTTCTATAGCTCTATCTGAAACTAAAATAAAAATAAACGCTGGTCGTATCGAGCTGCTTTCTAAAGTAGTTGATGGTACGTTCCCTGATTACGGTCGTGTGATACCTGAAAATAATAGTAAGATAGTTACTGTATCTTCTGCGCTTTTCAACGAAGCGGTAGACAGGGTTTCAACCATAGCAGCAGATAAAACCCGTGCTGTGAAGGTTAAATTTGATAAAGGTAATATAACTCTTAGCTCTCAGGGTGTTGAAGGCTCTTCGGCAAAAGAAGTTATAGACTGTGAATACACATCTGATGCGCTGGAAGTTGGTTTCAACTCTCGCTACGTGCTTGAGATGATGTCTCAGGTAAAAAGCGATAAGCTTAACATAGCGCTGGATAATCCTAATTCGCCTGCGCTGGTTACAGACCCTACAGATACAGCAGCGATCTACATTATCATGCCAATGCGCGTGTGATACTGGTTTGCCAGTACAAAACGAAAGGGCCGCATAAGCGGCCCTTTTTTATTCCGGAACTTTTTTGCTACTCCAGAATATATCTTAAATAACAAATAGTTCGTTCATTATTTAAAGAATATTCCGATTGTGATGTGGGCTGATTATTATTAATAGGGTTATTGAAGCAGTTATAGAATGCTGGTGGACTCTCTCCGGAGATCTGTCCCAACTGAGACTGAATCTTTCCTAAACCGGGTTTTCCATCATCCATTTTAGAATCTATAGCGTAGAGGCTGTGAGAATCAAAACCATGTTGCATGCTAAGGCCGTTGATCAACATAGCGTTTGCATTCATTGAATTTTGCCAGGCTATGCTGGCTTCCAGTGTTTTGTTAGTGGGCCAAACTATTGCTGCATTAGGTGCATTGGTGAAATTGCTTGGCGGCTTAGGTTCACCCTGATAGATTTCGGAGTGATACAAATGAAACCAAACACAAAAGCGCTCCATTTCATCATGCGTTACTTTTTTATTTCCGTCACCCCTTACAAGTGAGTGGAAGTAGCGACATTCTGGAAAAAAACGTTCAGGCCTACGTATGTCTCCCGGTAATCCGTTATATTTTGCCCTGAAGGTGTTCCAGGCGAGTTCTACAGTTTTTATTTCTTTTATATTTTTCCGGATAGTAGCCTGGGCTATCAGTTCCTGTCCGCCTATTACTCCGCCGACCAAAAGGCCTATTATCACTAAAACTATCGCCAGTTCGACCAGAGTAAAACCTTTAGAAGAAAAATGCATATAAAGCTTCTACCGTTATTGTTATTTGAATTCCTTAATAAATTCTTCTGCCTTGCCGCTCATCAGTAATTCCATATAAGGTTTTAATTCCTGATAGCTCTTTTCCCACCACTTTGTTGCTTCTAGCTTTTCTATAACATTCTGCTCGAACCTCATGCGCACAACTTTTGCCGGATTTCCTGCAACAATTGCATAGGCAGGAACATCTTTAACCACAACGCTGCCTGCTGCTATAATTGAGCTGTTACCTACCGTAACGCCGGAAAGGATTGTAACATTTGCTGCTATCCATACATCATTACCGATAGTAAGGCCGCCTTTTGGTTTATGGGAATCTATATGACGGAAATCATGAAACTTTGCGTTGAAAGGATAGGTAGTTATCCAGTCTGTGCGGTGGTTGCCGCCCAGTATAAGCGTAACATTAGGCCCGATGGAACAATAACGGCCTATCTTTAAGCTTTCTGTTTCGTAGTCATAAATTACAGGGGCGCCGTAAGTATATTCACCGATATCATATTTCTGATATCTCTTTTTGTATCTGGTGCCGAACTGCTTTTTGTCCTTGCGCCACCAGAAAATTTTTTTCTTAAGCTTCTTTATCAGCTTCTTCATGCACTGGTTCTGTAATTCGGAGCTTCATGCGTAATGGTAACATCATGTGCGTGGCTTTCTTTCAGGCCTGCATTGGTTATGCGCACAAATTCACATTTCGTTTGCATTTCCTTGATGTTTTTGTTGCCCGTATAGCCCATAGAAGCCTTAAGGCCGCCAATAAGCTGGTGGATAACCGCAGAAACATCACCCTTGTAAGGTACACGACCTTCTACACCTTCCGGTACAAGTTTAAGAGTATCTTTGATCTCTTGTTGGAAATATCTGTCTGCCGAGCCTCTTGCCATTGCGCCAACAGAACCCATGCCGCGATACATTTTATAGCTTCTGCCCTGATATAATATCGTTTCACCAGGGCTTTCGGTAGTGCCAGCAAAAAGTGAGCCTATCATCGCGCAATCTGCACCGGCAGCTATCGCTTTTGCAAGGTCACCGGAGAATTTGATGCCGCCATCTGCTATCACGCATACTTTGTGTTTGCGTGCATTATCTATAACATCGAATATCGCGGTAAGCTGAGGTACGCCAACGCCTGCAACTATACGTGTAGTGCATATAGAACCAGGGCCGATACCGACCTTAACCGCATCTACGCCTGCATCTATAAGCGCTTTGGCAGCCTGTGCGGTGGCAATATTGCCGCCGATAAGCTGTGCATTAGGATATTTGCTTCTTATTTTCTCGATAGCGTCCAGCACGTTTTTAGAATGGCCATGGGCAGTATCAACAATCAGTGCATCTACATCTGCTTCAATAAGTGCTTTGGCGCGCTTAAGGCCATCTTCACCTGCACCTATTGCAGCAGCAACCCTCAGGCGGCCGTATTTATCTTTAGTAGCGTTAGGAAATTTTTGAGACTTCTCGATGTCTTTAACCGTTATCAGGCCAACACAGTTATAGCCCTTATCAACAACTATCAGTTTTTCGATGCGGTGCTTGTGTAGAAGCTTCTTGGCCTCTTCGCGTGTGCAGCCTTCCTTCACCGTTATAAGGTTTTTAGCTGTCATCAGCTCTTTAACCTTCTGGTTCAGGTTAGATGCAAAACGTACATCGCGGTTGGTTAGTATGCCAACCAGCTTGCCTTTTTTATCCACCACCGGAATGCCGGAGATGTTGCTGTATTCCATTATATCCAGCGCATCTTTCAAAGTGGCATCCGGGTAGATGGTTATAGGGTTTACCACCATACCAGATTCGAACTTCTTGATCTTGCGAACTTCATTCGCCTGATCGGTGATGCTCATATTTTTGTGCAGGCAGCCTATACCGCCATTCTGTGCCATAGCGATAGCAAGGCGTGATTCTGTTACGGTATCCATCGCGGCAGAGATAAGAGGAACCCCGAGTTGAATTTTTGGGG
>JAMHZE010000175.1:0-8358 GCA_035909535.1 Rickettsiales bacterium | reverse complement strand
ACACCCATCAGTACATACATAACCTGTTTCTGCACAAAGTGGAAATAGGTAAGGCCAATGCGCTCTGCCACGGTAGGGCTGGCGGCCATTACAAGCATCAGGCCTATTGCAAGCAGCACTATAATTGAAGATATCAGGTATCTGTCAATGCCTTGCCACCATGCAAAAAATATGTTCTCTCTGCCTCTACGGAACATTAGCTTACATAATTATTAAAATTTGAAATAAATTATCTTTTATTACCCGCCCAATTTATATAGATTTCATAGATAGGGGAAATGTTTTTAAATGGCAGATAACAAAGTTAGTCCATATAAGTTCACGATTGTCAGATTTATCATACTTTTTAGTGTGCTGATCGTTGCTGTCAATACGGTGATAATAATCTATCGCGGCGTTAACCGTTATCAGAAAGAGATAACCGCGCAAAAAGATGATATCGAGGCGAAGACCCGCGCAATAGGCGATCATACGGAACTCACCTTCCTTGCGGTAGATGTGGTTCTTAAGCGTGCGGTAGAAAAGCACCGTTCTAATCTTATGTTCGGTACTGCGCTGCAACAAGATACCGAGAACAATATCATCAACTGGGTAGATGAAACCCCGCAAATATCTGCGATGCTTATCACCAATGAATTTGGCGAGATAAAGGCCATATACCGTAAATACGGCTACAAGCTGTGGATGGAAGGCAAGGAATTCGTCAATAATGAAGACTACTTCAAGCTGCATGTAGATGAGATTGATGCCCTGTATGTCGGTCGTCAGAATGCCTTTATCCGCAAATCGCATCCCGGTTTTATAGTATTAAGCCGCCGTCTGGAAAAACTCGATGGATCTTTTGATGGTGTGATACTTGCAGCTGTTAACATTGAATATCTACTGCAATTCTTCGGCTCTCTGGAAAAGAGCAGCCGCAGCAGAATGGTCATCAGCCACCTGCCGGATGGTACCCGTATGTACGATCCTTTCCCGTCTTCAGAGGCTCAGGAAAGTAAGCAGTTTGACGAGAACCTTGTTCTTAGTTCCGGCTATACCGAAGGTGGTGAAGAAAGCGGTGTGATACTCGCAAAGGCAGAAAGTATAGCAGATAACGACCTGCGTATCTATTCCTTCATGGCGCTGCCAGCGGTGCAGTTGCAGGTGTCGCTTATGTTCCACGGCAGTGATATTCTGCGCAACTGGGATTCCGAGCGTCTTTCAGATGCCGTACTTTATATAATCTTCCTGTTATTCGTGCTGGTGGTAGCTTTCTTCTCGATAGAGCTTGCAAAACAGGTCACCAAGCTGCGTATCTCAGAAAAGCGCGCACTTGCGGCCAGTAAGGCAAAATCAGATTTCCTTGCGAATATGAGCCACGAACTACGTACTCCGCTAAATGCCATTATTGGCTTCTCAGAAATGTTGACCACGGAATATTTCGGCAAGATAAATGAAAAACAGCGCGAGCGTATCAAAGATATACACGGTTGCGGTAACCACCTTCTGGCTCTGATAAACGACATACTGGAATTCTCCAAAGGTCAGGCCGGTAAGCTGGAAATAAGGCCGGAAGAGGTAGCTCTGTACCGCGTAGTGTCTGAAGTTGTACGTATGTTTGATGAGCGCGCTCATAACGAAGGTATCAACATTACGGTCAATGTGCCTAAATCGCTGCCATATATATTCGTCGATAAGCGCAAAATAAAACAGATACTGATCAACCTTATCTCTAATGCTGTAAAATTCAGCGAGCGTGGAGATATAGTAGATGTTTCCGCCCGCGTGAATGACAGTGAAGAATTTATCATTGCCGTAAAAGATACCGGCGTTGGTATGCGCGAGGAAGATATACCAAAGGCACTTTCGGCCTTCGGTCAGGTGCATAAAGATAAAGCAATCGCCGGAACCGGCCTTGGCCTTCCGCTGTGCAAGCTGTTTGTAGAGCTTCACAATGGTATCATGGATATACGCAGCCGCTTAGGTGCGGGAACAGAAGTTACGGTGATACTTCCGCAGAAGGTGATAATCCGTGAGAAGGTTGAGCTTTAAAACAGTATGAAATTCCTTTCAAAAAGCCTCGCGCGAAAAATGCTGGTGCCAATGCTGGCGGCAATTCTTGCGGTTGCTTTCTATACTGTGGTCAAGGTGGCAGGCGCAATGGCGCAGCTTAATATCCCTCTGCTGGCAGAAGTTGCAATAGTGCAGGCTCTGCTACTTTCATTTGTTACATATTACCTGCTTAATTCCCATATCATCCGCCGTGTTGCTGCCTTTCGCGAATCCATAAAAAGCCGCGCACTTGGTAATAAGGCTGCGGTAGTGGAAGTAGGCGGTGAAGACGAGCTCAGCGAACTCGCCGCAGAATTCAACCGCATGGTAGAAGGACACGAGAAGTTCGAGCACGACTTAAGTGAATCGCAGCGTGTGCTTAACGAGAAGTCCGAGCTTATAACCCTGGGTATGGAAACTGCCCGTATTGGCCTGTGGGACTGGAACCTGAAGAATGATACGATATGGTATTCGCCTTCGCTAAAAGCCATGCTTGGTTATGAAGATGGCGAGCTGCTTAACGTGCCGCAAACTCTTCGCAGTATGGTAGACCCGTCAGAATTCAACACGTATGAAAAAGCGCTTAACAAAAGCATCAGCTCTGGGCGAGATTTCGAGAAGATGTGCAAGTTCATCCATAAAGATAGTTCTCCGCGATACATAATCTGCCGTGCGCAGATGATAACGGAAGGCGGCCAGACTGTTCGCGCTATAGGTTCGCATACAGATGTCACCGATCTTCAAAAAGCGCTTGATACAAATAATATATATACTGCCATGCTCGAAAAGCAGACCCGCGAGCTGGAAATAGCCAAGAACGCCGCTGAAGTTGCCGCGCGCATGAAGTCGGAATTCCTTGCGAATATGAGCCACGAGATACGCACTCCGATGAACGGCGTTGTTGGTATGGCCAATCTTCTTTCCGGCACGGATATGAATGAGGACCAGCAGGCTTATTTAAAAACAATAATCCAGTCTTCTGAAAATCTTCTCGAGATAGTGAATGATATTCTCGATTACTCGAAGATAGAAGCCGGCAAGATAGCTCTGGAAACCGTGCCGTTCGATCTTCAGCTGCTGCTGGAAGATGTGGCAAGCCTTGTACATTATAAAGTGCAGGAGAAGAAGCTTGAACTTCTCGTCCGCTTCGCGCCGGATGCTCCGCGCTATGTAGTGGGAGATCCCGGCCGTATCCGCCAGATATTCATCAACCTGCTTTCCAACGCGCTCAAATTCACCGATCAGGGTCACATCTCCGTTGAGGTTCGCACGGCAGAGCTGGCCGGTGACAGGGTTACCATACGCTGTTCGGTTAAAGATACCGGTATCGGTATAGAAAAAGATAAGCTGGATAAGATATTCCGTAAGTTCGATCAGGCAGATTCTTCAACCACCCGCAAATATGGCGGTACGGGTCTTGGCCTTACCATCTGCAAAGAACTCGCCGAGATGATGGGCGGCGAAGTTGGTGTACATTCAACTCCGGCGGCCGGTTCCAACTTCTGGTTCACGGTTCGTCTGCGTATAGATAGCTCCGGCCGTGCTGTAAGAGATGTTGATACCAGTGTGCTTAAGGGCATAAAACTTATCGTGGTAGATGATAACGTAACCTCGCAGAATGTTCTGATAGAGCAGGGGGAATCTTACGGAGCAACGGTGCTTGCGGCCAGTGGTTCGCGCCATCTTACAACTTTGTGCCAGGAGCTTGATGACACGGGCGAGAAGCCGGATGCCGCGATAATATCATTCAGCCGCACCGCGCAGGAAAATCCTTTCACCATCGCAGATATTCTGTACGAGAAATATCCGGGCATTGCGCTGTTCTATATATCTTCTGCGCCATATAAGGGCGAAAGGCAGGATGCCGAGCGTCACAACATAAAAGGTTACTTCACCAAGCCTCTGCATTTTGATGCGCTGCGAGAAGGTCTTGCCGTGGTAATATCGGCGCGTAATGAAGGCCGTCATGTTCCGGTGGTTACGGTGCATACCTTCAACGAAAATGCTGGCATCACCCGCAATCCGCTGGAAATGGAAAAGCTGGCAGGGCGTGAGGTGCTGGTGGTAGATGATAATGATGTCAACCGCATGGTAATAGAGCGCATGCTCGAGCGCCTTAAACTGCGCGTTGATACCGCGAATGATGGCGGTGAGGCCGTGGGCAAGGTCAAGCGCCATAAGTATGATGCCATATTCATGGATTGCCAGATGCCGGTGATGGATGGCTACGAGGCAACCGGCGTTATTCGCGAGATAGAAAAGGCAACCCGCCAGAAGCGCACGCCAATTATCGCAATCACCGCCCATTCCGTGAAGGAAGATGAGGAGCACTGCCTGAAAGCCGGTATGGATGACTATATGCCGAAGCCGATAAAGCTCGCCGATATCGAGAAAAAACTCCTCAAATGGCTTGATTAACGGTTGAAGCCTGCTGTTTTCCGCTGTACTATCCCTTAAATTCAATCACATGAGGGGTTTATGCAAAACAATAGGATCAACTGGTCATTTAGTGCCATTAAAGAACTTCTGGAAAAATCCGGCTGTCAGGTTCATCAGCTATCCACCGTGCGGGAAAACTTTGCTACCGCTTATAAAAAACACGCCAACGATACGCTTAATGCAGATGAGACCGCTTGCGGTTTTCATGTCGTTCTTCCGCAAGCTGCCCGTACCGATAGGGTTATGGAGGCCGTATTCCGCCGTTTTTCAAAACTGCTGAATGCAGATGTCGCAAAGCATAATGCTCTCAGCGCTACGCCGGAATTTCTGGAGAGAATGAAGGTGCAACTGCCAGAGCCTGATATCCGCGTAACTGCGGGCAGGGGAATCATAATCACCCAGATACCGGAAGCCGCTGAGTTGAAAAATTCTTCTATAATGGTGTTTATAGGCGCTAGTCCGCACACATCAATGCCAAAAAATTATGTCTCCCTGCCGAGAGAAGCCTCAGATGCGCTGGATGATATGGGTAAGCAGGCTGGTCTTGTTGCTAAGCTTCTTACGCCAAGAACCCGCGTACAGATGGAAGGTTACGAAAGCGCCCGCGGCCATTCCCGTAATGGTGATGCTATGGATGCATCAGCTCGTGGTCATAATGGCGCAAAGCGCGGTGATGGTGGGTATCACGGCGGCCGCTGATAAAGATAAGGTTGTTTTATAGTTTCTGCTCTGCCATTTTTATGGCAAGGTAATGCATAAAAAATAAAATAATGAGTAATAAACTAAAGAAAGGTTTTACATTAATTGAGCTTGCCATCGTTCTGGTCATCGTGGGTTTGCTGGTTGGTGGCGTATTGCAGGGGCAAGAGCTGATAAAACAGGCGCAGCTGCGAAAAATAATCAGAGAACTAGGCTCGGTAGATCTAGGTTTTAATACATTCCGTGCGAAGTATGATGCTCTGCCGGGCGATATACGCAATCCGCAGAGATTTTTTCCTGAGTGCAACGAAGAATTTTACAGTAACAACCCGGGCATTGTCACCCAGGGTAATGGCGATGGCATTATAACAGATGGCGGCTGGGGTGAAAGAGAGCGTCCATGCTTCTGGCTGCATATGGCCAATGCAGGGGTTTATAACCCTGCTCCAATGCCTATGGGCTCAATGGTTCCCGGTAATGAATTCGATCCGCCTTATCCTCCACGCAATATAGATTACACAGCAGATTCTGTTGTTATGGCTATGCTGGTAGGTTCACCAAAAATGCTTATGCAGGTAGATACCTGGGTAAATGCAGGAACGCCTTTTGATAACAAGGTAATGCTGGTAATAAATGAGGCTCCGCCGTTCCCTGATGGCTTTCTGCCGGAATTCATCTATGATATAGATAGTAAAATAGATGACGGTAAGCCTTATGGAGGCAAGGTAAGAAGCGACAGAAGTAGTACAGATCAGGATATATGTTTTACAAATGCACCTTTTGGCAGCGGTAATGAATTCTATCCTGCCCCTGAATCGGAATACATATTGGGCGTAGAAGGGCACGAGGCTATCTGCCGCATGTTGTATATTCTTATGTAGGCGGGTTGCGAGGTAACTAAACCTTAACCTTATCGAATAATCTTAAAAAATTCTGCGTGGTGGCGTCGGCCAGTTCGTTGAGGCTGATGCCTTTCAGCTCCGCGATGAATTCCGCCGTGTTGCGTGTATATGCAGGTTCGCATACCTTGCCGCGATAAGGCACAGGCGCCAGGAACGGCGAGTCGGTTTCCACCAGCAGCCTGTCCAGCGGCACGACATCCTTCACCACGTGCCGTAATTCCTCAGCGTTCTTGAACGTGATGATGCCGGAGATGGAAACATAAAACCCCAACTCCATGCATTTCCGCGCCATATCCGCTGTGCCGGTAAAGCAGTGCAGTAGCCCTTTCAGCGGCTTCTTTGCCATAAAATCCTTTAGCATGTTATAGGTATCTTCCTCGGCATCGCGGGTGTGGATAATTATCGGCAGCCCGCTCTGGCTTGCTGCTTCCATATGTATCTCAAAGCTTCTCTTCTGCGCCTCGCGGTCAGAATTATCATAGTAATAATCCAGTCCCGTTTCACCTATGCCTATGGTCTTCGCCCTTGCGGCCAGTTCTACCAGCGCTTCAACAGATGTCTTATGGTTATCCGCCTCATGCGGGTGAATTCCGGCAGATGCCCAAACGCACTCATATTCCTGCGTCAGCGCGTATATTTCCTCAAATTCGGTAAGCCTTGTGCAAATGCTCTGCAATATTTTCACCCCGGCATCATTGGCGGCCTTAACCACCTCCGGCACGCGATGCTTCAACCCCTCGTAATTAAGGTGGCAATGGCTGTCTACAATGAAAGTAGCTTGTGTCATACGGCTTGATTTATAAGCATAATTCTGTTATAATGCTACAGAATTCCTTGGGGGGAAATGGAAAAACACAACAACCATATAGCAAAGGCAAATATTTCGCTGCCATCTGGTAACAGCGCGGCGCTTGAGCTCTATTCTGTGTTTAACATTGTTGGTGGGCAGGGGGCGCAAAGTTTTGCACTACCATACCATCCATCGCTTTCTCCGGCCTTTCAGCATGATAACCTAAAAGTTCTCAGTCGTCTTACGTCTTCGAATCTTGCAGAGGCCGAGCGTTTTGGCGGTGTGCCGTATAATGGCGCGTGGAAGGTTCAGGTTGTGCCATATCTTGCTCTGGATGAGAAAAGGCAGGCCATACACCCTAAAAGCCGTGCTACCTTATACAAAGATAGAATAATCACCACGCTGGATTCTACAACCAGCCTATCCCGTCAGGAAGAAAGATATCAGTTTGCAACCATGCATGAGGCCGGCCATCGCGTTTTCTGCGATCACTATGCTACAACCACGCCAGATGATAAGCTCCGCGCCTTCAATCATAACAAAGAATATATGGCAGATGCCTTTGCATCTCTGGTAATGGGGCGCAGCTCGGCTGTGGCTGGGTTCAGGGCTGCGGTTCGCGGAGGTCTGGATGAGACCCGCGAAACTCCGGATCATCCTTCCATATTAAAACGTGTACACGCTTTGCAGGAAGCTGTGTATGAAGCAGCCGTAAAACAGCGTTTAAGCGAGATAAAAAAGCCTGATGCAAAAGGTTTGCGTCCGGGTGGCTGGCTTGATTTTGTTATGAAGTGCAATGACTACGAAAAGCTTCAGTCATCAATAGATAGCAACTACAAAATCCGCTAACTCTACGCTTCGGCCTTAACGCCCTCAAGCCTCGGGAACACGCCCGCAGGTGCAGGCAGTCCGGTATCGGCCTTTAGCGCTCCTTTTTCAAGGAATTCAAATCCTCGCTCATTCGCAGGCACCATCAACTGGTCAAGCATCTTCGCCGCTGCTTCAGGGCAGAATGGCTGCAATAATATTGCTATACGGCGCACACATTCGGCAAGGTTATAAAGCACGTTGCCCATTTCCTCCAGCTTGCCTTCTTTCTTCAGCGCCCACGGGGCCTGCTTATCAACGTATTCATTCCCCTTATTGCCAAGTAGCACTATCTCGTTCAGCGCGCTGTGATACTGAAAGTTCTTCATCTCTTTCTGCATATTCGCAAAGTGGCCTTCCCAGCCAAAGCCTTCCTTCGCTGTCGGCAGAGGTATACGCCCGCCGCAATTCTTCGCTATCATGCTTAAGGTACGCTGCGCAAGGTTACCAAAATTATTCGCAAGGTCGGCATTTACCGTTTCAATAAGCTGGCTTTGTGCAAGGTCGCCGTCATTACCAAAAGGCATTGCCTTCATCAAAAAGTAGCGGGTCTGGTCAAGGCCGTAGGCATCTACCAGCTCTTTCGGAGCTATCACATTGCCAAGGCTCTTGCTCATTTTATTGCCTTCA
>JAMHZE010000174.1:0-2088 GCA_035909535.1 Rickettsiales bacterium | reverse complement strand
CAGCCCGGCGCAGATCTCCCGGAAGGCCGTTATATTTAGTCTGGAAGGTATTCATGGCTAGCTGCAGAACAACAAGTTCTTTTATTATACGGCGCTGCTGTGCCTGTTTTATGAGTTCCTGCCCTTGCAGAACACCGCCCACCAGAAGACCGATGATAACAAGGCGATTGCAAGTTCTACTAGAGTGAAGCCCCGAGAGTGGCAGCCAGTATTGGTAACACAGATATTTTTACTGTTACTTACCATGCCGTATTGCCCCTATACGTTGACCCTGCTTATTAGAACCTCTACGACCGGCCATTTGCCGAGTTCGTGATCTATGTGAGATTTGATGAGCTTGCGAACCTTCTTCTCTATCACATCATCAAGCTGACCCTTATTGTGCTCTATCAGGTCTGCAACCTCGTCTTCAAGGAAGGTTACCAGAGCCGGGTTCTCATCTTCATCGAGAACGCCAGGGGTTTTGATGTAAGGGTTATCCATAAGGCGGGATTTTTTATCCAGCACCAGTGAAACAACCACAAGACCATCGCGCTGCATCTTGCGGCGCACGCTCATAACCTTGCCGTCTTTCGGCTGAAGCATAAAGCCATCTACACCCAGATAGCCGAACTTAACATGCTGTAGTGATTCCGGCTCGCCCGGAGCTATCTTCACCATCTCGCCGTTCTGAATCTCTATCTGTTTTGGAACGCCAAGGCGTTTTGCCAGCTTGCAGTGTTCGTGCAGGTGAGCAGCTTCGCCGTGAACAGGTATTGCTATCTGCGGTTTTACCAGCTCGTACATTTTTGTAAGCTCTTCCGACGATGGGTGGCCTGATACGTGAACGCGGTGGTCTTTTTCAGTGAAGACCTCGCATTTAAGGCGCACAAAGTGGTTGAACAGCTTGAATATCTTTTTCTCGTTGCCAGGTATTATTTTGGACGAGAATATTACCGAATCTTTAGGAGTGATTTTGAAATACTGGTGCTGATTATTTGCTATTTTAGTGAGTGCCGCCCTCTCCTCACCCTGACAGCCTGTGCAGAGTATCAGCACACGGTCACGCGGAAGTGTTGCAGCTTCTTTATCGCCGATGAACGGGTCGATATCTTTTAAGTAACCGCTGGCACGGGCAAATTCTGTGTATTTATGCAGAGAAAGACCAGCCAGTGAAACTTTACGCTTATTGGCAGCAGCAGCGCGGCAGATGGAATCTATACGCGCGATATTTGATGCGAAGGTGGTCACGTAAACCTTACCGCGCTGTTCACCGATTATTTTGGTGAGATGCGGCAGAAGGTCTTCTTCCGAGCCGGAGAATCTGTCGTTGAAAACGTTAGTGGAATCGCACACCATTGCGGTTACGCCTTCACGGCCTATTGCTTCCAGCGCCGCGAAATCTGTGGTTGGCTGCACGACAGGTTTAGGGTCGAACTTCCAGTCTCCCGTGTGGAATATTTTGCCCACCGGAGTACGTATCATGATGCCGTTCATTTCCGGTATGGAGTGGGTTATCTGGATGAATTGGAGATCGAAATCACCAAGCTTCAGGTTAGTACCCGGCTTTATGATGTTTAGTTTTACGCGGTTCTTTGCTTTTACCTGCTCCAGCTTGTTCATCACTATCTGGGCGGTGAACGGCGTTGCGTATATCGGCAGCTGAAGCTGCTCGAACAGGTAGCCTGTTGAACCAAGGTGGTCTTCATGGCCGTGGGTAAGCACTATGCCGAGGAAATCTTTACGATTCTCGTAAACGAAAGAGAGATCTGGAGCGAGCATATCTACGCCCGGGAATTCATCACCCGCGAAGCCTGCGCCAAGGTCTATCATTATCCATTTACCGTTATAGTGGTAAAGGTTAACGTTCATGCCTATTTCGTTCGAGCCACCCAGTGGCAGGAATATTAAGTCTTCTTTTTTTGGTTTCATTTTCTATACGAGGCTATTTAGCCTGCTTCCTAAGTTTTTGGTTAATAATAAAAAGACCATCTAAGGTCAAATTCTCCTCTATTGCATCTATGCTCTCTGATGCTTCAAAATATCGCGCGAGACCGCCTGTAGCTATTGTATAAGGCTTTTTACCGAGTTCGGAAGCTATTTCTTGCA
>JAMHZE010000173.1:0-1066 GCA_035909535.1 Rickettsiales bacterium | reverse complement strand
AAATTATCCTATCTGACCATTGCTTCACAGGATGCAGATCTGGCGGCAGAATTTGCCACCATGCTTAATACCCGTTACATAAAAACCAATGTTTCTGACGATATTTATGGTACCGAATATTCTGCGGTCCTAAAAAATATTTATGCTATTGCAGGGGGGATTTGCCGGGGTATAGGTTATGGGGATAATTTCCAGGCAGTGCTTATTTCAAATGCAATTCGCGAGACTTCCCGTTTTGTTAAGGCTGTACATCCAATTCAAAGGGATATAAAAGAATCGGCTTACCTGGGGGACCTTTTGGTAACCGCCTATTCACAATTTAGTCGTAACCGTACATTTGGTTTTATGATAGGTAAGGGCTATACAGTAACTTCTGCCCAGCTGGAAATGAATATGATCGCAGAGGGGTATTATGCCGTTAATTGCCTTCATCAGATTAATAAGGCCTATAAAGTAAATATGCCAATCTGTCGCGCGGTGTATGCAATTCTTTATGAAAGACATTCTCCTCAGATTGAGATGAAATTATTGTCGGAGCAGCTGACGTGATTGATCAAGGAACAAGGATCAAAGATTAAGGACATTCCCATCCTTATTCCTTGCTATTTAATCATTGTTCTAAACAAAAAAAAAGAGCAAAAACTCAGGTTTCACCCGGTCTTTGCTCCTTAATCTTTACTCTTTATTCTATTAAATGCGTCTGCGTCTTTCGCCGCCTTCACGGCGTGCTCCACCGGCATTGCTTCCTCCACGATCTTCACGGCGCTTGCCAGAAAAATCACGGAACCCGCCGCCGCTGCCACCTTCACGTCCACCTTCACGTCTGCCGCCGCTTCCGCCACGGTATCCGCCACTGCTGCCACCTTCTCTGCGTCCGCCACCGCCGCCTGCGCCACGGTAAGAACCAGAACCGCCACGTTCGCTGCTTCCGCCATCACGGTCGCCTGCTAACTCAATGCGGACACTTCTGCCCTGGAAATCAACAGATTTGAAGCCTTCAACAACCTGATTAACTGCAGAGTCTTCAACTTCAAAGAATGTAAATACACCTTTCAGGTCGATCTTT
>JAMHZE010000172.1:0-1009 GCA_035909535.1 Rickettsiales bacterium | reverse complement strand
TTTCTGATAGAAAATCCGATAGTGCCATGTTCAATAGCAGGGGGGAATACAACCTGAACCCTGTAGCCATTAGGCAGTGTAGCGGAAAGTATCGGGGTCTCTGAACTTATTACCTGATTTGTAGATTGTGCGATAAGCCTGCCCATTGTCAGCAGGTAGCTAAGGTCAAAGCCTTCCAGCTTGTGGTAAGCATGGTCGCCGCGGGTTTCAACCCAGCATCCAAAAGGTTCGTTTATACTAACCTCGGCAACGCCGTCAGATTCCAGTATCTTATATATTGGTTCTAGGAATGTATCTAATGCTGCAACGCTCATTATACTACCTTAGTTCATCAACATTACGCCGCCGGCATTTACCACGCCCGATTCGAAATAGGAAGGCGGGAAGAGAATATCCCTGTTCACGAATATTTTTATACGGGTACCCTGATCAACGGTTATACGCGGAGTGGTTTTAAAGAAGTTTTTGGCAACACCACTTATATCCTGTCCAAGATCTGTAACGGCACGGCTTACACCCTGAGAAACAACGTTACCCGATGTAGTGGAAGTACCGGAACCCAGAGAGCCTGCCGGAGTAGTTGTGGTAGTGGTGTTATCACCACCCACTGCTGCATCAGCCGCAACTGCAAACCCTACTGTTATTGCGCTCATAAGTATCGAGCTGCCGAATATCTCGAAGAACCTGTTATCAAGGTCGCCATAAACACCTGTACGACCAAGTGCATCAATAGCAGCCATACCTTCGCCATCAAGAACAGCATCTATACCATCCGGGCGTATAACACGGTTCCATGCAACATATACGCGTGCCTGATTGAATTTTATATCGGTCGCATATTTCCCCAGAAGCCTTGAGCCTTTAGGTATAACGATACGTTTACCAGATTCAGAGTAAACATCGCGGCTTACTATGGCGCGCAAACTGCCCGGAAGGTCAGTATCTATAGCGGTTTCCAGAACTGCATCAAGCACCTTGCCCTGAAGTATCACACGCTCAAGGTCACGGC
>JAMHZE010000171.1:0-10608 GCA_035909535.1 Rickettsiales bacterium | reverse complement strand
TAAGTTTTTTAGCGAATGGCAGGCCAATGCCGGTACCTTCATATTTACGGTTAAGGTCCGTTTCCACCTGCCCGAATAGTGACATCACGGTAGGTATATCCTTCTCGGCAATACCCACGCCGGTGTCCTTCACCTCTATAGATATGGTCTCGCCTTTTATATCAGGGAATACAGAAACCGTAACATTACCCTGCTCCGGCGTGAACTTGACCGAGTTAGAGAGCAGATTAAGCATTATCTGCTTAAAGCGCTTTGGGTCTAGCCTGATTATAAAGTAATCATTGGCAAAGCTCTGCATCAGCTCCACCTCAGATTCGCTGGCACGCGGCGCTATGATAGAAAGAGACTGTTTAATAACCTTTATAACATCAACTTCCGTAAGGTTCACTTTCAGCTTACCGGTCTCAGATTTGGAATAATCAAGTATATCATTTATCAGGCTTAACAGATGCACACCGGAATTATTTATATCAGCTGCATATTTCAGATATTCCGAGTTCCCCAGCGCTCCTAAAGTCTGGTCTCTCAGCAGTCCAGAAAAACCGATGATGGAGTTCAGCGGGGTGCGCAGCTCATGCGTAAAGTTAGCAAGAAATTGTGATTGCTGAACATTCTCTTTCTTCAGTATCTCTATCTGCTCCATATAGCTCATTGCATCAGCAGAAGAGCCAGAGTTACCACCCGCTACCGCTCCGCCACCACGCCCTTTAAGAAGTATAAGAAGCGCTATAACAAACGGTACAAGCGTAAATGCAAACAGTAACCATTTTGCAGTGCCTGCACCTAGTTTTTCAGTATCTGTAAGCACCAGTATATATTTACGTACAAAATCCTTTTCACCGCTAACGGCCTCCATGCTACGCACCACTATAACACGGCGCGCGTCTGTTCCGGCTGCCGGCGGGTCTACATAAAATGCACCGCTGCTATCTTTTGCCTCTTTTATCAGGCTGGAATATCTGGCATCTATAGCCCTGTTGGTGAATACTTCGGTGCCATCTTCCGCAAGGATAAGCTGCCTTACCACTTTATTTTCGTCAAAACTTTCTTTCAGCGCCTTGCGGAGAGCATCTGTAGAAGCACAATGTGATGGCTCTGCCCTGCATGGAAGGCTCTTTACCTGTTGTTTTTCCTCAGGCAGAAGCTTTGCTGCCATATCCTTTATTCCGGCACCGGAAACACTCAGCGCTTTGCGTTTAACATAAAAATCTTCTGCTCCCGTTAATGAGAAATTGAAAAGCAGCGCAAATATTGCTATCAGGATAAAAAGGGCTGCGACCGGGAAGATTTTTCCAAACATAAATAGAACTTACCAACTCTGAATGCTGAAATATATCTTTAAAAGATTTTTGCTTATCTTTCCAACGATTTTTGGGGTGATGTTGCTCAATTTCGCAATAATACAGGCAGCACCTGGCGGACCTGTAGAACAGGCCATTGCAAAAATGAAGGGCTTAGATCAGGGCTTTAGTGAAAGATTCACCTCGGCGGGAAGAGATTTTGCCGCAGGCAGTAGCCAGCTTACTGGTGGTACCGGCAGTATGGACCTGCAATATCGCGGCGCGCAGGGCATAGACCCAGAGATAATAAAGCGTATAGAAGTAATGTATGGCTTTGATAAACCGCCAACAGAACGCTTCTGGCTCATGCTCGGCAAAATGGTAACGTTTGAGTTCGACAAAAGCTTCTTCAAGGATAAAGATGTCATAACACTTATAACTGAAAAGCTGCCTGTTTCCATCTCCCTCGGCCTGTGGACAACCCTGCTTACCTATCTGGTATCCATACCGCTTGGTATAAAAAAGGCCGTACGTGATGGCAGTAATTTTGATGTCGGCACCAGCTTTATTGTCGTTGTCGGCTATGCCATACCTTCTTTCCTGTTCGGTATATTACTTATAGTTCTTTTCGCGGGTGGCAGCTTCTGGAATATTTTCCCGCTCAAAGGATTAGTGTCAGAAAACTTTGATTCCCTTGCATGGTACGAACAGATACTAGATTATCTATGGCATATCTGCCTGCCGGTAACGGCAATGGTTATAGGCGGCTTTGCCAGCCTTACCATGTTATGCAAGAACTCCTTTCTGGAGGAAATATCAAAGCAATATGTTATCACTGCACGTGCAAAAGGCTGCTCCGAGAAAAAGGTTCTCTACGGCCACGTATTCCGCAACGCAATGCTGATAATAATTGCAGGCTTCCCTTCTGCATTCATAGGCATACTTTTCACCGGAGCCTTCCTGATAGAAATAATCTTCTCGCTCGATGGTCTTGGCCTGCTTGCGTTCGAATCCACCATATCGCGTGATTACCCCGTTATGTTTGGCTCACTTTTCATTTTCACCCTGCTTGGGCTGGTAATGAACCTTGTGGGAGATATAGTATATGTACTGGTTGATCCGCGCATAGATTTCGAGAAGAGAGGATAGGTATAACGCTAATGTTCACAGGTATAATAACAGATATCGGAAAAGTTACGGAAGTGCGTAACAGCGGCAACGGCATACGCCTTGTATTAAAGGTAAATAACAGCACGGAAGATGTTGATATGGGCGCATCTATAAGCTGTAATGGTTGCTGTTTAACAGTGGTTGAAAAAACCGCTGATACAGTTTCTTTTGATCTCTCCAACGAAACCCTGGAAAGAACAGACTACAGAAACATAAAAACCGGCAACGAAATAAATATAGAGCGCGCCATGAAAGCGGGAGACGAGTTTGGCGGCCATATGGTAACTGGCCATGTTGATTGCCTTGCAGAAGTAGTTTCGGTTGAAGAACTACAGGATAATCGCAAAATAAAACTGCGCGTACCTGCTGCATATATAAAATATATCGTGCCGAAAGGCTCGGTTACGCTCAATGGTGTTTCTCTTACAATCAATGCTGTTGAAAAAGAGATCTTTGAGGTTAATATAATTCCGCACACGTTGCAGAATACTAACTTAAAACATCTCCGCGCCGGAGATAGTTTAAACCTTGAGATCGATATGATAGCCAGGTATCTTGAAAAACTTGTACGGTGATAGAACATGAGTAAGCCACTAAAAATAGAAAATCTTTCAAAGAGTTTTAAGAGCCACAAGGTTCTGGATAACGTCTCTCTGGAAGTTAATAAGGGCGAGATGTTCGGCCTGGTTGGCCTAAACGGCGTAGGCAAAACCACCATGATAAAAATAATCCTCGGCCTGCTTGATCAGGATTCCGGCGGAGCAACGATTTTCGATAAAGATGTAAAAGATAAGAACGCACGTAAAAAGCTTTCTTTCCTGCCGGAAAAATTCCAGCCTTCACTTTTCCTTAAGGGCGAAGAATTCCTGAAGCTTACATGCAGCTATTATAAAAAACCTTACTCCCGCTCTGATGCCGTCAGGCTCGCACGCATTCTGCGCCTTGATCCGGAAGTGCTGAACAACCGTATTTCCAGCTATTCAAAAGGTATGGGTCAAAAGCTCGGCCTGCTTTCATCTTTCCTTGTCGGCTGTCCTTTCATCATGCTGGATGAACCTATGAGCGGCCTGGATCCAAGCGCTCGTATATCGCTTAAAGATGCTCTGACAGATTATGTTCGCAGCAATACCGAGAACACCATCTTCTTCAGCTCGCATATTCTTTCCGATATTGACGAGATCTGCGACCGTATAGCCGTTCTGCATGATACCAAAATAATATATCAAGGCACACCTGCCGGCTTTAAAGAGAAAATGGGTCACAACTCGCTGGAACGCGCATTCCTTAAAGCGATAGAAGGTTAACTACAAAATTATATAGAATTTAACAGGCTTTCGAATACCAGCCTGCCGTCAATGCCGCCGGTTGCTGTATCGCAATGGCGTTCCGGGTGCGGCATCATACCAAGCACGTTCTTCTTTTTATTGAATACGCCTGCAATATTGAATACCGAGCCGTTAGGGTTAGCAGCAGCATCTGCTTCGCCCGCTGCATTAGAGTAGCGGAAGGCTATCTGGCCGTTATCGTTAAGGGCTTTAAGCTCATCTTCCTGTACAAAGTAATTACCATCTGCATGCGCGATGGAAACATGAACAGAATCCCTGCCTTCAAATTTACCTGTAAATGCAGTGCTGGTGTTCTCAGGCTTCAGGTAAACATCTTTACAAATAAAGCGCAGATTGCGGTTACGCATAAGCGCACCCGGAAGAAGCTGTGCTTCTGTAAGAATCTGGAAACCATTGCACACGCCAAGTACATGCCCGCCTTTATCAGCGAATTGTTTTACTTCACGCATCAGGTTAGAATGGGCAGCCATACTGCCACAACGCAGGTAATCACCGTAGGAAAAACCACCAGGCAGAACTATTAGATCAAGCTTTGGCAGGGTTGCTTCCTTGTGCCACAGCATTGTAACATCAACGCCAAGAGATTGCAGAGCAACCTTCATGTCCCTGTCACAGTTAGAGCCCGGAAAAACTACAACGCCAGCTTTCATGATTTAGTCTATAAGTTCGAATTCGTAATTTTCTATCACCGTGTTGGCGAGCAGGTTTTTGCACATACCTTCCAGCCTTTCGGTTGCTTTTGCCTTATCGGTCTCTTCCAGAACTATATCTATCAGTTTGCCCTGACGAACTTCTTTCAGACCCTGAAAACCCAGATTGCCCAGGCTTTGCTGTATAGCTTTGCCCTGCGGATCCAGTACGCCGTTCTTCAGCGTAATAAATACTCTTGCCTTCATTTACTTATCCTCGCCCCTTGCTTCGCTTAAATCGACCACGTTCATATCAGAATCGTTTATTATGCCAAGCCTTTTTGCCACTTCTCTGTAGGCATCCTGCAGGCCACCAAGGTTCTTGCGGAACCTGTCTTTATCAAGAATGTTACCGGTCTGTATATCCCACAGGCGGCAGCTATCAGGGCTTATTTCATCCGCAACAAGCAGGAACAGGTTACCGTTCTCGTCATAGATGCGGCCGAATTCTATTTTCATATCAACAAGTTTAATGCCAACAGCATGGAACATACCGCTGATAAAATCATTAACGCGGATAGCTATGTTCTTCATTGCCTCAACTTCCTCAGGAGCTGCCCAGCCGAAAACCTCAACATGCTCTTCGGTAATGAAAGGGTCGCCCAGCTTGTCGCTTTTCAGGCACATTTCAATAACAGGACGGTAGAAGTTGATACCGTCATCAATGCCAAAACGTTTGCAGAAGCTGCCCGCAGAAACGTTACGTATGATTATCTCGATAGGAACTATCTCGCACGCCTTTACAAGCTGCTCTCTCATATTCATGCGTTTGATGAAGTGTGTGTGAATTCCCACATCTTCCAGCTTGGTCATAATGTATTCAGATATCCTGTTGTTCAGAACACCTTTTCCCGAAAGCACTTCATGCTTCTCACCGTTGAATGCCGTAGCATCATCCTTGAAATATTGTATCAATGTGCCTGGTTCAGCGCCTTCATATAGTATTTTGGATTTTCCTTCGTAAACCAGCTTCTTTCCGATCTTTTTCTTTGCCATTTCTGTTCTGATTGAATGTTATGCTTGAATTCCTAGATATCTATAATTAAAAACGCTATAAATCAAACAATTTATTAAATATACAGAGGTTAATATGTCCGGCTTCAAAGACAGGGAAAAAGGTTTTGAAAACAAGTTTGCGCTTGATGAGGAGCTAAAGTTCAAAATATCTTCCAGAAGAAGAAAACTGCTTGGCCTGTGGGCTGGCGAAGTAATGGGCCTGGGCGACGAGGATGCGCTTAATTACGCTAAGGATATCATAGGCTTCGGCATAGATGACAACTCCCCTGGAGCTGTAATAAACAAAATACTTCAAGATGCTGCTGCAAAAAACGTTCAGCTTACCGAGGCTCAGGTGCGCGGCAAGAATGCCGAATTCGAGGTTATAGCCAGCAAGCAGGTGATGGAAGAGAAAAAGTAACCTCCGTGAAAAAATTGCTGCCATTTCTGGCTATCTTCTGCCTTTTATTCTCATCTAACGCCAGGGCGGAACCGTGGAGCGATGTTGAATTCTACGGCAATGGTAGCGGCCATAAACTATCTGACCTGAAAGGCAATGTGGTTCTGTTGATGTTCTGGGCAACATGGTGCCCTCATTGCAAGAACCAGATGCCGGCACTTTCCATGCTGAAAAGGCTCTACTCAGCCGCGCCAGACTTTAAAGTACTGGCCGTATCTACTGATTCCGGCGGAGAACAGGTAGTTCAAAATTATCTAAAAACCTATCAATTGGATAACCTAGAAAGTTATATCGATCCGGGTTCTAACCTGTTACGTTCTATGGGCTTTTCTGCCATACCTACGGTTGTTATCATATCCAGAGAGGGCGATATGTTAGGTTACTATAGAGGTTTGCAGCATATTGATGTAAAATACCTAGAAGAGCTTATAAAGCAGGATTAGGTGATGTTCAAAAAAACCGGCAACCCGGGTTTTTCAATAGTGGAACTGGCGATAGTTCTTATCATTATTGCTATCTTCGTGGGC
The DNA here is from genome assembly GCA_035909535.1 of Rickettsiales bacterium. GTDB lineage: Bacteria > Pseudomonadota > Alphaproteobacteria > Rickettsiales > UBA8987 > JAMHZE01. The sequence continues at coordinate 4,140 of JAMHZE010000171.1, read as the reverse complement.
ATGATAATGTTTACCACTCAGGCGCGTCTGGATGCCTCTAAAACCTATACCACCAAAGAACGCATGCAGATAATAATGGATGCAATGGACAGGTTCGTAGAACAATATGGTTATGTACCCTGCCCGGCACCGCTGAATGTTGTTCCAACAAATGCAAATTACGGCACAACAAATAACAGTAATAATCCGGTTGGTGGCAATCCGTGCCAAACACAGCAGGCAAGCTGCACGCATGCTACAACAATACGCAGCCATACAGATGGTGGTGGCAGAACATACAGGCTGGTAAAAGGGGCGCTGCCATTTAAAATACTGGGGCTTGATTCTCAGATAGCGGTAGATGGCTGGGGCAACCGCCTTGATTACCTGATTGTAGATGTATATGCCGGACGTGAGGCCTATACACGATCGCAGGTTCTGGGTAATAATATTCCGGCAAACTTTGATAATGGCGTGCTTTACAATGTACAAAATCTTGGCGGCCACACCGTTACGCCAGAAAGAGATATAGCCTATATGCTTCTAAGCCATGGCTCTAACCAGCATGGCGGCTACCGCGATAAAGATGGCGGGCAGTTCCCGCCTGCCAATGGTTCATCTCAGGAACAGGCCAATGCAAACCCTACTTCAGGTGCAATATACCAGTCTACGGGCGCACGCGATTTTGATGATATACTGGTGTTCAAAACAAGGTGGCACTTGCCTGCACACCTGAACCCGCTGGATTGTTCTTATGAATAGGAAAAATAACATACGCGGCTTTTCGCTGTTGGAACTCTCCATCGTTCTGGTGATAGTTTCTGTTGCGCTTGGCAGCTCTTTGTTCATTCTCGGCAAATATTCAGAAAACAACAAAAGAAAAATAACTGATGCCCGCATACAGCAGGTAATGGTCGCTATCAAAAAATACGCTGCCCGATATAACAGGCTGCCTTGCCCTGCAAACATGGGAACATCCGAAAGAACTCAGAATTACGGCTGGGGCAGATATTCAGCCGGTAACTGTGTTAACGTTTCTTTTATGGATGCCGGAAAAACATCAACCGGCATGGTACCTATAAATAACCTTGGCCTGTACCCAAGCCTTGCGCTGGATGGCTGGGGTAATCGCCTGCGTTACACTATAAGGTCAGCACATGCGGCAGATAACGCATTTACAGGTGCAACAGTTCCTGTTCCCGCAGAGTATCTTACAACAACCAATTACGCGGGTAATGGTTATGCTGGGGTGGTTGTAACGGTGTTAAGCTCCGGCGAGAATGCATTCAGAGCCTACTCAGCCAGAGGTAGCCACACTGTTCCGGATGGCATGGCCTACGATCCGAAAGAAGATTCTAACTCATCGGGTTTCGCCTTCTCTGTTTCCATGCCTTATGGCTTGTTTGATGACATAGTTTACTTCTGGACATACAGACAAATTAAAAGCGATCATTTAAATAAATTATGAATAAACTGAAACAGAAAGGCTTCAGCCTTATAGAGCTTTCGATAGTTATACTTATCGTATCCATATTCGCGGCATCGGTCATCAACCTGCTTGGTAAGCGTAATTCTACTGAAGATAACAAGGCCACCAAAGATAAGCTGGAAGTTATAATGGAAGCCTTAAAGGTATATTATAAGGTGAATTTACGCCTTCCCTGCCCAGCCCTATTTACCGTTAAATCTTTTGAAGCTGGTTTCGGTGTTGGAACCCTACCGGCAGGCAGCTGCTCTACTGCACCTGGCAGGCACACCGCCAGTGGCGCGCGCGCTGGCATGGTACCGGTTGTAGATCTTGGCCTGCCGGCAAGCTATGCGTTTGATGTCTGGAATAACAGAATAACCTACGTTGTAGATGCAAGCCTTACTCAGACATCCGGATGGGATCCCGGAGGTCTATCCAACATATATGTGGAAGGTCCAACGGGTACAATGATGAACTTGCGTACACCTACCTCTGCTGAAGTAGGCACCAACCCTATAGATTGCAGAGATGGCACGTCCTTAGGGCTTATCAATAACTATTCAGAAAAGATACCTGATTGCCCAGCCGTTATACTTGTAAGCCATGGCGTTAACGGTTATCTTGCCTATCTCCCATCCGGCGCACAAAACACCTCCACATTTGGCATTAACAGTGACCAGCTGGAGAACCAGAACACTGGCACAACTGTCCCGGCCTTTGATAATAAATTTCTTGAAAAGCCTCTGGCACAGGATGTAAAATCTTCTGATATGACAAACTATTTTGATGATATTCTGCTTTACAAGACCATGTCTTTCTTCAAGAATTAAACCTGTATGAAAATAACAAAAATAGTTATAGGCTCTGACCACGCCGGCTTTAAGCTTAAGCAAGATATTATCTCTCATCTGCGTAAAAAGTACGATGTTGAAGATGTAGGAGCCTTCTCTGAAGATTCGGTAGATTATCCGGATTTCGGTTTTGCCGCTGCCAAAAAAATAGAACAGAAAGAGGCCGATATCGGCATTGTTATCTGCGGTTCAGGCATTGGTATCTCTATCGCTGCAAACCGTAATCCTGCAGTTCGTGCAGCACTTGTTCATAATGAAGAGGCCGCAAAACTGGCCCGTCAGCATAACGACGCCAATATCATAGCTCTCGGCGCCAGAATGACAGATGCCGCAACAGCGGTAAAACTGGTGGATATATTCCTTGCTACCCCTTTTGAAGGTGGCCGCCATGCAGCCCGCGTAGAAAAATTATCCTGTTGAAATAAGCGCCGTTTTGCTCTATCAAACGGCTTGAACTTCAATCAGGATACATCATGGGCATTTCTGCAAAGAAAACTGGAACAGAGAATAAGTTTTTTACCGCAACGGTACAACAAACCGATAGCGAACTTTACGCCGCTATAGAAGGCGAGCTGAAACGCCAGCAGAATCAGATAGAACTTATTGCCTCTGAGAACATAACCAGCATGGCGGTTCTTACAGCACAGGGTTCCGTACTAACAAACAAATATGCAGAAGGCTATCCGGGCAAACGCTATTACGGCGGCTGTGAATTCGTAGATAAAGTAGAGCAACTTGCTATAGACCGCGCCTGCAAATTATTCGCCTGCAAATTCGCAAACGTACAGCCAAGCTCCGGCTCTCAGGCTAATCAGGGTGTTTTCATGGCGCTGGTAAGGCCGGGTGATACAATTCTTGGTCAGTCGCTTGCGGCAGGTGGCCACCTTACTCACGGTGCAGCACCTAATCAATCAGGTAAATGGTTCAATGCAATATCATACGGCGTACGTCAGGATGATGGCCTTATAGATTACGCTCAGGTTGAAGAGCTTGCAAAACAGCATAAGCCAAAACTTATAATAGCGGGCTTCTCGGCATATCCACGCGTTATAGACTGGGCAAAATTCCGCCAGATCGCAGATTCAGTCGGAGCGCTGCTGATGGTAGATATGGCTCACGTTGCAGGCCTTGTTGCGGGCGGCGCATATCCTTCACCTCTGCCGTATGCAGATGTTGTTACATCCACCACTCATAAAACCTTGCGCGGTCCTCGCGGCGGCATAATACTTTCCAACTTCCCGGAAAAAGTTATCGGCACTAACGCTCAGGGTAAAGAACTCACCCTTGGTCAGGCTTTAAATTCCGCTATATTCCCGGGCATACAGGGTGGGCCTCTTATGCATGCAATTGCTGGCAAGGCAACCGCCTTCCTTGAAGACCTGCAGCCGGAGTATAAAGACTACGCGAAACAAACCGTAGTAAACGCACAGGTTCTTGCAAAAACACTTATGAGCCGCGGCGTTAACATTCTTACCGGCGGCACAGATAACCACATCGTTCTGGTAGATCTGCGCCCTAAAAAACTTACCGGCAAAGCGGCAGAACACAGCATGGAAAACGCAGGCCTTACCTGCAATAAAAACTCCATTCCGTTCGATACCGATCGATATGCGCGAAGGCCGCCAGCACCGAGAGGCTGACCGGCCCGAACCAGCGCCGTGGCAGATGCTGTGCTGCCGCCAGCACGAGCAGGCTGCAGCACGCCCCGGTCAGGCTGAGGAAAAAGCCGGGGGCCAGGAAATGGCCAAGCAGCAAGGCACCGGCGAAGACGCGCAAGCCGGTGACCCACGCCGCCGTACCAAAACCATAGCGATACAGCACCAGCAACGTGACGATGTTGGC
>JAMHZE010000170.1:0-12641 GCA_035909535.1 Rickettsiales bacterium | reverse complement strand
CCCGGGCTGAGTTTTTTGTTCATTGAAGCAAGCTGGAATTCATACTCGAAATCACTCACCGCACGCAAACCGCGCACAACTACTCTTGCGCCTTTTTTTTCCGCATAGCGCATAAGCAGGCCGGAAAAACCTTCCACCCTTACCTGCCCCTGAAGTTCCGGGCAGTGCTGGCGCACATCGCTTTTTACCATTTCTACGCGCTCTTTAAGAGAGAACATGGTTTTTTTAGGGCTGTCATCCGCAACGGCGATGATGAGTTCATCGCATACGCTGAGCGCTGACTTTACGACATCTAAGTGCCCGAGTGTTATAGGATCAAAAGTGCCGGGATAGATACCGAGCGTATAACTACAATTCTGCTTTTTCGATGCCATTATATATCCTGCTCATTATACGTGATATTGCAGCAGCCTGCACACTTCCGCCCTTACTAGCAGAGCCGCTAAGTGAAGTAAAGCTTTTATAGCCTGTACCCGCGTATTTCCGGTAGTTTGCGGGTACCATATCCACATAGGCATCAGCCACTATTTTTGCGGCGGCAGCGCGTTCATCCGCTCCATGATATTCTGCCACATGCTTAAGGCGGCGCAGCAGGGATGTTCTGAATTTACCATGTACCTTTTTTAGGTTGGCCTGATTGTGAAGGAATATCTCCTGCCAGAGTTCTTTAGGTGAATTCATGAGGCGCGAGAATTCTCCTAAACCATTTAAAGTGCCGGCGAGCTGGAAGCTGAGATACTGCACGTAGTGGGAAACATAGGCATAGATCTCATCGTGCTTTTTGGCGCTCATGAGTTCTGTTACTGCTCCGGCAGATTTCCACATTGCAGCGACCTTCTGCCCTTTTTTACAGGCAGAGGTTTTGCAGATGATGACCTTTTTACCTTTGAACAAAGAGGCCTCTGCATTTTCCAATCCGCCCTTTTCTTTGCCGGCGATAGGATGAGCGGGCACAAAGAAGCTTTTGTATTTTACAGGCAAAGCTTTCTGGGCTTGCAGAGATGGCTGGTATTTTACCGAGCCGACATCTGTTATTATAAGTTTTCCATCCATGAATGCAGAAAGGCGGCGGCACAGGAAAGGATAAGAGCCGAGCGGAGTTGCAAGAACAACTATATCGCTATTACGGGCGAGTTCTTCAATCGATTCAAAGCTGGCATGCGCGGCGCCTTTTTTTATCGCGGCCTGAGATACCTCGTCACGGCGATTCCAGCAATATACCTTATAACGGCCTGTTTTACACAGTGCCATTCCGAGTGAGCCGCCTATTAAGCCTGTACCTGCTATGCCTATGCGCATTGAAGAATAATATATAGATTAGAATTTTTTCGGCTTGTGAACTTCCGTCACCTCAACACGAACCATGTCGGAATCCAGCGCAAGAACAACATCTGCCTGAGCCACCATGTGGTCGTTCACAAATACTTCCAGCGGCTCGTTGCGCCCCTTTCCAAGTTCAACTATCGAACCGCGCGTAATTTTTAGATACTGCCCTATAGGCATGTGTACTTTGCCCAGCAGAACTTTGACATTGACCTTTATATCACCAAATCCCTTCAGGCTGGATATAACCTCTTCCGGAGACATGGCCGGAACAGTTTGTTGTTGATTATTTGAATTATTTTCTTCAGTCATAATGCTATATAGTGATTCTATTTCATGGAAAACTTATTACAAGACAGATTTATATTAGTACCGCTGGCAGCAGTTTTCGGCGCAGTTTTCGGCAGTTTTGCAACAGCCCTCATCTACCGCCTGCCGCGTGACATCAATTGGGTGACCAAAAGATCGGCCTGCACAAAATGCGGCCACCACCTTGGTATACCAGATCTTATGCCGCTGTTTTCTTACCTTTTTACCCGCGGCCATTGCAGATACTGTAAAGTAAAGTTCGGTGGCAACTATCTGGTCACAGAAATTCTGGTAGCAATGTCATTCGCGCTTAGCGCATATATATTCGGCCCTACCATAGAGATGATAATCATCAGCCTGCTGGCATTTGTTACTATTGTTATATGCTACATAGATTTTGAGCATTACATAATACCAGATGAAGCAAATATATTTATTGCCCTGCTTGGCATTGCCTATGCCATAGGCACAGATGCACCGTTAGTAGAACAGCTTATATTCATGCCACTATTCTATTTTGGCCTGGCAATGTTTTTACGCTGGATAATGTTCGTGTGGAAAAAGAAGGAAGGGCTGGGGCTGGGTGATGTGAAGTTCTTCGCTGCAGCAGGAACGTTCCTTGGTATTGAATCTCTGCCGGCCTTCCTGTTCCTTTCAGGAATAGCGGGACTGATGATAGCGCTTGCATGGAGAGTGATGAAGAAAGGAGAAATGTTCCCATTTGGTCCTGCATTATGCATATCGTTGCTTTTTTGCGTCGCTTTTCCGGAAAGCTACGATAAACTGATGCTGTTTGTTCAGGAAATTACCAATTAAGGATTTTCTTACTGTTTTATTAATTTATATTGAATTGATAAAATTTAGCCGGTTAGTTGTATATGCCTACAAAATTTCTCAGCCTTGCTGTACTTGTTTCTTTTTCCGTTATCGCTGCATCATGCGATGTGCCTGACGACTATGAAACAAAGCGCAAAAACGCATACAAAACCCTGCCTCATCGCGAGGACTCTTGGTTCGTGAACCCAAAGGACAGGCTTGACCCTTACGCAGATCTTAACCGTGAAGACTATATGGGTCTTAACAATAACACCGGCAAATACTATAAAGGCCCTGTAACGCCTAAAATAAGTATGCCGAATGTAACTGACCTTCTTGCAGGCCCGGAAGATCAGGAACTTATCAGCGATAAACTTGTTTCTATATCTGTGAACGAGAACGTTCCCCTGCGCGATGTTATAGTAGAACTGGCACGCCGCGCTGAGGTGGATGTGGAAGTAGACAGGGAAATAACCGGCGGCATAATATTCATTGCCAAGGACAGGCCTTTCTCTGAAGTAATAAAGCGTATCGCCAGAATGGCTAACCTGCGCTACTCGTTTGATGGCGGTGTACTGCGCATTGAAAGGGACATGCCGGTTGTAAAGAACTATAAGTTCAACATTCTTGATATAACCAGAAGCTCTTCTTCCACCATGGAAACATCTTTCTCTGTTGGCGGTACTCAAAGTTCCAGCGGCGGCAGCAGTGGTGGCTCTTCAAGCAGTGGTTCCAGCGGCTCATCCGGTAATCAGGTAACCGGGGGCTCTATCTCCGGCGGCAGCAGCAGCAATCTAAATGCTCAATCTGGCGATGGCAATATATGGAGCAACATTGAAGCCGGCATCACCCAGATAGTTACCATGTATGGCAGGGAGCATCAGTCTGCATCTTCAGCAGGCGGCGCAGCAGCAGGTCAACAAGCTCAAGTTAATTCTGGTGTTATATCTGTTAACAGGAATGCAGGCGTTATATCTGTTCTTGCCTCAGGCAAGCAGCATGATGCTATCAAGGAATATCTTGACCGTGTACATATAGAGCTTACATCTCAGGTGCTGATAGAGGCGCGCGTGGTTGAAGTTACACTTTCTGATGAATATAAAAGCGGCGTACAATGGAGCCTACTTGCTGACAGCCTTGCTTCTACCGGTGGCCTTGGTGCAGGCGCAGGCTTTGAAACAGACATAACCAGCGCTGATTTTGGCAGAGTGTTCCGCCCAACCGCTACATCCGGCTTTAACCTGATGGCATTACCACAAAGAATGTTCGGTGCTGATAACTCTTACATTGATGGCACAATAGAGTTGCTTCAAACATTCGGTACTACCAGATCCCTTTCTAATCCTCGTATCAACACGCTTAACAACCAGTCTGCCGTGCTGAACTTCTCTAAGAACGAAGTTTACTTCGAGATAGAACAGAATGAATCTACCACTACCAGTGCCGGTGGTACAGATCAGGACACAGTGCTGAGAACAACCATAAGAACGGTTCCTATAGGTGTTGTACTTAACCTTCAACCTTCTATCGACCTTGAGAAGAACGAAGTTATGCTGATGTTACGCCCTACCCTTACCCGCGTGACAGACAGAATAGTTGATCCGGGCGCAAGAATAATTGCACAGAATGCCGGCGTGCCTAACCTTGTTTCTGAGATACCGGTTGTAGATACCAGAGAGCTGGATACCATGCTGCGTATAAAGAACGGTGAGATAATGGTAATTGGCGGCCTGCTTGAAGAACGCGCAGAAAATACAGATAGCGGCGTACCTGGCCTGAGCAAGATACCTTACCTTGGAAATGCTTTCAAAAGCGTGAGCAAGACAGTGAACAACGTAGAAACCGTTATCTTCATCAAGGCAACAATTGTACCTGGTAAAGGCGTTTCTGTAGAGGATAAAGAGTTCTACAAAAAGTTCACAACTTCCCGCACCAGATTCCTGGAAGAATAAACCTGTAAAATGGTCTTTACAAATACGGATGTGAAGGTAGTTTAATATCCGTTTGTAAAAGACCATTTGAACAAGGTTAGAAAATGATCACCACTATTCGCTATGTACTTATAACCGCTCTGCGTGACTGGCTGTTTATCGGCATTGTGGCGTGTCTTGCCGTTGCGGGCTTCATATCATACTTCATGGGATCTACCGTATTGGTAGAAAAGAACGAGATAGCTTCCAGCTTTACCGCAGGTTCTTCCCGCGTGGTACTGATAGTTGGCATGATAGTTTTTGTGTGCTTTCACGTACGTCGTGCATTTGAGAACAAAGAGATAGACCTTATGCTTTCCCGCCCGATATCACGCGGGCAGTTTGTAGTTGCCTACTGGCTTGGTTTTTCGGTAGTGGCTACGGTTCTGGTTGCGCTGATGGCCCTGTTCATAAAGCTTCTGTATGGCCATAATGCACAAGGTCTTTACTTCTGGGTAATGACGATGCAGCTGGAAGTGCTGATAGTAACTGCCTTTGCGGTATTCGCATCTATAATACTGCGCTCTTCAGTATCCTCTGTTATGCTTTCTTTCGGCTTTTATGTGATATCGCGCATGATAGGATTCTTCTCTTACGTGCTGGAAAAACACCAGAGCACGGATATGCTGAGCTTTGATTTCTATTCACAGAAAATTATCTGGCTGACATCCTTCCTGCTGCCAAGGCTTGATCTGTTCTGCCAGAGCAAGTGGCTTGTATACGGTGTTGATTTCACCCAGTACAGCTTCAGTGCACCTATAATTCAGGCTGCTGTATATATACCTCTGCTGCTGACATTCGCTGCAATAGACTTTAAACGTAAACAGTTCTAAAAATGGCAGCATCCAAACCACAGAAAAGCCAAAAACTAACCCTGCTGGCGTTACTGCTGCTTGGTGCGCAGTTTTTATGCTGGTATGGTGTTGTTGCGCCTGACGGAAGCTATTTGTGGCAAGGCACTCGTAGTATAAAGCCAGAGCTTGAGATCGTTCCGGCTGTGCCTTCACTGGAGATGCTGAAGGCATCTTCCTTCGGGGATGAGCAGCTTGCATTCCGCTATAACGGCTACATGATGCAGTTTATGGGCGACAGCTTTGGTCGCGTTACCCCATTGAAGGATTATAACTACGACAGGCTTTACCGCTGGTGGCTGCTGCTTGATGATGTGGATTCAATATCTAACCTTGTGGCCTATGTTGTTGCTTACTATTATAGCGCATCTCAGACCCCTGAAAAACATACACGCTATATTGTGGATTTTCTTGAGCAGCACGCAGACAGACACCCTGAGCTGAAATGGTGGTGGTATTCTCAGGCGGCATATAACGCAAAACACAAAATGGAAGATACAGACCGCGCGCTGAAGATTGCCGGTAAGCTTGCAGCACTACCTAAAGAAGTGGATATGCCTATCTGGACAAGGCAGCTACAGGCATTTATGTACGAAGATAAAGGCGAGTATAAACAGGCCTGCGATATAATAGTTAACGTTATCCGCGACTACGGTGATAACAAGGTTACCGATGGCGAGATGAGGTTTATATACTACTTTATACAGGAGCGCCTGCGCGCCCTGATAGAGAAGGATTCCAGCATAGAAAAGGCCGATATAAGCCCTGAATGCCGCACTATGATGGATATTCAGAAAGCCAGCGACATGCGTGAGAAAGCCCAAGGGCTGGGCAAATAACTTCTCAACTCCCCATATATCTCTAACAAATACCTTTATAATGCCAGATTTATTGGTAAATATAGCAATATCAAATTCAAGAATTTATGTCAGATAAGATAAAATACGAAGACTTTTACCGCATTGGCAAGCTGCCTCCATACGTATTCGCTGAAGTGAATTATGCAAAGGCGGATGCACGTAAACGCGGTGAGGACATTATAGATTTCGGCATGGGCAACCCGGATTCCCCTGCCCCTGAGCATGTTATACGTAAAATGAAAGAGGCGGTTGCACGCCCTGATATACATGGCTATGGCGTTTCTCAAGGCTTGCAGGGCCTGCGTAAAGCAGTTGCCGGATATTACGAAAGGCGTTTTGATGTTACGCTTGACCCAGAGACCGAGATAACCTGCTCTCAAGGTTCTAAGGAAGGGCTGTACCACCTTGCCGTGGCAATAACAAAGCCGGGTGATAATATTATTGTGCCAGACCCAAGCTACCCGATACATATGTACGGATTTATGCTGGCAGAGGCCGAGATAAAAGGCATAAAGCGCGATTTTGATGTTCCGGTTGAGAAGGATATGCTGCCGAAGTTCAAGAAAGCGATGGAGAAGATGAAGCCACGCGCGGTTGTGGTGAACTTTCCGGGTAACCCGACATCTGAGACCGTTGAGCTGGCTTTTTATGAGGAGCTGGTGGATATGTGCCGCTTCCACAACGTTATACTTATATCTGACCTTGCATATAACGAGATCTATTTTGATGGCAACCCGCCGCCTTCCGTGCTTCAGGTTAAGGGCGCGAAGGATGTTGCGGTGGAATTCACTACCTTGAGCAAAACATATTCCATGGCGGGCTGGAGAGTTGGCTTCTGCGTTGGGAATAAAGAGATAATCAAGGCGCAGAAACGCGTGAAGTCTTATCTGGATTATGGCAGCTTTATGCCTATCCAGATCGCGGCTTCTCATGCTTTGAACGGCCCGCAGCAATATGTTGACGATATACGCGCACTTTATAAAAAACGCCGCGATATAATGTGTGACGGGCTGAAAAAGGCCGGCTGGGATATCACTCCGCCTGCGGCTTCGATGTTCTTATGGGCAAGGATACCTGAGAAATTCCGCAAGCAGGGTTCTGTAGCGTTCTGCAAAACAATGCTGAAAGAGGCGCAGGTGGCGTTCTCTCCGGGCGCGGGCTTCGGTAATTACGGCGATGAATATGTACGCATATCGTTCATTGAGAACGAGCAGCGCACGCGTCAGGCCGTGAGGAACATTAAAGCATTCTTCAAGAAAGAGGGCATTGCCCCAGGTAAATAACTACAAGCGATACTACAGAAGATCGTCGAAGTTAGGAGCTTTAAAGGTTTCCGGCTTCATTACCTTGCCATCTTCACGGAACTTTACAGTGCCATCCGGGTGGAGTTTGGAAAGGTTGCTATCCAGCACGCGGTGGAAGCCTTCTTCAGTTAGCGCCAGAGCATCTTCATGTGAGTTACCCTTCATGCGGAACAGTTTATAGGCTATGTTGAGCGCTATTACCGATACATCGAACGCACCATCAAGGGTTTCAACTTCATCTTTTTCTTTTATGGCTGCACCGAGTTCGTTGAACTCTTCCTGCAGCAGGTTACCATATGAAAAACCAAGATAATCCCACGTTACTGCGTTGCGAACCAGCTCAAGTTTATCGCAGAATTCTGCGTTTTTGGTGATTACGCTCTGTTCCTGTTGAGGAAAATTCATTTTCGGTTTTGCTGACATTGGATGACCCCTTTTATTAATAGCCTAGATGGCACTTGTTACATCTGTATTTCTAAATTGTTCGGACTTGAAAAGCAATGTTTCATTAAGGAATTTTGCAAGCCCGTAAGCGAAGCAATCACTCAGGCCAAGCACGCCGCTACCGGCTTTGCCGCGGCCGAAAAAGCGGTAACCATCCCGCGCCAGCTCTATTATTTTTTCATCTACCGGATAGATGCTGATATTGGCCTTCTTCATAAAATTATCAAGCTCTCGCGCTCCGGCATCGCCGTATTTTCGTTCTATATAGGCGGCAAGTTCAAAATAGCTTACGGCAGAGATGATGTTTACATCACTTTCTTCCAGCGCTTTTGCGTATGCGGCTGCATCTTCTTCCATGTTCAAAATTGCGAGTATGGCGGACTTATCTATTATCATTGGCTGCCCTTTAAGCGTTTGCCTATTTTCAGCAGCTCGGAAGCTACGTTATGGCGCGCTCGATATTCCTTCTTTTTCTCCTTCTCCAGCTTTTCTTTTATCGCTTCGGTCACTGCTACGGTCATAGAACGCCCCATAACACCCGAAAGTTTCTTCGCCAGCTGATAGGTTTCTTTATTTTTGATATTAAGCATTTTTTATAATTTTTTAGAGAATTCTAGAAAATTTTATAGAAATATAGAAAAACAGGCAAGTTTAATGGTTAATAGGCTGATAAAAAGATATTTTACTGCTCAGACGCTGATGATTTTTTGCCACAGATTTGCGTATGGATAGCATCAGGATACTGCGCGCACGGAATTTGCTGCTGAAAAAGCAGAAAGAAGCGATAAATGATCTATAGAATTTTTAGATAAGTAATAGATTTTGTCTATTGCTAGCGACCTAGGGAAATATAATTTAACCCATTCATTTTGCTAGGTTCATACAGGTTTCGCAGATCTACGAGAGTTTTGCCCTTTAACTGGGCGGCCTTAAGTTTTTTGAACTCGTCCCACTCTGTTATTATAGCGATGGTTTTACATTTTTTGATAACCTCAGCCGAATTACGGGCATATTCTATCATTACATCATTACCGAAATAACCGCGGGCGTTTTTCATCGCCTCCGGATCGTAAGCGATAACTTTTGCCCCTGCTGCAAGCAATTCTTCTATTATCACCAGCGCAGATGAATCTCGTATATCATCTGTATTAGCTTTGAACGCTATGCCCAATACGCCGATGGTTTTACCTTTAACGCTACCTGCGGCCTTAATTATTTTTTTAGCCATGTTAACTTTGCGTTTATCGTTAGCATCTATGACCGAGGATATTATTTTTGTAGGGGCTTTCGCATCTTTAGCTATCTTCTGGAAAGCCTTGGTATCTTTAGGGAAGCAGCTACCGCCAAACCCAGGCCCAGCCTTAAGAAAACGAGGCCCTATGCGGCTATCAAGCCCCATGCCTTCCGATACTTTTTCTATATCTGCACCAACGCTTTCACATATATCTGCAACCTCATTCACGAAGGAAACGCGCATTGCGAGGTAAGCATTGGCCGCATATTTTATCATTTCTGCGGTGCGGATATCTGTGTGAAGGATTTTAACCTTTTTAATAGGACGATATAGAGAGGCAACTTTATTGAACGCAGCCTTGCTGGCAGCGCCGATTATTACCCTGTCCGGCTCCAGGAAATCTTTCACGGCAGCGCCCTCCCTCAGGAATTCCGGGTTGGAGGCCATTTCGAACTTAAGCTTTGGAGCGGCTTTTGCGATTATTTTGCGGATCTCATCATTAGTGCCGACCGGTACAGTAGACTTAGTAACCACCACACAGCCGTTTTTAGCGTTTTGGGCGATGGTTCTTGCTACATTATATATATGTGTAAGATCTGCCGAGCCATCTGCCGCAGAAGGAGTGCCTACCGCTATGAATATCAGGCTTGCCTGAGAAACCACGCCGGATATATCGGTTGAGAAGCTTAAACGGCCTGATGCGGCGTTCTTTTTGACCAGCTTTTCTAACCCATTCTCATATATAGGTATTTTACCCTTTTTAAGGGCTTCTATCTTGGTTTTGTCGATATCCAGACAGGTAACATTGGCGCCCAGCTCGGCGAAGCAAGTGCCTGATACCAAACCAACATATCCTGTGCCAATAACTGCTACTTTCATGGCTCATCTTTTATGTGAAATAATGGCTTGACACAAGCACTATTATCTGCGAAATAGAAGCCCCCGTACGGGTGCAAACCCGTGGAAACCTATTATTTTTGAGAGAATTATGGCAGTGAAAGCTACTAAATACGCCAAACCGGCGGAAGTAAAAAGAGATTGGTTCGTTGTTGATGCAACTGATATGGTTGTTGGCCGTCTTGCAACAGAAATTGCAAAGATATTGCGCGGTAAGCACAAACCTATTTATACACCATCTACAGATGTGGGTGATTTTGTTATCGTTACTAACGCAGCTAAAGCTGTGTTCACCGGTAAAAAACACCAGGATAAACGCTACTACCGTCACACCGGTCACCCGGGCGGTATTAAAGAAGCTTCTCCGAAACTTCTTCACCTTGAAGGCAAGCCTGAAAGGATCATCGAGAAAGCTGTTCAGCGTATGATATCACGTAAAGATATTCTTGGCCGTAACCAGTTCAAGAAACTTTTCGTATATGCGGGTACTGAGCACCCTCATTCTGCACAGCAACCTAAAGTACTTGATGTTGCCAGCCAGAACGTAAAAAATTCTAAAAAGAAATAAGGTTAAACCATGATAGATATACCTACAGAAGTTAAAAAAAGCGCTAAAGCTAAAAAAGCTGAAGCAGTTGTTGAAGTAGCTAACGAAAACGCTGCTGCTCCACGCAAACCTAAGATCGACGAAAAAGGCCGCGCTTATGGCACTGGTCGTCGTAAAGTTGCAGCTGCACGCGTTTGGATAAAGCCGGGCTCTGGCAAAATCATCGTGAATGGCAAACCATTCCAGGAATATTTTGCACGCCCTGTACTGCAAATGATAATCAACCAGCCTTTTGAAGCTACCAAGAACGCAAGCAGATTTGACGTTTTTGCTACTGTTGAAGGTGGTGGTCTTTCTGGTCAAGCGGGTGCTGTTCGTCATGGTATCAGCCGCGCTCTTGACAATTATAACCCAGATACAAACCACAAGGAACTTCGCACAGGCGGCTTCCTTACTCGTGATTCCAGGGTTGTGGAAAGGAAAAAATACGGCCGTAAGAAAGCTCGTAGAAGATTCCAGTTCTCTAAACGTTAATCGTTTGGAACAGATTTTCGAAAAAGGGCTGGAAATTCCAGCCCTTTTTTGTTTCAGGAAGTTGTTATTTATTTTTGGGATTTTTAGGATATATTCCCATTCAATCTGACAGGTAATACTATGACCATTAATGCATCTATAATCGGCGCAAGCGGCTATACAGGCGCAGAGCTGATACGTATACTGCTTAACCACCCGAAAGTGCGCATCAAGTCGCTTATAGGCGATTCCAGCGCGGGTAAAGAGCTGAGCGAGGCCTACCCTCACCTTGCCTTTGCAGGCCTGCCAAAGCTGATAAAATTCGATGAGGAAGATTTTAAGGGCGTTGACGTAGTGTTTATGTGCCTGCCGCACGGAACTACGCAGGAATATGCATTGAAACTGCCTAAGGATATTAAGGTAATAGATGTTTCTGCTGACTTCCGTCTGACGGATCCCGCTGAGTACAAAAAATGGTACGGACATGACCATGCCGCAACTGAACTGCAGAAATCTGCGGTTTACGCGCTTACAGAGCTAAAACGTGAAGAAATAAAGAAGGCGCGCATTGTTGCCTGCCCTGGCTGCTACCCTACTTCTATTCTGCTGCCGGTATTACCGCTGGTGGAAAAGAAGCTGATAAAGAGCAGCGGCATAATAATAGATTCTAAATCGGGTATATCTGGTGCGGGACGTAAGGCATCTCAGGCGAACCTGTTCACAGAAATAAGCGAGAACACCAAGCCTTACGGCATAGCAAGCCACCGCCATACATCTGAGATTGAACAGGAGATAAAGCTTTTCTCCGGCGAGGATGTGCAGGTGATATTTACCCCGCATGTTGTTCCGCTAAGCCGTGGTATGATATCGTGCATTTATGTTGAAAATGAGAAAGGCGTGACCGCAGAACAGCTTAAGCAGGAGCTGCAAAAACGCTATAAGGGCGAGAAGTTTGTGAAGATAGCAGAAGGTGGCTATGTGCCTACCATGCGAGATGTTGCTACGACGAACCTTGCGCTTATCAACGTTTTTGCCAGCCGTGTGGATGGCCGCAGCATAATAGTTTCTGCCATTGATAACCTTACTAAGGGTGCATCTGGCCAAGCGGTGCAGAACATGAATCTGGTATTTGGCCTTGATGAAGAAATGGGTCTGAACTTTACTCCGGTATTTCCATAATGAGCAGAATAAAGAATAAATTTGCAGAGCTGAAAAAGAAGGGCAGAAAGGCCTTTGTTTCTTACATTATGGCTTGCGACCCTAACGGTACCACAACTGCCGGGTTGCTAGAAAACCTGCCCTCCGCAGGAGTTGACTTGATAGAGCTGGGTATGCCTTTTTCTGACCCGATGGCGGAAGGCCCGACCATTCAGCGTGCGGCTCAGAGAGCATTGAAAACAGGCTGCAATATAAAGAAGTGCCTTGAGCTGATGAGCGGCTTCCGGAAGAAAGACGACAAAACCCCGCTGATACTAATGGGCTATTACAACCCTGTTTTTGTTTATGGTGTTGAGAAGTTTTGTAAAGATGCGGTGAAGGCCGGCGCTGATGGCGTGATACTGGTTGACCTGCC
>JAMHZE010000169.1:0-11607 GCA_035909535.1 Rickettsiales bacterium | reverse complement strand
CGACCGTAGCGGGCTGAATTTCAGGGTTCCGGATGGTGTGGCTGATGATGCGGTAGCGGGCAGCGGTACGTATTCCGCGCTGAATTACGATGCCAATGATGTTCCTCGCAGATTCTATTTTTCTCCTGTAACGCCGCTTCCCGCCAATGCCGCGTTCGATGACATTGTGGTGTTCGGCCGCAGCGACAACGTTACCGGCGCAGATATGAAACTCTGCATGCACTGCCAGTTCTGGGGCAGCAGCACCGATGACATCGTCCGCATGGATACCGTCCTCACTCAAGATGACGCGGAAGTAACCCCTGTATGTTTGAAGGGATACAAGGTGCCTTTCATTGTTTCTTACGGTACAAATAACAGTGCCGATGTATTCCTTGGAATAGGTTCGGGCTCTGCTGTGCAACAGGGCACAGAGGTTGCAGCAAGGATAATTAACAGAACTCCAGGTACATTCTCTAACCTTACAGCCTATGTTTCAGGCAATACGGCATCTGCCGCATCTGTCTACCACTTCCGGATCAATGGCGCGAACGGGGCGCAGAGTGTTACCTTCCCGGCAAGCGGCACCGGTACGATAACTGATTCTGTAAATACAGATACGGCTTTAAATGGCGATACTATATCTTACTTCGTGGACAGAACCTCAGGATCTACCACCTTGACCAGAATTTACAGCTACTTCCAATCAGAAAGCGGCAAGCTGATAATGAAATTGGCAACGTTAGGCTCAGCGGCATTCAACTCAGCAAGTCAAATGCGCTACGTACCGATTTTGGGAGAATCGTCGAGCACTATTACAAGTGAAGATGCACAGATAAGATTCCCTATACTTGAGGCCGCGACAATAAAAAATATGTATGTTTATGTTACAGCAAATACCCGAACTTCTACCACTTATGTAAGAAGCAGGGTAAACGGCAGCAATGGCAATCTTTCCGTTACTATACCGGCAGGTGCAACAGGTGTATTTGAAGATACCGTGAATACACAGGCCTTACAGATAGGCGATACTATTAATAGCGGCGTACAGATGGGTACAGGTACAGGTGGAACTACCATACCTATAATAGCCTACGACCTTGAATATGATGGCAAAGCCTTCCAGATGTTCTCTTACAGCCACGGCAGTACGGCGAACATGTCATCTAACGCAAACCGCTTCCTTACTATAGGTGGACACACATCACTAGACGGTGCTGAAACCCCTTCAAGGGTAAGAATGTATGGTAGCGGCACCATAAGGAACGCACAGATATATGTTAATACCAATGCATCAGCTAACCCTATGAACTGCTATTTAAGAAAGAACAGCGCGGATACAGCGCTTGTTATAACAGTGCCAAGCACAAGCACGGGAGCTTTCCAGAATAACACGCACAGCTTTACCTTTGCTGATGGCGACTATATAAACTGGCGTTGCAACAAGGGCGCGGCAGGCAACCTGTTCATTAACCGCACATCTTTTGTAGTAGAGTTCGACTAAAAAAAGTAAAAAAGCTACGCGCTTGTAAACTGAAAAACTTTCTCTATAACTTTTCTTCATGAGTGATAATGACAAAGGCGTAATATTTCTTGCCGCGGGCGGCACAGGTGGACATATATTCCCCGCTATTGCGCTTGGCGAAGAAATGAGCCGCAGAGGTTACAAGGCCATTCTTCTTACCGATAAACGTACAGAAAAATATCTGCCGAAAAGCGAGCATATTTCCGTTGAATTCATTCCGGTGCGCTACCCTTACGGCAGTTTAAAAAATAAAGCTCTCGGCGCGATAAGCCAGATAACGAGCTACCGGCGCGCAAAAAAACTGATAAAGAAATATAATACGAAATGCGTGATAGGCTTTGGCGGCTACCCAAGCTTTCCTACGCTTTATGCAGGTGTTTCCAAAAATACCGGCACGGTTATACACGAGCAGAATTCTATGCTGGGCAAAGCCAACCAAATGCTTGCAGGCAAGGTTGATGCTATTGCAACCGCCTTCCCTGATGTTACGCATATTGAAGACAGAGACCTTGCTAAGGTTACATATACCGGCAACCCGGTGCGCCCGGCAGTACAGCATCTACGTGAACTGCCCTACCCTGTTTTTGACGACAACACATCTCTGCATATTCTGGTAACGGGTGGAAGCCAGGGCGCAGGCGTGTTTGCCGATATTGTGCCAACAGCTATCCGTATTCTTCCGGAAGAATATCGCAAAAGGATACGCATAGACCAGCAGACCCGCGCGGAAGATATTGAACGCGTGCGCAACGCATATAGCGGTATGGGTGTGAATGCAGAACTGGCGAGCTTTTTTGTTGACCTGCCGAGCCGCATGGCGGCAAGCCATCTTATTATCTGCCGCAGCGGAGCATCATCTCTGGCAGAAGCAAGCGTAGCTGGCAGGCCGGTAATAATGGTACCGCTGCCGAATGCAAAAGATAATCACCAGATGGTGAATGCGAATTCCTACGAGGATCAGGAAGCCGGATGGGTATTGCCGGAAGCAAGCTTTACACCGGAGGCGCTGGCCTTCCGAATTGAGAACTTTTTTAAGCTGCCTTCTACCCTTAGCGATACCGCGGCCAAATCTCGCAGCGCTGGTATACCCGATGCCGATAAAAAGCTGGCCGACCTGATAGAAACAGTTATTAAGAATCGCTGACTTATCTATACTTTCTTATATTTCAATATGTTAACCCTTCTGGCATAAACGCCACAGCTATAAATTTCAATGGTTTGTTAACCATTTGTTAACACTTCTATGGTATAATTACCTATACCCCAATTGGGTGAATGAGGTGGTTATGAGCGGATTGGACGAGAAGGAATTAACAAAAGAACAGAAAGCTCAGATAGCAGAGCTGGCAAAATATAACGCTGATGACGTGGCAGCAGTGAAGAATTTTATCGCACGCAATGACGCCAAAGCATATGCCGCATACAAAGAAAATGCACGAGATGCAGATGGGAACCCGCGAGAACTACAGCTTCAGGGCATGGAAGTTCAGGGTTATAACATAGGTGGGCCAGGCAAGGCAATAGGTGAACATTATAACGTCGCCGGCAAATGGGATTTTCGTGATACAAACATGCAAGGCGTAAAGCTGCATGATATCAGCTTTGCAGAAGCGCATTTACCAGACACCCTGAAAAGCGCCACAAAAGATTCCGGCACGAAAGATTTTGAACGCTTTGAAGCCGTGCTTGAGAATGTTGTTATAAGGAACGGCAGCATAAAGAACCTTGAAGGCGTTGTAATAACAGGCGATACCGGCCTTGTTATAGGTGGCGGCGACAAGCCTTTTGATATGCGGGAGGCCAATCTGCAAAACCTTAAGTTCCGCGGTTATGGAGCAAGGATAACCACCATAGGCGACATAGATACTACAGGCGCATATATAGGCGGTGAAGCAAAACATAAAGGTCAGGAGATACTGGAATATGACCCGCAGGCACAAAAAGATGCTCTTACCAAAAGGGAACAGGCAACCGTAGGTACAAAAGAATGGAACACTGCGAGAACAGACGAAGTAGATACAAGAGAGCGCAATACTAAAATAACCGATGCCGACAGGAACCAGTTTGACAGACTTATGAAGAAAGCCCCAGGGCTGGTGGAGGAATACGGCAAGGATAACAACAAAGATGTTGAGCCATTAAAGAATATAAAGGGAGTTTCTCCGGAGCAGCTGGCAGCTATAGCCAACAGGCTACCTGAAGCCGACCTGCAGGATGCCGTATTTGCAGCAGCAGTGCTGAGTAAGGCGCATTATAAGCCAGAGCCAAGGCAAGAAATGGATGGAGGCTCTGCATCTAAAGGCCTGACCCTTGGTCAGCAGATAGCAATAGCAGCAGCTGGCGACGACCACGTGGCAAGCATGGCTTCATGCGCGAGCTCGGCAGCTTATAACAAAGATGGTAAGGGCGGTGGCCGCGGTGGCAAGTAACAGAACCTTAACAATAAGGTGATATAAGAGATAAAAATAAAGAAGGCAGTTATGGTAGAGATAGAGGATTCAAAGAAAGGTAAAGGTGGCACGGAGTCAGCCCGGGTGTTGCGCGAGGTGATCGACGGCTTTAACGATGGCAGCCTTACCGAGAAACAGGCCGCTGATAAGTGGAACAGTTTTGTTAAAGCAGGCAGGGATGCCTTTGGTGAAGGCGCGCAGATAGGCCTTGAGAATTTTGTATTCAACAGATCCAGCAACCCTGATTTTGTGCAGACACTGCCGAGAGGCCTGGATTTCAGCAACGCAAATCTGCGTGGCGCCGATCTTTCGCGCACATCTATATCTGAGGCCAACTTCTCCGGCTCTGACCTTTCATACGCTACCGCCAGCAGCATATCGCTTTGCAGCAGTAACGTTAGCGATGTTATATTTGCCAAGGCCGAGCTTACAAACTGTAACTTTGAAGGCAGTGATTTACGAAGCGCCGATTTTACCGAAGCTGTTCTGAACGGCCAGATAAACCTGAAAGGCGCGAATTTGAACGATTCTCAGCTTGTGGGCATAAAAACAGATAGCAAGAAAGACCTTGTTATAGAAACAGATGGCAGCACTAAGGTTGACCGCGTAATGGCAGATGCCGAGACGCTGAACCTAGTACCAAAGAATTTCCGTGAGGCTTTAGATTCGGCTCCGAAGCCGAAAGAGCAGGAAGAAATCGGCCCGAGATTTCCGACCACCGATACGATAACACCTAAAGAGAGCAGGCGTAGCACAGCAATAGCGGCGTTAACGGAAGATGATACCCCTTCCCGCTTTACCACTACCACAACAGTTAGTGCAGGCAGAGGCACATCTGACATCAATTTTTCGCAGGTGAAACATCCAAGCGCTGACATGGTGGAAAGCTACCCGCAAGTAGTAGCAACCGGGGCTGACCTGAATACTTATGTTAAGCTTAACAAAAGTTATGAAACAAACAGCTTTAGCCTTAAAAATACTATGCAGTACAGGCTTAGCGATAAGTTTGCCCTTGCTTCTGTGCTGGATTTTGAAAAACAAAACGGTACGGCAACAGAAAAAAGTAGATACGGCACTACCAGCACCTTTGAAAAAGAAAGCTTTTCAGCAGCGCTGCATACAAGGTTTGATGCAACCACAAGCCTAAGCTTTACAGGTGGCCTTGGCTTTACAGACAATAAATATTCTTTGTCAGGCATTGATGCCAACAGGTTCAACGGTTATGGCGGCTCCGGCCAAGAAATGCGAATCCACAGAATAGATGCCAACTATAATACGGGCGTACTTAACTCGCAGAGCTACAGCGTTGAGCTTGGCGCTAACTACAGAAGCGATAAGCATACACAAATTGGCGTGAGCCTATCTAAGCCGTTTGCAACAAATGCAAGCAGCGAACATTATTCTATAGGCGAGTTTACAAGATATTCTGCACAGGTTTCTCAGGGGTTTTTTGACGGCAAGCTGGACCTTGGAGTTAAACTAATGGCTGAGTTAGGTACGGCTCTTGGTGCATCTGTGCATGATGTTACTCCGCAAAGTTTCTCGCAGAACACAACCTTGATTCAAGGCACTATAGGCTTTAACGTTGGCGGCGACGGCAAGCCTAAAAAAACACCGCAGATACACTAATAATTAAAATAACTGAGGGACTATGGTTGAATTTGATAACGAGCTGAACGGTGGCAAAGAAAAGATAAGCCACGGTGATGATAACAAGGATAAGCAAACCTTGCGTAAGGCGCTTGATGCCATAGAGGCGGCTGGCGACAACAAAGAGGCGCAGAGAGAAGGCGCAGAGATATGGAACAGCTATGCAAGGACCAAGCTTAAGAACAGAAGCGCTGACCTTGATGGATTTGTGTTCAATACCACGCCTGAAACACCTTTAACGATACCGGTGCATCTGGATTTTGAAAGAGCAAAGCTGCGCGGAGCAGTAATAGAGAACGTTGCCATGACAGGTGCTAATTTTGATCTGGCAAAAATGAGAGGTATAAAAATAACCGGCTCGAGCATATGCCTTTCTGAAATAAATTACGCCGATATGAGTGAAAGCAGGCTTACTGATGTAAACCTAAGTGCGACATCTATTACCCATACGAATCTTAACGGGCTGGATTCTCGCGGGCTGCTTACACTTGAAGCCACAAGAATAAGAAATACTGAACTTATTGGGGCTACGATAAGCGCAGTAAAGATGGATGAATTTACCCAGCTTGTTGGTGTGAACGCATCTGATAATGCAGTTGACCAAGGCTTTATACCGCAGGAAATGCGTGCAAAGATAAACAAAGACAGGGACGATGCGCCAAGCATAGTTTCTGCGGATAATGATAAAGGGCGATTTGAAGCCAGCATAAGTGCGGGTGCAGGTATAGTAAACAGCTCTAATCAACTGAAGACAGAGACCACGGTTCATACAACACAAACCGATATGACGACCAATTACCAGTATAACGGACATAGCGTTAATGGAAATTATCCTAACTCGGCATTCGTGAGTATGACATCTAACGTGACCGAGTTTGAACAATCGGAATATAAGAGCAATTCAACGATCACAGATAAGATACTACAGCGCGCCAATGCAACCAACCTAGAAGCAAAGCTGCAATACTGGGCAGGCGCTGATACCTTCCTTAGATCTACCACGACATTGATGAATGTTGACCAAAGGGCAGCTGAAGCCAACATGATAGGCCATAATTTTTCAGCCTTGCCAAGGCTTTCAACCGGACTGGCATTTGGCCTTGAAGTAAAAGAAGACAAACTTAATGTAATGGTCGGCCCAAGCTTTAATAGCTTCAGTGACGGCTCTAGTACGCTTTATGGCGGCGCAGGGCTTGAATATAAGAATAACGGATATAGAGGCCAGATAGATATCAGCACTCCGTTGCATACACCAACATACGGCGATGATCTTAGCAAATATAGTGGTTCTCATTTTGATGCACCTAACATGATAGCTAAGATCGAACTTTCTAAGGACCTATTAGGCGGCGCACTTGCTATTGGGCTGAATGCAGCCTATGCAGGCAAGAATTTTAGCTCTAAGGATATGCCGGTATATGCAGGCGACTACAGAAGTGAGTATACCGCCCTCATGAATCAAAACCATAATTACCATACATGGGTAAATGCTGAACAGCCTATAACCCAAGCCGTGGTTTTAGATACTCTGGCAGCTGAAAACAGGCTTGGTGATATTACCGAAACACTTATTCATACCGGCACGCATGTAAGCCATGACAGGCAGAATAATGAGGTTTTTGTAGGGCTGAAGCTTGAAGCTAAGCTTGATAGCCTGGCTAAAATATTCAGCGGCAAAGATGGGCCTACACGCACAAGCGGAAGGTAATTAGCTAGCTATAACCTGTTTCAGCAGGTCTTCCTTTGTTGAAGTATAGTTTGAGCGCTCCCATATCTCTTCAGCGCGGCGGAGTATCTCGCCCATTTGCTTACCGGGCTTTATACCGTTTGCCATAAGGTCTGCGCTTTTAAGAGGAAAATCCGGCACGGCAAATGAGGTCGCGAATTTTATCAGCTCCCTGCCCTGCTCTTCAGTTACGCGGCTTTTGCCGTAGTTTAATATTATATGGTCGTGGAATTCATCCTTGCCGTTGATACGCGCTGAATTGCGTATCTGGTAGTCATCAGCATAATCTATCTTCATCGACTCGCGTAGGCGGAAAAAAAAGCGGAGTTCTTTATTGGAAAGCCTCCAGCGGGCGGCAAAGGTTTCTATCTCCTCTTCCGGGATTTTAGAGCAGAGAATGGTTGCGAGCGAAACTATCGGGTTAGGTTCATTAGTTAACGTGTAAAGGCGCGAGAAACGCGGCATGCGGTAGTGCTTTTCATCTATGCCGGATATCTGCCGGAATACGCCTGTTGTTACCATCTGTTCTAGAGCGTGCTGTGCGCTTTGCTGATTAGGTGAGGAAAGCAGCTTTAACATCTCGGCGCGGATACGCTCACCGGAAATTATATTTAATCCATCACGTAAGTTTTTACAGGTATCCAGCTGAGATTGCAGGATATTGCCGGAGCCATAATAAGCATGGAAGCGGAACATACGGAGGATACGGAGATAGTCTTCCTTTATCCTTTCTTCTGCATTGCCGATGAAACGGACGATGCCATTTTTGAGGTCTTCCTGGCCGTTGAAGAAATCGGTTATCTCGCCATCTTCATCCATGTAAAGCGCGTTGAATGTGAAATCACGGCGGGATGCATCCTCCTTCCAGTCTTTCGTGTAGCGAACCTCGGCATGGCGGCCATCTGTTTCGATATCGGCTCGGAGCGTGGTTATCTCGTAATTCTGCTGCTTGTAGACAATGGTTACTGTGCCGAAATCTATACCCGTTGGGATAACGCGGATACCGTGAGATTCAAACAGCTTTGTAGTTTCATCCGGCGTAAGGGTGGTTGCGATATCAACATCTGAAGGAGGAACTTCTACCCCGGCTTTGGCAAGCAGCAGGTTTCGTACCGAGCCCCCGACAAAGCGCGCCTCGCCACGGCCACGGGAAATGATCTGCAGTATCTCCATACCGCTTTCAAACATATTGCTATCGAACATTACTACCCCCTGTAGAAACTATATTATCGCTTTGCGGGATAGGCATGGAAGGTTCGCTGAACGCATAATAGCCAAGCAGCGCAACTACTATAAGGAAACACGAAACCAATGCCCAGAACATATAGCGGTTACGCTTAAGCAGAAATTCATCGTAGAGGTTCTGCTGCCTGTAATGCGTGATGTTGGTATAGTACCATACAAGGAATATCGCCAGCGGCAACAATGCTATCCATAACCTGACGAGTATCGCGAGCATAAATTTCCACTAGAGTTTGGGGTTAGAACCACTTATATATGTGTAAGAGTTTTAAGGAATTTTTCCCGCAAAGGAAACATTAAAAGAGGATTTATGAGAATAGGTATAGTTGGCGCAGCAGGCAGAATGGGCAGAATGAACATAGAATGTGTTCTGAATACCGAAGGCGCAGAACTTGCAGGTGGCCTTGAAGTAAGCGGCAGCCCTAATGTTGGCGCAGATATGGGCGAGCTTGTAGCAAGAAAACCGCTTGGTATAAAAGTAACAGATAGCCAGGAAGAATTTCTGAACAGCGTTGATGCTATCATAGATTTTTCAACCCCTGAGAATACTTTAGCGCTTGGCAAGCTGACCGCAGAAAAAGGCCTTGTGCATATTATCGGCACTACTGGCCTTAACGCGCATCAGGAAGAGCTGCTTGGCACTTACGCAAAAAAAGCCCGTATAGTTTATGCACCGAATTTCAGCATTGGTGTTAACCTGCTGCTTTCTCTGGTAGAGAAAACTGCGGCTACGCTGGGCGTAGAATATGACATTGAAGTGGTGGAGATGCACCACAACAAGAAGGTTGACGCTCCGAGCGGTACGGCGCTTGGTCTTGGCAAGGCGGCAGCAGCAGGCCGCAAGGTAAAGCTTGAGAATGTTTGGGATAAAGTACGCGATGGCCATACCGGCGCACGCAAGGAAGGCGCGATAGGTTTTGCAACTCTACGCGGCGGTGATGTTGTGGGCGATCACACGGTTATGTTTGCCGGCGACGGTGAGCGCGTTGAGCTGACGCACAAGGCATCCAGCCGCGTGGTGTTTGCCAAAGGCGCAGTGCGTGCAGCATTGTGGGCAGGCAAGCAAAAGTCGGGGCTTTACAGCATGAAGGATGTGCTTGGACTTTAATAATTACAGGGGGATTCCATGAAAATAGATAACAACACTATAGACCGCAATCTTGATAAGTTTAGAAAAGAGGTGGGGAAAAAGCTGCCCCGAAGCGGCTGGGCAGACAGGGTAGATCAGATGATGGCTGTTACCATAAGCAAAAGAACGGCAGATCTTAAGGAGCTTGATGAGGCAACGCTGGACGGCATGCTGGAAGCCGCAAAAAGAAACATAAAGATAGACAGCGTTTTAGAGCGGAGCAACAAGCTGGATGGCGACCTGCTTGAGAACTCGGCAAAAACGATCAAAGAAACTTTTGGCAGACTGGCGCAGCTTCAGCAAGGATTTGAAACTCAACGGACACGCTTTGTTGAGGAAGAAAGAGCAAAGCGCGAGGAGTCTCGCAAGCAGGCCGGCAACCCGATAAAAGCAATAGTTGAACAGGGCAAAAAAGGTAAAGGCAAGCGCGATAACGGCAGGGATAATGACCGTAATGCCGGCAGGTATTAAAGGCCTCTAACCTGTTTTTCTATACCGAGCAGGCGCGCTATCGGGGCGGCTTTTATCATTGTTTCTTCCCATTCTTTTTCTGCATCTGAACCGTGGGTGATACCACCGCCGACCTGAAATTCGAAACGGTTACCTTTTATTATCAGCGTGCGGATGACCACCGAGAACTCGCAGGCAGGAAGATTGCCCCCTGCTTTATTGAAGTAGCCGAGCGCACCGGAATAAATACCACGCTGATGGTGCTCGAGCTCGGAGCATATTTCTATAGCGCGAATTTTTGGAGCACCTGTCATGGAACCTGGTGGAAAACATTCCCGCAGTGCATCAGCAGGAGTTTTACCAACAGCAAGCTGACCGCTTATTTCAGAATGCATATGGGATATTGTGGTGAACTCATCCACACCGAAAAGTTTTTCTACCTTAACGGAGCCCGGCACACAGGCGCGGGAAAGATCACTCCGCATCAGGTCGGTTATCATAAGGTTCTCAGCACGCTCCTTCTCATCAAGCTGAAGTTCTGCACCCTGCCCCTGCGGCTTGGAACCTTTTATCGGACAGGTTGTTACCTTGCCGCCTTCTTCCACACGCAGGAAAAGCTCCGGCGAAGAGGAGATTATGTGAAGGTCATCAAATTTAAGATAGGCGCTATATGGCGCAGGGCTGATGGAACTAAGGCCGCAATAGAGCGCGAAGGCGTCTGGCACGCCCGCGAACTCACCACAGAATTTGCGCGTGAGATTTGCCTGATAGATATCTCCCGCCAGTATATATTTTTTAATCTTCTCTACCTTTTGCAGATATTCTGCCTTGCTCATGTTAGAGTGGATATTAGTGACCACAGGCGTGAGGGTATTTGTTGGCAGGCGCAGGGAATCTAGCACCTCAACATTTTTAAAGTTGCAGAACCATGAATCTGGCGCGGTGATAAAGAAATCATCATCCTTCGGCAAGCTCTCGAGCGAGTTTTTTAAGCCGTAACCCAAATAGCCGACATTATACCCTTCAGCCACTGTTGCGGTGGCATTGAACGATGAGGCTGCGCCGTTAGACACATAGTTACGGAATATGAGCGTGCGCCCCTCGCGATAAGAGGTTTTGCTGGAACTATGCAGCAGGGCAATGTATTTTTCTTGAGGATTTATCATTTTGTTATATGGATATAACCTATGCTTGACCCCGATTCAATGGTAGAACGTTCCAGACTTAAGTCACAGATATCTACGTGGCGTGCGCTTGCGTTCTGCGCCATAATAGCCGCTATTCTTATAATAGCTGGCGGCAGCGCCCTGAAAGGCCTTAAAAAAAATAAGCCTTACGTGGCGCGTATAAACGTAAATAATATTATATTTGAGGATCAGGACAGGCTTGCCATTCTGAAAGAACTGGAAGAGGACGATAACGTTAAGGCCGTGATAATGCGCGTTAACAGCCCGGG
>JAMHZE010000168.1:0-1380 GCA_035909535.1 Rickettsiales bacterium | reverse complement strand
ATTCTCTCTTCGAATTCCTCTACGTTCTGAAGACGGCCTTTGGCGTTGACCGTAAGCTGAAGATCGATATCGGACTTTGCAGGATACGCACCGATAATACCTGCTGCTACCTGTATGTTCTGCTCTCTTATCGCATTAACAACTTCTGAAGCGGTAAGGTTACGCTCGGCTATCTTTTGCGGGTTGAGCCAGACACGCATGGCGTAATCACCACCGCCGAATATCTCTACCTGACCTATGCCTGCGATACGTGCCAGCCTGTCTTTAATATTGAGTACGGAATAGTTACGTAAGTATAGGGTATCGTACCTGTTATTTGGCGAGGTAAGGTGCACCACCATTGTAAGATCTGCGGAGCTTTTTACCGTTGTTACGCCGAGCCTGCGAACCTCTTCCGGCAGGCGCGGAAGAGCCTGAGATACACGGTTCTGCACCAGCTGCTGGGCGAGATCCGGGTCTGTGCCGAGCTTAAATGTTACGTTAATACCAAGTACACCGTTTGAAGTAGCCTGAGATGACATGTATAGCATGTTCTCAACACCGTTTATCTGCTCTTCCAGAGGAGTGGCTACGGTTTCTGAGATAACTTTAGGAGAAGCACCCGGGAAAGCGGCACTCACCACGATAGATGGCGGCACTACTTCCGGATATTCCGATATAGGAAGCTGGTTGACTGAAACCAGACCGGCAAGGAATATAAGTATCGATATAACACTTGCGAATATCGGGCGGTCTATGAAGAATTTTGATATATTCATGTTATCTTCTATTCACTAGGGGTTTCAGATTCTGCCGCGGCTTGAGGCTGCTGAGGCTGAGCCGGAGCACCATTTGCGGACATTTCTGTTTCCTGCGGGTCTACCAGCATTTCAGGACGGTACTTGAACAGCCCGCTGATTATTACACGCTCACCTTCCTGCAATCCGGTAAGAATGATACGCAGGCCTTCTATCTGAGAACCGATGGTAACAGGGCGATATTCTACCTTGTTCTCTGCATTAACCACCATCACGTATTTTTTATCCTGATCTGTGCCGATCGCTCTATCTGTAACCAGTATGGCCTTTCTCTTTTCTATCGAGCCAAGCCTTACGCTGGCGAACAGGCCAGGAAGCAGGCGACCTTCCTTGTTCTCGAATACGGCGCGGGCACGGATGGTGCCGGATTTTGTATCGAGCTGGTTATCGAAAGACCTCATGAAGCCACTTGCTACAGGTGTTGAAACACCGGCAAGACTTATCTGAACAGGTATCTGGGAGACATCTGTAATAGACTGACCTGCACCGAAGAATTTAAGATATGTCTGCTCGTCTATATTAAATTCAGCATAGATAGGATCGATAGAAACTATACGCGCAAGTACCTGACCCGCAGCAGGAT
>JAMHZE010000167.1:0-17254 GCA_035909535.1 Rickettsiales bacterium | reverse complement strand
AGATATCCTTCAGCGCTGCTTCGTCACCCGCGTGGACATATGCGCCGCCTGTTTCTTCCGATATTTTTTTGAGCAGAACTTCATCTATATCCATACGCGCATAGCCGATACCGCCACTGGCTGTTGGCATTGGCACTATTCCCTTGCGGCCGATACCTATGGAATAAAGTTTGATGCCGTAGGAACTTGCAAGACGCGCTGCTTCAACCGGATTGATAACGCCCGCTGTGTTTGAGCCATCTGTAAGCAGAATGATTATGCGTGAACCTTCCGGCCTTTGGATAAGCGCTTTTACCGCGAGCGCCAGAGCATCGCCTATTGCGGTGGCGTTACCCGCCATACCGATAGCAGAAAGGTTAAGCATGGTTGCCGCAGTTGCGGAATCTGGCGTGAGAGGTGTTTGCAGATAGGCGCTATCACCGAATAATATAAGACCGATACGGTCTCCCTTTCTGCCGGAGATGAATTCTCCCGCGACGGTCTTTACAACATCCAGCCTTGTGCGGCGGTCATCATTATTCAGATCGGCGAAATCTAGCGCGAGCATGGAACGGGAGAGATCTACCGCCAGCATTATATCGTAGCCGCGGCTTGAGGTTTTGCTGAAACGCTCTACGCGCTGCGGATGCATGACCGCAAGAGTAAGCAGCAGCCATAAAAGCATAAGGCGGTAGTTGAATCTTTTTACCTCGCGGCTTTCTTCTTTGCTGGTGCCGTAAGCTTCTGAAAAAAACTGCACGTTTGGATTATATATTGCAGGTATGCCTTCCTTTTCTCCACGGGAAGGAAGAATGAAAAAATAGACGAGCGGCGGCAGCAGCAAAAGCAGCGCAAAATACGGATACTGAAATTCTATTCCGCCCATATGCTTAAGACCTCAACCATGATTTTATTGCCTTCGCTAGTTCTTTAACCTCATCTGAAGTGGCCTGAACTTTATCATTTGGCATGTACGGATATTCTACCAGCAGGTTACCTTTTTTGGTCCAGTTGAAACTGGCGGGATCGCGGTTGGCAAGCCATACCAGCCATTTTTTACCGGCAAGCGGCGCAGATTCATCGCGACCGTAAGTATGCATGGCAAGGCGTTTTAATATATCGTTCATTCCGGCAATGGTCTGTTTTGTATTTTCCGGAGCGAGCTGCTCCACCATTATATCCAGCTCACGCTCAAGACGGTAACGCCAGCTTTTACGGTATGCACGACGCTTGAGAAGTTTTTTTGCAACCACAATAAAAGCTGCAATTAATATAACCGTAACCAGCCACCAGCCCGGGGCAAGCGGCCATATGGATATACCTTCCACGCCATGGATATCATGCAGCTTTTCCAGCAATTTACTGTTGTTCTGCATTATGCTTTTAGCCCCGCTATCAGTGTTTTGGCTACATCATCCCGCGTGTTGATATCTATTACGCGCGCGCCGAGTTTTTTGGCGGTAATGTCGAGCAGCTCGCGCTTTTCTGCGTATATTTTGCGGTAGCGTTCCATGCCCCTTCTGGCCGAAGTATCTATTGAAAAACGTTTGCCTTCATATTCAAATATTATATTGCCCACATCCGGCATCTGGCTGTCGTTATCATCTGTGATGTTGATGAATATGAGTTCTGGCTTGCGCCCTGCGCTGTAAAAACTTTTGCCGGTATCTGGCGTTATCATACGCAGATCAGAAATGACGAACATGATATTTGGGTTAGCGCCAATGCGGCGCAGATTGAATATCGCGCCATCTGTTGAATAGTCTTCTAGGGTTTCAGGCTGGGGTTCGGAAAGTAATTTTAGCGACGAGATAAGCGAGCGCTTTGTACTTACCGGACGGAAAAAGTTAAAACGGTTACGCAGGCCACCATATACATATATGCCCACCTTATCCTGATTGCGATGCGCGGCAAAACCAAGCAATGCCGCCGCCCTTGCTGCCTGCACGTTACGGAAAGTTCCGCGCGTGCCGAACTTCATGTAGCTGTTATTATCTATTGCGATGACTATGTTGCGGTGACGTTCTTCGTGATAGGTTTTAACATATGTAGCATCGCCTCTGGCAGAAGCGCGCCATTCTATATCGCGCACATCATCGCCATATACATATTCGCGTATCTCATCAAATTCCATGCCCTGCCCCTTAAAGGCAGAAAGGAAATTACCGACACCCGTAGGAAGCTTTTTATTCATGGAAAGGCTGACGCCCTTCGCGGCGGCCTCGTAAGAAAGAAGTTCTTTGAAATTAGGATAAAGCATATGTTTTACCTGCTTATCCTACCGCTACCACCTGTAGCAATTGCGTGATGATATCATCTGTGGTGACGTTATCGGCCTCGGCCTCGAAGGTTGGAATGATACGGTGACGGAGTATATCTGCCGCTATTTTTTGCACGTGGTGAGGCGCAACGTAATCTAACCCTTCCAGCTGAGCAAGTGCACGAGACCCGTTAAGTAGAGCAATAGATGCACGCGGTGAAGCACCGTGGCGGATAAGCGTGGCAAGATTCTGGCTGAACCTTGCAGGCTCACGCGAGGCCATTACTATTGCAACTATGTAGCGCTCTATCTTTTCATCTACATATATATTGGCTGCGTTCTTTCTCGCCAGCAATATCTCATCTATTGTAGTGACGGATTCAGTTGCAGGAGAGCGGCGCTTGCCTTGTTCCATACGCAGTATCTCAAGCTCTTCATCAAAATTAGGGTGTTCAACCACTACCTTCATCATGAACCTGTCCATCTGCGCTTCCGGCAGGTTATATGTGCCTTCCTGCTCTATCGGGTTTTGCGTTGCAACGACCATGAAAAGTTCCGGCAGTTTGAATGTGTTAAGACCTACCGTTACCTGCGCTTCGCCCATACCTTCCAGCAATGCAGACTGCACTTTTGCAGGGGCACGGTTAATTTCATCAGCCAGAATTATGTTGTTGAATATAGGACCCGGGTGGAATTCGAACTTATCCCTTTCGCGGATGAAGACATCAGAACCCGTAATATCTGCCGGTAGCAGATCTGGCGTGAACTGGATACGCTTGAACTTAGCATCTATGCTTTCTGCCAGGGATTTTGTGGCGGTTGTTTTTGCCAGACCCGGCATACCTTCCACCAGCATATGGCCGCCTGATATAAGGCATACCAGCATGCTTTCGATGAGGTTTTTCTGCCCGATAACACGATTGCCAACGTATTGTCTTATCTTGTCTAACTTCATTTCTCTTGCCTGATTTTGTAATTCGATGTTCTTATACTATATAATATATAGTTAGTGCTATTATTATTTTAGTTAACGGTCAAAAAGGCCATTATATGAACAACTTGCCTGAACTTACCGCGTTGGCTGCACACGCATTTGATGATGAGCGCAGACTGGTTAAAGAACTGCTGGGCAAGGCCACCATATTTCAGGAAAAGGCTCATGATATTTTTGACCGCGCGCGTAAATACGTAGAAGATATACGCGAAAATTCTGATGGCTTAAGCATTGAGACTTTTCTCAATGAGTATTCTTTGGATAGTCATGAAGGCGTTGCGATAATGTGTCTGGCGGAAGCGCTGCTGCGCGTGCCGGATGCTGAAAGCGCCGACGAGCTGATTCGCGACAAGCTGGAAAAAGGCGACTGGAAAAAACATATATCGAAAGATTCCGGATTGCTGCTTAACTCATCTACCTACGGGCTGATGCTGAGCGGCAGAATACTGAGCCTTTCTAAAGATTCGGGAGCTTTACACTCTGCACTTTCCCGCATTACGGGCAGGATGGGCGAGCCGCTTGTGCGCGAGGCGCTGAAAAAAGGTATGCAGATACTCGGCCAGAAATTTGTGCTTGGTA
This sequence comes from Rickettsiales bacterium, assembly GCA_035909535.1. Lineage (GTDB taxonomy): Bacteria > Pseudomonadota > Alphaproteobacteria > Rickettsiales > UBA8987 > JAMHZE01. Next base: position 13,442 of record JAMHZE010000167.1, on the reverse strand, counting down.
CGGATATAAAAAAGGCGCTCGATAAAGCCGCGAAGATAGGTAAGCAGGGTTACATATTTTCTTTCGATATGCTGGGCGAAGGTGCCCGCACACAGGAACAGGCAGAGAAGTTCTTCAACAGCTATAAGCAGGGGATAAGAGCTGTTGGTAAGCTGCACGAGAATGATTCCACGCCGCTTTTTCAGCGTAACAATGTTTCGGTAAAACTTTCTGCACTGCACCCGAGATATGAGCTGGCGAAAAGCGAAAGAGTGATGAACGAATTGCTGCCGCGCCTGAAAAAGATAGCGCTGGAAGCACGCGATAATAATATATGGATGGCCATAGATGCCGAGGAAAGTTATCGCCTTGAGCTTTCGCTTATGGTGTTTGAGGAGCTGCTGAAGGACGATTACTTTAAAGATTATAACGGACTTGGTTTTGTTGTGCAGGCCTACGGTAAGCGTGCGCTGCCGGTAATAAAATATTTGAGAACCCTTGCTGAAAAGTATGGCAAGAAGATACCTGTAAGGCTGGTAAAAGGCGCTTACTGGGACAGCGAGATAAAGAACGCGCAGATAGCTGGACTTGAGAATTATCCGGTATTCACGAGGAAGTCTCATACCGATCTTTCTTATCTGGTTTGCGCGAAGGAAATGCTGGAGAATCTGAAATATTTCTATCCGCAATTTGCCACGCATAACGCGCTGACCGTTGCGAGTATTCTGGAAATAGCGGGTGATGCACCTCAGGGTTCTTACGAGTTTCAGCGCCTATACGGTATGGGCGACGCCTTCTATGATAATCTGGTGAAGCAATTGCCTGTGCGTATATATGCGCCTGTTGGTACATATGCGGAACTGCTGCCTTACCTGATACGCAGGATAGTGGAGAATGGCTCTAATAATTCTTTCGTGAGTTTAGTGGTTGATGAAGATGAACCTATCGGGCAACTGCTTACAAGCCCGATCGAGAAGATAATTAAACAGGCCTATACCAGCAAAAAAGTACCGCTGCCGAATGAGATTTATCTGCCTGAGCGCGAGAACTCGGAAGGTTATGACCTCGGCAATTTAGATCATTTTAAAGAGCTGGAACATATTCTGGAAAAGGATATTAGCGCAGACGTGAAGGCTCTTTCCATAATTGGGAGTAAGGAAAAACAGGCGGGTGAGGCGAATATTGATGAAGCGGTGAAAACCGCGAAAGGCGCATGGAAGGAATGGAACGCAAAAGGCTTTGATGCTCGCGCGGATGTGCTTGATGAATACGCTGATTTGTTGTGGGAGAACAGCGACGAGTTGCTGAACATTCTGGTTTATGAAGCGAAGAAAAAACCGAAAGATGCGATAGCAGAACTGCGCGAGGCGATAGATTTTTTACGCTACTACGCTGCTCAGGCGCGTAAGCTGGAAGCCACTAAACTGCCGGGTTACACGGGTGAGAGATCTGTGCTGCATCATCGCGGTAAGGGTGTGGTTGCGTGTATATCTCCGTGGAATTTCCCTCTGGCGATATTTTTAGGACAGGTATCTGCGGCTCTGGTAGCAGGTAATTGCGTGATAGCAAAACCTGCTGAACAGACACCGAAGATAGCGTTACGAGCGGTGCAGCTTGCCTATGAGGCGGGAATTCCGAAAGAGGTGCTTCAGCTTGTTGTTGGAAGTGGCGCTGTGTTCGGCAAAGCATTGACGGAGCATAATGATATTGCAGGAGTGGCGTTTACGGGTTCTACCGAAACGGCGTGGAAAATAAACAGAAGTTTGGCTGCGCGTAATACATCTATTGCAACGCTGATAGCTGAGACAGGCGGGCAGAATGTTATGATAGTGGATTCTACCGCGCTGCTTGAGAAGGCGGTTGATGATGCGGTGGAAAGCGCCTTTGGCAGCGCCGGACAAAGATGTAGCGCAGCGCGCGTAGTTTACGTGCAGGAAGATGTTGCGGATGAATTTATCAACATACTTAAGGGCGCGATAGAAGAGCTGAAGCTTGGTAACGCACATGAACTTGCTACAGATGTTCCGGCGGTTATTGATGCGGCGGCGCAGAAAAATTTGCAGGCGCATATTGATGATATGAAGGCTCATGCGAAATTGATCGCAGCGGCAAAAGCTCCGGATGCGGAAGGAAGTTTTGTGCTGCCTCATGCATTTGAGATAGCTTCCATAAATATTTTGAGGAAAGAAAATTTTGGCCCGATACTGCATGTGATAAGATTTAAGCGAGCAGATATTGATAAGGTTATTGATGAGATAAACGCGACAGGATACGCGCTTACATTCGGCATACAAAGCCGTGTTTACAGCTTTATAGACCATGTGATATCTGGCATTAATGCGGGCAATATTTATGTTAACCGCAGTATAATAGGTGCGGTTGTGGGCACGCATCCATTCGGCGGGAACGGACTTTCCGGCACGGGACCAAAAGCAGGTGGCCCAAACTACTTGCAAAGATTTTTAAATGAAGTAGTTATTACAGATAACACCGCCGCAATAGGTGGTGATTTAGAGTTAATTACCTAACTAGATATAGTAGATGTCGCGTACGCTGTACCATTATCCGCTCTCCCCTTTTTCAAGAAAGATTAGGCTTGTGCTTGCTGAGAAGAATCTTGATTTTCAGCCCGTGCTGGAGAATTTCTGGGAACGCAGGCGCAGCTTTCTGGCGATGAACCCTGCGGCGCAAGTGCCTGTACTGATAGACCACAATGCCGGTGAGAACCCGATGATAGTGGCGGATAGCACCGCGATAGCAGAATATCTGGAAGAGAAATATCCTGAAATAAAACTGCTGGGCGAGACCATTGAGGAGCGCGCAGAGATACGCAGACTGGCGGGCTGGTTCAATAATAAATTCTATTACGAAGTTACAAAATACATTCTGGATGAGAAGGTTTTCAAGGCGCTGAAGAAGCATGGTGAGCCGAATTCTCTTTGCATACGCGCGGCAAAAACCAATATTCTCGACCATCTGGATTATATTCAGTTTCTGCTGAAGGACAGAACATGGCTTGCGGGCGAGAAGTTCAGCATGGCTGATATTACTGCTGCAGCGCAGATTTCCGTTCTTGATTTCCTCGGTGATGTTCCGTGGGACAGGAACGACAAGGTAAAACACTGGTACAGCCTGATAAAAAGCCGCCCTTCATTCCGCCAGTTCTTCAATGATTTCGTCGCCGGATTTGAGCCTGCGAAGCATTATAAGGTCATAGATTTTTGACTAGGTTTGGTTAACGAAGCGTAGCTGAGTTTAGCAAACCTGTCATCCTCCGAAGCTGCAACAGCAGCGAAGGATGGATTGGTTCGTCTGGATTCCCATTTTCATGGGAATGACGCCTGTGTTTTAATACTTCTCCAGACTTATCATTTGTTTAAATGACTGCCTTTTTCTGATGACTTTGAACTCTTTTCCATCTACCAGAACTTCCGGCACAAGGCCGCGAGTATTATAGTTAGAACCCATTGTTGCACCATAAGCGCCTGTGTTCATCACTGCCAGCAGCGAGTTGCTTTTCAGTTTTGGCAGAAGTCTATCCTTGCCGAAGAAATCTGAAGATTCACAGACCGGCCCTACGACATCATAAGTTGTTTGCTTACCGCTGTTATTCACCGGAGCTATTTCGTGATAGGCATCATAAACCGCGACGCGCGCGAAATCATTCATGCCGGCATCTACTATGGCGAAGCTGCGGTCTTCCGTGTGTTTTACGAACTGAACCTTTGTTACAAGTATGCCTGCTTCAGCCGAGATACTGCGGCCAGGCTCGAGGAATATCTTTACGTTCAGCGGTTCAAAAAGTTCCTTGATGATATTGGCGTAAGCTACCAGAGATATGGTTTCTTCAGCCTGATATTTTATGCCGATGCCACCGCCGAGATCTACGCGGGTGATATTGAAGCCTTTGGATTTAAGGTTGCGCACCATGCCTGCAACTTTATCGAACGCGGCACGGAAAGGTTCTATTGAAACTATCTGGCTGCCGATGTGAGTGGCTACGCCTTCTATTTCTATATTTTGCAGTTTACGGCTTTTTTCAAAAAGCTGGCCTATCTCGCTCCACGGAATACCAAATTTATTGTGCTTTTTGCCCGTGGTAATTTTCTCATGCGTATCGGCATCTACATCCGGATTGATGCGGATGGAAACCTTTACCTTAACGCCTTTAGCAGCGGCGATTTTATTGATTATCGCGAGTTCTTCTGCAGATTCTACGTTAAGCTGACCGATGTTATTTTCTATGGCGAACTGAATTTCCTTTTTGGTTTTACCAACGCCTGAGAATATTATTTTTGCAGGATCTATGCCTGCGAGAAGTGCGCGCTGTATCTCGCCCGCGGAAACAGTATCTGCGCCTGCACCCTGCTCTTTCAGCAGTTTAAGGATTGCGATGTTGGAATTGGATTTTACCGCAAAGCAGATATTGACCGGAAAATTACCGAATGCATTTTTAAGCGCATGGAAATTATTGCGGAACTTTGACGCTGAATAAATATACGCAGGGGTTTTTACCTGCTTTGCTATTTCTTCTATCGCTATTTCTTCGCAGAAAAGCTGCTCGTTTTTATAGGTGAACATTAGTTTGCCTTCAATACATCAATTGACTGGTGGGAGGCAAGCTGCTGGTACATTACTTTTTGCGACACCTGCTTTTCCTTTTTAGGGAGGGTTAGTGCGCGCTTCATTCCGCAGGCGGAAACTGAAAGCGATGCAGCGCAAACCAGCATGATAACGTATAATTTAGTGTTCATATCCCAACCTTTTAATTTTGATATTTTTGCCTTGCCTGTTAAGCACCATTATTTTGTCATTTTTACTATTGGCAACTATTTTCCCTATGCGCGTGCATTTCAGCTTTCTTATTTTTGCAGCGTGACGTGGTTTTGCGGTGAACACCAACTGGTAGTCATCTCCCCCTGTTATCTGAGGAATGAGGTATTTTGGCTCTTTCAGCGCGAGCGGGATATTTTCTGCATCAAGCACGGCAGATACATTTGATGTATTGCAGATATTGCTCAGGTCTTTCAGCAGACCATCGGAAACATCTGTACAGGCGGTGGCGAGAGAAGTAAGCTGCCGGCCGAGTTCTATCTGCGGGGTTGGGGCGTAGTGTTTGCCGATATAATATTTACTGCGCTTGTGTTTTATTTTGCCCTGTAGAATTTGTAAGCCCAGCCATGCCTCACCTATGCAGCCGGAAACATATATATCATCGCCAACTTCTGCTTTGCTACGAAGAAGTGCTTTGCCTTTTGGAACCTCACCTATCACCGTTGCCGAGAAGAATTTTTTGCCTTCTGCACGGACAGTATCGCCGCCGAGAAGTATCAGCCCGTATTGTTTTTGTATCTTTGCGGCTTCAGTAGAGAATAGACGCAGCCATTCGTGACCCATGCCTTTTGGCAGATTGCCTGTGAGCATATAGAAACGTGGCGTGCCGCCGCATGAGGCGATATCTGAAAGGTTGGAGCCGAGCAGTTTTGCAGCTATCTGCTGTGGTGTTGCCGAGCTTAAAAAATGCACGCCTTCCACTATTGTATCGAGCGTAACTATATAATCTGTGGTTTTATCTTTCGGGAAGATGGCGATATCATCCTGCAGTTGCAAAGCGCCTTTGTAACCCATTGTAAGCGGGCGCATATACTGCGAGATGAAGCTGAATTCCCCTATCGTGTTTTTTTTGCTCTTAGCCATTTACTTAAAGCTTTATTTCTTCTAGTTTATACAGGACTTAAAAATATATTACACGAAAATCTAAGATGTCTGAATATCAGGTACTGGCAAGAAAATATCGCCCAAGAAAGCTTTCGGAGCTTGTTGGACAGGACACTCTGGTACGCACACTTACCAGCGCAATAGCGCAGAACCGCATTCCGCACGCATTTGTGCTTACCGGAATTCGTGGCGTAGGTAAAACATCTACCGCACGTATAATTGCCCGCAGCCTGCTTTGCACCGGCGGTGCGAATGAAGGCGCAACCGCAGAACCTTGCGGCACCTGCCCTAACTGTATGGGCATTCAGAACGATAACCATGTTGATGTGATAGAAGTGGATGCGGCAAGCCGTACAGGCGTGAACGACATTCGCGAGATAATCGATCAGGTGAATTACTCTCCGGTGATGGGACGCTTGAAGATATACATCATCGACGAGGTGCATATGCTTTCAAAAAGCGCGTTCAACGCGCTGCTGAAAACGCTGGAAGAGCCGCCTTCTCACGTGAAGTTCATATTCGCGACGACTGAAGTTCGCAAGATACCGGTTACCATACTTTCGCGCTGCATGAGGTTTGACCTGCCGCGAGTAAGCCTTGAGAAACTGACCATGCATTTCAAAAATGTTGCGGCTCAGGAAGGCGTACAGATAGATGAAGATGCGGTGAAAGTTATCGCCGGAGCGGCAGAGGGTTCTGTGCGTGACGGGCTTTCTCTGCTTGACCAGGCCATTGCGGTTAGCGGCGGTGAAGCCGTTTCTGTTGAGCAGGTGCGTAACATGCTTGGCCTTGCAGACCGTGACAATGTTTACAGCCTGTTGCAGAATATGCTGGAAGGCAAATTCAACGAGAGTCTTGCATTGCTGGCTGACCTTTACGCGAAAGGTACCGACCCTGTACTGGTGATAAAAGACCTGATGGAAATAACCCATTTATTAACGCTTGCATCTGCCGGAGCAGAAGTGCTGAAACAGGCATCTGTTTCTGAGGCGGAGGTTATTAAAGCGAAGGCGATATTACAGAATAGTGGTCTGGCGAAGCTTACACGTATGTGGCAGATTTTGAATAAAGGGCTTGATGAAAGCCGCTACTGCCCTAGCCCGTTAATGGCCGCAGAAATGGTTGTAATGCGCGCATGCTTTGCATCTGGCCTGCCAACGCCTGATGAGATTACAGGTGGTAAGGCAATTGCGCCGAAACCGGAAACCAAACCGGAACCGCAGGATACACAAGCTACAATGTTCGCGGAAAAAAAAACTCTAAATCCAGCGCAAACAGCAGTACAAACAGCTCAATCAGCGCCAGTAACTCCAACGATTCCGGCGGCTCCGCAGGTGCAAACAGCACAAGCGGTAACACCTCAACCGGCGCAAACAGTAGCGCAATCGCCAGCGCCGCAGGTACAGGCACAAACCCCGCAGGCACAAGTGCCGCAGACGAGAACGGAGAGGTCTCCTTCCTATAATACCGGTATGGCTACCACAGCTAACGGTGCACCCGCGCTTAAAGCAATTGTGAATGACAACCCACTTGCTCATCAGGAAAAGCTGGGGCTTTCTGTACCGCGTGATTACAAAGAATTAGTAGCTCTTTTCCTCGACAGAAAGGAAAGAATGACCGCTGCATGGCTGGAAGAAGTAAAGCTGATAAGCTACGATGCCGATGCCGGCGTTATAAAGATAATGGCGAAAGCTACGCCAAGCTATATAGATGTTAAGAACGTTACCAAGCAGCTGGCAGAATGGACAGGCAAGCGCTTTATGTTCAGCCTGGAGAATTCTGACGTTCCGACCGCGAGATCTTTAAACGATGACAAGCAGGTAGAGCTTGAGAAAAGGAAACAGGAAGCTATAAATAGCACCGCAGTTCAAACGTTTTTGAAAGAGTTTGAAGGCAGCGAAATAACCGAAGTTAAAGAACTTTTTGAATAGGAGTATATATGAATATAAACCAGCTGATGAAACAGGCGCAGAACATGCAGAAGAAACTTGCCGAAGCGCAGGCCGCAGTTGAGACCGTTGAGGTGGAAGGAACTTCCGGCAGTGGTATGATAAGCCTGAAAATGAACGGGAAAGGCAAGGTAAGCAACCTTAAAATTGACCCTAAGATGATAGACCCTTCTGACCCAGAAATGCTTGCAGATCTGATAGTTGCAGCAATAAACAATGCCGTGGACAGGAAAGACGAGGAATCTGGCAAGATTATGTCTGGCGCGACCGGTGGCATGAACCTGCCTGCCGGTATGAAACTGCCGTTCTAAGGTATTTTAGACCTGTTTTTGCTTGTTTATTGGCAAAAAATCACTACATAGTAAGGCAGAAATCTAGGGGCCTGCTTGTGAGTACAGTACGTAAAAATCCGTTCGTAAACCCGTTCAAAACACCTCACGAAGAATGCGGAATTTTTGGCGTGTGCGGTAATGCCGACGCAGCCGCATATACAGCACTTGGCCTGCATGCACTACAACACCGCGGCCAGGAAGCAGCAGGAATTGTAAGCTGCGATACCAGCGAGAACCGCAGCCTTTCTAATATGCACCACCACCATGCTTTTGGTAAAGTGGGCGAAAATTTTGGCAAACACGAAACAATGGCGAAGCTTAAAGGCGCTTCTGCTATAGGCCATAACCGCTATTCAACTACGGGTGGTTCAGTTAATACAGCGAATATACAGCCGCTTGTGGCGGAACTTTCCTTCGGCGCGATGGCGCTGGCGCATAACGGCAACCTTACCAATGCGGCGATTCTGCGTAAGGAGTTGGTGAATAAAGGCGCGATATTCCGCACCACCATGGATACGGAAGTTGTGATCCACCTGATGGCGAAAAGCGGCAAGAACAACATTGTTGATGCGCTGATAGAAGCGCTTAAGCACATTGAAGGCGGCTACGCCCTTGTGGTGCTGAATAAGGATTACCTGATAGGCGCGCGCGACCCGAACGGTATACGCCCGCTGATGCTGGGCAAGGTTGGCGGCAGCTACCTGCTGGCTTCGGAGACCTGCGCGTTTGATATCAACGGTGGTAAATATATACGTGATATTAAACCGGGTGAGATAGTTATAATAGATAAACGTTGCATCAATGCGAATGATGCCGATTGCTCAACTTCCGTATTCCCGTTCCCGGAAGCAAAGCCGAAATTCTGCATATTTGAATATGTGTATTTCAGCCGCCCGGACAGCCAGATAGAAGGCAAGGATGTTTACAAGGTGCGTAAACAAATGGGCGCCGAACTTGCTCGTGAGAACCCTGTGAAGGCCGATATTGTTGTACCTGTGCCGGATAGCGGCGTGCCAGCGGCCATAGGCTATGCCGAGGAAAGCGGCGCGAAGTTTGAGATGGGCATAATACGTAACCACTATATTGGCCGTACATTTATTGAGCCGACGGATACGATACGTAACTTGGGCGTGAAGCTGAAGCACAATGCAAACCGTGCGGTGATAGAAGGCAAGATTGTGGTGCTTATTGATGATTCTATCGTGCGCGGTACGACATCTAAAAAGATTGTGCAGATGGTGCGTGATGCAGGCGCGAAAGAAGTGCATATGCGTATTGCCAGCCCGCCTACTACCGACAGCTGCTTCTACGGCGTTGATACGCCTTCTAAGAAGGACCTGCTGGCGAGCCATATGAGCACCGAAGAGATAGCAAAGTTCATCGGCGCTGATTCGCTTTCGTATCTGAGCAATGATTCTCTATACCGTGCTGTGGGTGAAGCCAAGCGCGATACCAGCAACCCGCAATATTGCGATGCCTGCTTTACCGGCGAATACCCTGTTGAGCTTAAAGACAAAAAAGCCGGCCTTCTTAATGGCGGCTGCGGAAGCTAGGCTTAAATAAAAATCCTACACTTCCTTTAATTACCTTGAAAGATAAGAGATACTAGCTGCCCATGTATTGTGGCAGAGTGTTCTCGTGCGCGGTGCGGAGTTCTGATACTTTTGTGGAAGCAGAACCTATTGTTATGCTATCACCGCCGGTTTCACCTATAGTGGTTGCGAATACACCGTGTTCCGGAGCTTTGGTAAGGATACGCTCTGCGAATTCGTTAGGCACTGTTATTATGTAACGACCCTGGTCTTCACCGAATGCGCGAGCGACATCTGTGGATATATCGAGCGTTGCGCCCATATTACCCGCCATTGCCATTTCTGCTATAGCTACCAGCTGGCCGCCTTCTGAGACATCGTGGCAGGCTGATATCCAACCCTGCTCTATTGCCAGTAATATGAAATCTGCATTGCGTTTTTCAACTTCAAGATCAACCTGCGGCGGAGTATATTCTTCAGAGTTCATGCCGAGAATTTCTTCTGCATACAGAGAAGCACCAAGATGGCCTTCCATATCACCAACGCGGATAATGGTTTCACCTTCCTTCTTGAAAGCAACGGTAACTGTTTTAGCAGAATCTTCTATAAGACCTACGCCACCTATTGTTGGTGTAGGCTTAATGCCTTTGCCGTTGGTTTCGTTGTAAAGCGATGCGTTACCGGAAACCACAGGATATTTTAGTGCCTCGCAGGCTTCTGACATACCTTTAAGCGCGCCGACTATCTGACCCATTATCTCCGGCTTTTGAGGATTACCGAAGTTGAGGCAGTTAGTGATAGCAAGAGGTTTAGCACCTACTGCGATAAGGTTACGGTAGCTTTCTACCACGGCCTGTTTTCCGCCTTCCTGAGGATCGGCGTAGACATAGCGCGAGTTACAATCTGACGTGGCGGCTATTGCTTTTTTAGTGCCGTGAACGCGCACTACCGCAGCATCGCCACCAGGTATCTGCATGGTATCGTTCATCACGCGGTAATCATATTGCTGCCATATCCAGCGCTTGCTGCATACGTTAGGGCTGGCAAGCAGTGTTTTAAGCTGGGAAAGAAGTTCCTTCTCACCAACTTCTTTAGAGTAGATAAGGATATCTTTATTTTCAGTTGGCTTCCAGGCGCGGTCATAAACAGGAGCTTCATCTGAAAGAGGCTGTACCGGCATATCTGCCACCACCTCTCCGCTGAATTTAAGCACCATGCGGCCTGTATCTGTTATCTGGCCGATTATGGCAGAATCTATGTCCCATTTGTCGAATACACTTTGCGCGAATTCTTCCTTACCAGGTTTTATCACCATCATCATGCGCTCCTGAGATTCAGAGAGCATTATCTCGTATGGCGTCATGCCTTCTTCACGCATAGGAACTTCATCAAGCCAGAGTTCTACACCGGAATTACCCTTGCCGGCCATTTCAGCGGTAGAGCATGTAAGACCAGCGGCACCCATATCCTGTATGGAGATTATTGCATCGGACTGCATAAGTTCAAGGCAGGCCTCAAGCAGTTTTTTCTGCGCGAAAGGATCACCCACCTGTACGGTCGGGCGCTTTTCTTCCGAAGCATCATCAAATTCTGCCGATGCCATTGTAGCACCGTGGATACCATCACGTCCGGTTTTAGAGCCTGCGTAAAGCAGCTTGGCACCAACAGAGTTAGAAGCTGAGTAGAATATGCTGTCTTTACGGGCAACGCCAATGCACATTGCGTTAACAAGAATATTGCCGTTATAGCTTTCATCGAACTGGCATTCACCGCCTACAGTTGGAACGCCCATACAGTTGCCGTAACCAGCAATACCTTTTACCACGCCTGCAAGCAGGTAACGTGTGCGGATGTTATCCATAGAGCCGAAGCGCAGAGAGTTAAGCAGCGCAACCGGACGCGCGCCCATTGTAAATACATCTCGCAATATTCCGCCAACACCCGTTGCCGCACCCTGATAAGGTTCTATGAACGAAGGGTGATTGTGAGATTCCATTTTAAATACGGCAGTAAGGCCATCGCCTATATCTACCACACCTGCGCCCTCACCCGGGCCGCATATAACCTGCGGGCCTTTGGTAGGAAGTTTTTTGATGTGCTTGCGCGTGGATTTATACGAGCAGTGCTCTGACCACATTACGGAGAATATGCCGAGTTCCACCAGATTAGGCTGACGACCCATTATCTGAAGAATCTTCTGGAATTCATCCATTGTCAGACCGTGATCGGCGATGACATCATTCGATATTTTGACAGCTTCCTGTGACATAATACGAGCCCTAATTTTGAGCCACTTCTAAGCCCTTTTTTAGCTTTCTGCAATGGCTATTTTACACCGAGTTTGGTCTGCAATTCGCTGGACGAGGTAGTGTACTGGAATCGCGGCTTTTTGCCCGGGAAAACATATTCGTAGGCGGCCTGCGCCATAAGTGCACCCTCGTGGAAACCCGAAAGTATAAGCTTAAGCTTGCCCGGATATGAGTTAATATCACCTATCGCAAAAATGCCTTTTTCAGATGTTTCAAAGCGGGCTGTATCTACCGGAATAAGGTTCTTCTCGAGGTTCAGACCCCAGTTTGCTAATGGGCCGAGCTTCATGGTAAGGCCGAAGAATGGCAGCATGCGGTCGCATTCTACGTTCTGTTTTGTGCCATCATTGCCGGTTAGTTCAATAGATGAAAGCTGGCCATGTGCGCCTGTAAGCGCAGATACCTGACCATATAGAAGATTTATTTTACCTTCTTCCGCCAGCTTTTTCATTTTATGAACGGAATCCGGAGCAGCGCGGAATTCATCGCGGCGGTGGATAAGCGTTAGCGAGGCTGCAAGCGGTTGCAGGTTTATTGTCCAGTCTAGCGCGGAATCTCCGCCGCCTACTATGACGATGTTCTTGTCGCGGAATTCTTCCATCTTGCGAACAGCGTAGAATACGGAGCGGCCTTCATACTGCTCGATATCTTTGATAGGAGGTTTTTTAGGGGTAAAGCTGCCGCCACCCGCTGCAATTACTATTACCGGCGCGATGAATTCATCACCCTGGTCTGTGACCACCTTCCATCTGCCATCAGGCTGTTTTTCCACGATGTCTACCATCTGGGAAAGGTTGAGGTTGTAGTTGAATGGTTTTATCTGCGCGAGAAGCTGGTCTGTGAGTTCCTGACCAGTGCAGACAGGCAGCGCAGGAATATCGTATATCGGCTTTTCCGGATAGAGTTCAGCGCACTGGCCACCCGGTTTATCGAGGATATCTATCAGCTCGCAGGAAATGCCGAGCAGGCCGAGTTCAAACACGGCGAACAGGCCAACAGGGCCAGCACCGATTATTATTACCTGTGTTTCTCTTGTATTCATGGCAGGGGTTATACGGCAATAAACCCGTCAGCTCAACAGCTATTTTTTGTAGTCAATTCCAGAGGTTAGGTAAGAATCGCGCTTATCCATCCAGTTCTCGCGCATCTTTACGTAAAGGAATAGCTGAACGTTCTTGCCGAACAGCTCGGTAAGCTCGCGGCGGGATTGTTCGCCGATGCGTTTTATGACACTGGCCTTTGTACCGATGACCATTTTTTTATGGGTATCGCTGATAGTGTATATGGCCTGATTGATTTTGATAGAGCGCGGGGTTTCTTCAAAGGTTTCGGTTTCTACCATTGTGTTATACGGAATTTCTTCGCGCAGGTTCATGAACAGCTTTTCACGCGTGACCTCTGCGGCCATAAGACGGGCCGGGATGTCCGTCACTTCATCTTCCGGATACATGTATTCACCTTGCGGCAGGTTGGCGGCAAGATATTCGAGGATATCTTTAAGGCCGTTGTTCTTAAGCGCGCTGACCATAAAGCTTTTTGCAAAATCTACCTTCTCGTACATTGCGGCAGAAAGAGGCAGGAGCTTTTCTTTCGGGGTAACATCTACTTTATTGAGCACCAGTA
>JAMHZE010000166.1:0-1622 GCA_035909535.1 Rickettsiales bacterium | reverse complement strand
AAGCAGCGTATCAAGCCGCCTTACGAGAGTATCTTCCTTAATGCGCCGGATGCCGGTTTCATGCTTGATTTCCGTAATGAATCAAACAAGCTGCGTACCGTTTATTCGTTCTCAACCCTGCCTGTTACGGCAGAAGGCTACCGCCTGATGAAAAAAGGCCAGATGGTGGTTGCCAAAAAAGGCGTACTTAAGTGGAACAGTCATTCTGAGAGTCGCAAGCTGGAGAAGAACAACGCCGATGAAGATGGCCGCTCGTATGAGCAGGTTCCGCAGGGTGTGGTTCCGGTGGAGAAAAAATTCACGCTTATCAAGCCTTCCTACAGTGTCGATAACGAATATGTTAACATGTATAACGAGGCCTCACGCCTGCTTCGTGTAACGCATGAAACCACTTATAACTACAGCGAGCCGGTAGATCATTCCGAGCATATGTTCCGCATGATGCCGATGCATAACCGCTTCCAGCAGCCGCTTGAATACTCGTTCGATATCTCTGTGGCGGGAAGTAAATTCCTCTACCGCGATGTATTCAATAACGATGTCATTCACATGACCCTGCGAAAGCCGTATAACGAGCTGAAAATATGCAGCCAGGCGCTGGTGCGCGTTCACCAGATAGGGCCGGAAGATTTCTCTGATCCTCTGCGCAAGTCCATGATACCCGCGGCGTGGATGCCGTGGCAGCGCCAGATGATGGAGCCTTTCCTGCTCCCGCAGGAGCTGCCTGAAACCCAGCTGCGCGAGCTGTATGACTACGCGCTGAGTTTTGCCGAGCGTAATGATTTCCACCTGTTTGAAACATTGGTGGATATCAACCGCACAATATATGAAGATTATCTCTACAGGTCGGGCTCAACCACTCTGGAAACCTCATCATTCGAGGTCTATGCCACTCGTCAGGGTGTCTGCCAAGATTTCGCTAACCTGCTTATCTGCCTTGCGCGCCTGCTTAACATTCCTGCGCGTTACAGGGCAGGGTACATCTACACGGGCGGAGATTACGCTAATAAAGAACAGGGTGATGCCACCCATGCCTGGGCAGAACTCTACATTCCGTATGTCGGCTGGCGCGGGTTTGACCCGACCAACGGTAAGCTGGTTGATCTGGACTATATCCGCGTTGCAACGGGACGTAACTACATAGATGCCACTCCAACATCAGGCACCATCTACAAAGGCGGCGGTGAAGAAACCCTCAAAGTAACCGTAAAAACGGAGGTATTAGAGGGCTAACTGTGGCAAGTTTCACTCTTGCCAATAGTTTCCTACTATTCTATAAGCCTAACCTGTTTAATGAAAAACTCCAAATTATAAGTATTTATGTCAGAAAATCTATTCCAGAAACTTATCGGTTTCTTCTCCAGCGATATCGCTATCGATCTTGGTACTGCAAACACTCTTGTTTATGTTAAGGGCAAGGGCATTGTTATAAACGAGCCTTCAGTTGTAGCTCTCGAAATAAAAGAGGGTAAAAAATATCCGTATGCATTCGGTATGCAGGCGAAAATGATGTTAGGTCGTACTCCACCGAATATCGAGGCTCTGCGCCCTCTGCGTGATGGCGTTATAGCAGATTTCAAAGGCGCTGAAGAGATGATAAAACACTTCATCCGCTCTGTGCA
>JAMHZE010000165.1:0-11895 GCA_035909535.1 Rickettsiales bacterium | reverse complement strand
AATATATTACTACGGGATGATAAAAGCTTCCCTTATATAGCCATAGATAACAGTCATGATTATCCCCGTATTTTCAAGCATCGCGGTGCAAGGGTAAAAGATGTTGAATATTTTGGTCCCTATCCTTCTGCGCAAAGCGTTAACAGTGCAATATCTACATTGCAGCGTGCATTCCTTATCCGACCGTGTGCGGATAGTTTTTTTAAAAACCGCAGCAAGCCCTGCATGGAATATCAGATAAAACGCTGTTCTGCGCCATGCGTAGAATATATATCACAGGCAGATTACGCGGTTCAGATAGCGCATGCGAAAGATTTTCTGAAAGGGCGCACACAGGATATCAAACACTCGCTGCAAAATAAAATGCAGCTCGCTTCAGATGAAATGAAGTATGAACTCGCGGCAGATTACCGTAATCGTATCAGCGCGCTAACCGCCATACAAAACCGTAAGGATATGTATATCAAGGGCGTTATCGATGCTGATATCATAGCGTTAACAACACAACATGGACGCGCCTGTGTGCAGGTTTTCTTTGTGCGTGGAGGCGCTATTCTCGGTAATGCAGAATACTTCCCTTCCAATACAGATGATATGAGCGAGGCAGATATCCTTGAATTCTTCATCACCAGTTTTTACGAGAACAAGCCGCTGGGACGAGATCTTATAATATCGCATGATATTCAGGGGCGTGAATTGCTTGAAAAAGCTCTGTCAGAGCTTTCAGGCCGGCCGGTCGGTATAATGTTCCCACTTAAGGGAGAGAAGCGTCGACTGGTGGAAATGGTTCTGGACAATGCCCGTAACTCGCTCGAGCGTAAATTGTCGGAAGAGGCCAGCGCTGAAGATATGCTGAAGCGCATGAGTGAAGTTTTTGATATTGCTCGCGACATACGCCGTATAGAAGTGTTCGATAACAGCCATATTTTTGGTGAATCTGCTGTCGGTGCAATGATAGTTGCCGGATATGATGAAGAGAATAAATGGGGTCTGCTGAAAAAACTTTACCGCCGCTTCAACGTAGAGCCGGGCGAGAAGGTAACAGGCGGGGATGATTTCGAGATGATGCGTCAGGTAATGCGCCGCCGTTATGGCCGCATCAAATCAGAAGCAACATCTTTTCCGGATGTTGTACTGATAGATGGCGGGCAGGGGCAGCTTTCCGTGGCTATGGAAGTGTTTAAGGAACTAGGTGTGGAAAAAGAATTCTATGTCATCGCCATCGCAAAAGGTGAGGACAGGAACGCCGGGCGTGAAGACTTCTATATGCCTGGCAAAACACCGTTCAAGCTCGAGAAGAACGACCCGTTGCTATACTTTCTGCAGAACATGCGCGACGAGGTTCACCGTTTTGCCATTACCGGACATCGTTCAAAACGCTCGCGTAATCTTATCCGTTCCCGTCTTGATGAGATACCGGATATCGGCAGCGTCCGCAAAAAAGCGCTGCTGCATCATTTCGGCTCGGTTGCGATGATAGAGGGCGCAACTGTGTCAGATCTGATGAAGGTAAAGGGCATAAGCCGTGCCACCGCAGAAAAGATACATGGCTTTTTCCATTAGTACTTGTTGAATATTTACTAATAAAGGCTTATGTTTCAACTCAAACTGAAAAGGAGAATCTATGGCTTTCGAATTACCTGCTTTACCATATGCGCCTAACGCGCTTGAACCGTATATAAGCGCGAACACTCTGGGCTTCCATCATGGCAAGCACCACAACGCATATGTAGTTAACCTCAACAATCTTGCCAAAGGCACAGAGTTCGAGAACAAAACGCTGGAAGAAGTTGTAATAGCTTCTGAAGGTAAAAATCCTGGTATATTCAACAACTCCGCGCAGGTATGGAACCACACATTCTACTGGCATTCCATGAAGCCGGGCGGCGGCGGTGCTGCAACAGGCGCAGTGGCAGAAAAGATAAACGCTGATTTTGGCTCTTTCGAAAAATTCGTGGAAGAGTTCAAGAACGCTGGTGCAACGCAGTTCGGTTCAGGCTGGGCATGGTTAGTGCTGGATAAAGATGGCACGCTGAAAGTTGTAAAAACAGGTAATGCGGAAGTTCCTTTCACAAAAGGCCAAACCCCGCTGCTTACTATGGATGTGTGGGAACACGCATATTATCTGGATTACCAGAACCTGCGTCCTAAATATATTGAAACATTCCTCAACAGCCTTGTTAACTGGGATTTCGCTAACGAAAACCTGGCTAAGGCAAAATAAGTATAACCATGAACATAAAGATATGTGGCGTCAGAACTCCAGAGGTGGCTCAAGCCGCTGTAGATGCTGGCGCTACACATATCGGGTTCGTGTTCTTCAATAATTCTCCGCGTAATATCTCCCCGCAGGAAGCCGCGCAGGTGTCTGCAAAAATATCGGGTCGTGCAAAAACGGCAGCCGTAACGGTAGATGCAACAGATGAACAGCTGGATAAAATAGTTGCCGCTCTTTCGCCTAACTATATACAGCTGCATGGGTCTGAAACTCCCGCCCGCGCTCTGGAGATAAAGCGCAGATACTATGTAAAGATAATCAAGGCAATAGCAGTAAGTACCGCGGCAGATCTCAAAAAAGCGGATGAATTCGCAGGCATTGCAGACCATATAATGTTCGATGCCAAGCCACCAAAAGGTGCAGATCTACCGGGTGGAAATGCTGTGTCGTTCAACTGGGAGATATTGCGTAATTTCAAGGCAGGCTACAGCTGCATAGTTTCTGGCGGCCTTACGCCGGAAAACGTTAACGAAGCGTTAAGAATAACCGGCACTGGTTTTATAGATGTCTCTTCCGGTGTAGAATCCACCCGCGGAAACAAAGATATTTCAAAGGTTAAGCAGTTTATCGCCAATGCTCTTCAGCATAAGGGTTCAATATAACAAGGCTTTTTCCTAAGCCTTTGATGTATAATCATTAAAAAAGTTAAAAAATTCATCTCTCCGTTAACCTTTCATTAACCATTTTCGGTTATAATAAAACTAATAGGGTTTGGGATTTAGAGGGTAATCTTAATTTCAAATTTTAAAGGAGAAAGATGTTAAGACCTGAAAGATATTTTGATGAACTATATGAGTATGTAGATCTCTGGGCTGCGGGTTTTGTAAAAGCTTACTCACCGGATATTGGTTCAGAAACATACGCACGCCAGCAGTCACGTCTGGTGGAAGCATTGATAGAAAGGTTTGATGTAGTAAATCGCCTGCGCCGTGCCATCGGCCTTAAAGAGATGGGCACAGAAGGCTGCTATGATTATTACGTCAATAATCTGCCGGAATATGATGACACAAGAAAGGTGATAGATCTTTACACGTTTGATCGCCGCACGCGAGAACTTGCCGAGATGGAAGAAGGCTTCCGACGCAATCCGGATGCCAATGCCTATCTGCATGTAATGGGCGCGCCGGACATGATAATAGATAATTCATACGTGGTGCAGCAGCGCCTCGACCATATCAACCGCCTGCTTGTTGAAAGCGGCAATGCAAGAATTTCTCCTCATAAAACAGAGGAAATTTTAACAACGCTGTTAACGTCGTCAAACTGGTAGGGGATATGGCATTTCAATTCAACAAAACTGCTATAGAAAAAGGTAACCAGTTCCTTGGCACACAGAACGGCAATGATCTTGGGCTGCTTGCTGATAAGTTAGGCATACCTGTTCAAGATGTAATAATAGGAATCGCCACTGCAAAGAACCCTGAAGCCGTGTCTAAAGATTTTCAGGCAGACGGTATTGAAGCAGAAAATAAAAGAAGATCAGAGCTAGGAGCAAAGCTTAAAAACCTGTTCAAGGGCGGCCAGCAAAATTCCATAGAAGTTGAAGCAAAAGATATCGGTGCTGTCATAGGCAGGTCGTGGGTGGATACAGTTACCGCAGATAAAGGCGATGACAATACGCCTTCTCCAAAAGGTCGCGGCGGCGGCAGGGCTTAATCCCTAAAACTTCTTGATACTGAAGTTATGTTCGGTTTCCACAAACCTTACAGTTCCAGTGCGAGAGCGCATCACAATAGAATGTGTTTTGGCCTGATTGCCATAACGGCGTACGCCCTTCAACATCCAGCCATCTGTAACACCGGTGGCTGAGAACATCACATCACCAGTTGCAAGTTCTTCAAGGCTGTAAATCTTGTTCAGGTCTTTTATGCCCATTGCTTTCGCGCGATCTATCTGGCTCTGGGAAACTTTCTCTCCGGTAAAGCATAGCCTGCCCTGCATCTGACCATCGCAGCAGCGTAGTGCCGCAGCAGCAAGTACACCTTCCGGCGCACCGCCAATACCCATATATATAGAAACGCCCGAATCATGGCGGGAAGTTGCAATACAGCCGGCAACGTCACCATCACCGATAAGCTGAATGCGCGCCTTCTGCTCGCGCACTTTCGCAATAAGCTCTTCATGGCGCGGCCTGTCCAGTATCACCACAACAAGGTCTTCAACATCACATTTCTTGGCTTTTGCAAGGTTCTTCAGGTTGGTGGCAACCTTATCATCTATATTCACAACACCTTTAGGAAGCCCGCCGCCAACGGCTATTTTATCCATATAAACATCCGGCGCGTTCAAAAAGCCGCCTTTTTCGGCGATCGCCACAACCGCGAGGGAATTCGGTGTACCTGTCGCGCACAGATCAGTGCCTTCCAGCGGATCCAGGGCAATATCAACCTCAGGGCCGTTACCGGTGCCTACTTTTTCACCTATATACAGCATCGGGGCTTTATCGCGTTCGCCTTCACCTATAACAACAGTGCCCTGTATATTAAGTGAATTCAGTGCCTTACGCATAGAATCCACTGCCGCCTGATCGGCAGAATGGCTATCACCAAGGCCCATCCAGCGGGAGGATGCCAGAGCTGCTGCTTCCGTTACGCGCACTGTTTCCAGTGCAAGGTTCCTTTCCAGTACCAAATTCATATCTTTATCGGCCATAAATCTTGTAATCCCGCTTGTTTATTGAAAAATTTTGAGTAAATTAGCATCCGTCATTAGCTTTGTAAACCATAGCTTTGCAAACAATATTTGAGGGGTGATACCACAATGAACAGAAAACTGCTTAACATACTAATAGTACTGGCTGTTATGCCTATGCTTCAGGGTTGCTTTCTTGTAGCTGGCCTGGCGGCACTTGGCGGGGGTGGTTACTATATAGGTACCAAGGCTGGCAAAAGGGAAGATGAGCGCATAAAAACTCAGGCTCTTATAGATGTTAAACGCGATCTTGAAGATAAGCAAACCCAGGAACAGGCACAGGATAAAGGCATCGCCAACCAGATAAACCAGAACTACCTTGCCGGTTCACTTACATCTAATATAGCGGTGTATCCGGAAGTACGTAACGGTGTAGTTATACTGCATGGCCGTGTACCAGATGCTGCTACAGCAGAACGCGCAATAGCAGCAGCTCGTAAAACTCAGGGTGTAGAGCGTATAATATCCAATCTGGTAATAGTTAATCAGCCGGGTGGCATGCCTGTTCAGGCGCAGCAACCTGTTCCTGCCGCAGTACCGCAGCAATACCAGCAGCAGTACCAAAACTTTATGCAACAATATCAGCAACAGCCTAATATGCAGCCGATGATGGTGCCTGCTCCGGCAGCAGTTCCGCAGGCTCCTTCTAACCAACCTGTACGTGCCTACTACCAGCAGTCAGATGGCAGCCTTGTTCCGGCAAATAAATAT
Source organism: Rickettsiales bacterium (assembly GCA_035909535.1). Taxonomy (GTDB): domain Bacteria; phylum Pseudomonadota; class Alphaproteobacteria; order Rickettsiales; family UBA8987; genus JAMHZE01. The sequence goes on along the minus strand of JAMHZE010000165.1, from coordinate 6,215 downwards.
ACTCCGCCAATTGGTAGCAGTAATACCAATAAACAGCAGGTTGCTGTTGCGCACAAGGTTCAAAAAAAGCAGAATCATGCGCCCCCACAAAAGCAGGCAAATATTCCTAAAAACGAAAAGCCTAAACTTCTCTCCGAACAACAGCTAGAATATTACGAAGACGATAACGACAGTAAATACAGAATCTACAAGCCTAAAAGAATCAGCAAAAATACTACTCCTGCCGCCCCGGCACAAGCAGCCCAACAAAAAGATGTTATATTTGTACCGGTACCGGTGCCGTCATATGAGTATGATAACGACTCTATGTACAGAAATGTTGGCAGCTTTAATCCAAGGCCTATCGGTTCCGCAACACCCTCTTCCTTTGATGCCGGTATAGCAGCTCCTTCTGCAGCTGCGGCTCAGGATAACGAAATAGAATTAGATTTTTACTATTAATATCAACCTATTATTATGCCGTTCTGGTGTGATAAAATACCTCCTTGCAATTTAGAAATATGAAGTTAATATCCCACCAACATTGCAGGGGTCGAGAGCCTATTTTGCTTGACTTCATGTAGGTATATTGACTAATTTTACCTTTTAAACATATGGGTAAATTAGTACTTAGAAACTTAAGGAGATAGTTATGAATGAAATTAGAGCTAAGGTAGTTAAGATAGTTGCTGAACATCTTGATGTAGAAGAAGGTAAGGTTAGTGAAACCTCATCTTTCGTTGATGACCTTGGCGCAGATAGCCTTGATCAGGTAGAACTGGTTATGGCCTTCGAAGAAGAGTTCAACATTGAAATTCCTGATGAAGCTGCTGAGAAGATTGCAACGGTATCAGATGCTGTAGCTTTCATCGAAAAAGCTACTAAGTAGTAGTCTTAGACCATTTACAAGGGGCTTGTTAAAAGCCCCTTTTCTTTTGGAACATAAGTAGGTTTGCGTATGAGAAGAGTTGTCGTTACAGGCCTGGGTCTGGTGACTCCGCTTGCAGATGGTGTTGAAGCTTCATGGAAAAAGCTTATTGCTGGCAAAAGTGCCATCAGGAAGATTTCCGCTTTTGATGCTTCGGCGGTATCTTGCCAGGTAGCTGCAGAAGTACCTGCAGGTGAAGGCGAGGGCGAGTTCCACGCAGAGAAATACGTTTCCAAAAAAGAACAGAGAATGATGGATAACTTCATCATTTATGGCATGGGTGCAGCAATACAGGCGGTGGAAGATTCCGGCTGGGCTCCTCAGGATGAAGAAGGCCAGAAGCGCACTGGTGTACTTATAGGCTCCGGCATCGGCGGCCTTCCAGAGATAGAATCAACTTCTGCTGTGATGAAGGAAGGCGGCTGGAAAAAAGTTTCCCCGTTCTTCATACCGGCATCTCTTATAAATCTGCCATCAGGCCATGTTTCCATGAAATACGGTTTCCGCGGTCCTAACCACTCAGTGGTTACGGCTTGTGCAACCGGCGGCCACGCAATAGGTGATGCTGCAAGGCTCATCATGTTCGGTGATGCAGATGTTATGGTAGCTGGCTCGGCGGAAGATGCTATATGCCCGGTGGGTGTAGGCGGTTTTGCAGCGGCTCGTGCACTTTCAACTGCGTATAACGAAACTCCTGAAAAAGCTTCCCGTCCATGGGATAAAAAGCGTGATGGCTTTGTTATGGGCGCTGGTGCAGGCGTAGTAGTGCTTGAAGAACTGGAGCATGCTAAAAAACGCGGTGCAAAAATATATGCAGAAATAATAGGCTACGGTCTTTCCGGTGATGCTTACCATATAACCTCTCCGCATCCGGAAGGTCGTGGTGGTTATGATGCGATGGCGAATGCTATCCGCAACGGTAAAGTAAATATCGGTGAGATAGACTACATCAACGCACATGGTACATCAACACCAATGGGCGATATGATAGAATTCGGTGCGGTTAAACGCATACTGGGTGATCACGCCGGCAATGTTTCAATGTCCTCAACCAAATCTGCAATCGGTCACCTTCTTGGCGGTGCGGGTTCGGTAGAAGCAATATTCTCAATCCTGGCCATACGCGACCAGATAGTTCCACCAACTCTTAACCTGGATGAACCGGAAGAAGCCACGGCAGGCTTTGATCTTGTTCCTCATAAGGCGAAAGAGCGCAAGGTGAACATGATAATGAGTAATTCATTTGGTTTTGGCGGCACCAATGTGAGTCTGATAGCCAAAAAGTTTTCATGATACCCAACAACATATAGCAAAGGCCCATATGATAGTGCAGCACAAAAAAATAATAGGTTGCGAGGAATGGGTCAGGCTCCCGGAACTCAGTATTCCGGCTGTCAAAGCGCGCGTAGATAGCGGTGCAAAAACCTCTACTCTTCATGCTTATAATATTCAAACCTATGAAGATTCCGGCAAAACCTTTGTCCGTTTTGATATCCACCCGGTGCAACATAACCGTCGTGTTTCCATTCGCTGCAAGGCAGAACTGGTAGACAGGCGTATAGTAAAAAGCTCTACGGGAGACCGCGAGAAGCGCTACGTTATCCGTACACCAATAACTTTGGGTGGTGAAACCTGGGATATAGAAATAACCCTTACCAACCGCGATACAATGGGTTACCGCATGCTTATCGGCCGCGAGGCCATGAGAGGCCGTTTCATTGTAGATCCGGAACAGCATTTCACGCTCGGTAATTTAAATGTAGATGCCGATAAGCTTTACAATATCACCAAGCGTCCGCGTAAATCCCTGCGTATAGCGGTTCTTGCCAGCAATCCAGATCTCTACTCTAACCAGAGGATAATGGAAGCAGGCGTTACACGCGGCCACGAAATGGTATTCGTTAACATACGCCAATGCTATATCAACGTATCTTCAGAAAACCCGGCGGTGCATTATCGCGGTGGTGAAACCCTGTATGATATCGATGCCGTTATACCGCGCATCCGTCCTTCTATAACAAGCTATGGCTGTGCCGTGCTCCGCCATTTCGAGCATCTTGGCGCCTACTGCCTGAATGATGCCATCTCAATTTCCCGCTCGCGTGATAAGCTGCGTTCATTGCAATTGCTGGTTAATAAAAGCATAGATATCCCTGTTACCGGTTTTGCAGATTCTCCGGAAGATACCGGCAATCTGGTAGAGCTGGTAGGTGGTGCACCGTTAATAGTAAAGCTGTTGGAAGGTACACAAGGTAAGGGCGTTGTTCTTGCTCAAACCAACAAGGCGGCAGAATCGGTTATCAATGCGTTCAAGAGCCTTAAGGCGAATATCCTCGTGCAGGAATTCGTGAAGGAAGCAGAAGGTCGTGATCTTCGTCTGTTCGTTATAGATAACAAGGTCGTCGGCTCTATGGAGCGTATCGCGGCAGAAGGTGAATTCCGTGCTAATATCCATCTCGGTGGCCGTGCGAGGGAAGCAAAGGTAACTCTGGCAGAGCGTAAAATGGCTACTAAAGCTGCTAAGGCAATGGGTCTAAAGATAGCAGGCGTAGATATCATCCGTTCACGTTCCGGCCCTAAAGTGCTGGAGGTCAACTCATCTCCTGGTCTGGAGGGCATAGAAGGCGCTACGCATAAAGATATAGCCGGCATGATGATAGAAGCCATAGAAAAACAACTTCTGTAGTCTAACTGCCTGATATTTCTTTCTTTTTAGCTTCGATTTTACATCGACTTTACTCTTATTCCGTGTATAATAGCTCCACTAAATAATGGGGGGTTATGGCAGTTTCACAGGCATTACTTAATTTAAAAGATGAAAACCAGATAAACGATCTGCGCGAGCAGCTTCTGACATCTCTGGAATCAGGCGATAACCGATCCTTCGCAGAAAATGCACAGCGCCTTATGGCAGCGGCAAAACTTCCTCTCACTCAAAAAGGTGAGGGCGCAATAACCGTCAGCTCTGCCATTAACGGTGCCGAGATATATTCTTTTAAACCCACCACCCTCGCTGATTATAAAGATATAAAACAGAATGCAGAGCAGGCATTCCAGCTTCTAAGCAAAATCCCTGTAAAGGGCAAGCAGGCCATACTACAACAGTTCTATGAAACTCTGGTGCCTTATCAGCACGCGCTTAACCTCATCATCGCGCTGGATACCGGCAAGCCAGTCAAGGCATCAGAATTCAAAAAGGCTCAGGAATGGGCAAAAGCTGCCTCAAGCACAGAAGTATATAAAATGCTTACAAGCTACAGCATTCATATCCACTCAGATGATCCTGAAAAGGCTAGTTTCAAAACTCCTTCCGCGCAAAAAATACTAAGTGATGACAGTCTTACAAAACTAGTCATCCACCAGCAGCGCAATCCGCAGGGTCTGGGTGTGTGTGGCGCTACATGCGGTTTCAACTATCCTGTAGCCCTTATCATGCAGGATGTCGTTCATTGTATAGTAACAGGAAATGCGCTTATAGCCAAACCTACTGAAAAATGCCCTGCCGTGCTTAACGTTATCAAAATGGCGCTTGAGGATGCGGTGGATAAATTCGCTGATGGCAAAAGCGGCTACGAAAACCAGCGCTGGTATAAGCAGGCTCAGCAGAACGGCGTAGACATGAAAGACCCGCAAACGCTAGCGCAGCTTAAAAACATGTTCCAGACCATCTACGGTGTGCAGGATAAAGAGATGGTAAAAGCATGGGTGCAGGATTCCAAGAACTTCAGGTTCGTCGGCAGCAAATTCGTGGGTGAGCAGGTAATAAAACCTCTGCGCGAAGAAGTGGATAGAAACTTAGACCACACCATACTCGAACTCGCAGGTAATACACCGGTTGTCATCATGCCGTCGGTCACGCAATCAACTGGTATCAGCAAAGCCGTTTCAGATATATTTAAGGCCAGCGAAAGCAATGCAGGCCAGCGTTGTACAGGCCCGCACAGGCTCTTCGTCCATCAGGATGTTTTTGAAGAGACCCGCACAGCAATGATAGAAAAATATCAGGCGGCTAATAACAACATCGGCAACCCGCTGGAAAGAAGCACAGAAGTTGGCGCTATAGATAAACAAGGCTACCTCAAGGCCGCTGCCTTCCTGGAAGATGCAAAGGCCGCAGGCGCAAAGGTTTACGGCGGTGAAAGAATTCTCTCCGACAAATTCCCGGAAGGCTATTACATGCGCCCCGCTCTGGTAGATTGGAGCGGCGTTCCCACTTCAAAGCAGAAGATGATACATGAGGACGAGATATTCGCACCAGTGGTCAACCTTGTAAAAGTTCGTGATCTCAATCATGCTATAGAACTCACCAACTTAACAAACGATAATCTGTCGGCTTCCATCTACACCAATAGTAATAAAGAGGTTAACCAGTATGTACGCGGCACAAATCTTGGCAGCGTATTGGTTAACGAGACCCCGAAAGATCTCTCGCCGTACAACTTCCATACCGGTAAGGAGGGCGGCGGTATCGGCCTTACAGGCGGTCTTAAATCGTTTGAGCATTATTTTACCCCATCACCTTCAAACCATATGATCATGCTCAATAGAAAGCAGATAGCTAAAGGCGTAGAACGTGCCGATGCCGTCAGGGCACAGCGCGCCAGGCTCAATGAAATGGTAGAAGAAGTGATGAAGTTCGGTAGGGGCAGGTAGTATCTCTTAACAGATGTCTACTGCTCGAAAGGGTCGCTGTTAGCACCGCTGCCTAAAAAATATCCTAATATAAGCCCGATTATAAGTCCGGAACAGAACCACATAACTCCCACATCCTTCAGGGAGCAGCTTGCTTTCTGAACTCCCTGTTTGTTACAAACAAAACAGCACCATGCTTTTGGGCAATGGTGCTGGGGTGTTCAAAAGTCGCATAACTACGACCGCGACGCTTTTAGCGCGAGCCTATTGTATAACGCCGCCACCCCAACAAATGGGATAGCAGCAGTTTGTTAACGGCAGATGCTCTGCCGAGTTATGCAAGGTTTTGAAGCCCCAAAGCGCAAACATGCGCTTCAAAAGAAGGATAATGGGTTATTTTTAAAAGGGAAAGGGTTTGTTTTGTAGAAACGAGAGGATTGAAGCTTCGCCTTCTGGCTCCGCTCCCTTGCGGGCGGTTCAGGCTAAAGCCTTCCGCCGTCCAATTTTTCTCCTGAAAAATTGTCGAACAAGGTTCTCATCCTGTTATCACTCCCACATAATAAAAAACCCCCTGAAAAGGGGGCTTTTAATTATGGCGGGAACGAGAGGATTGGCTTGAGCTTTTCAAGCTCTGCGCCGCTTCGTCGGCCTGTTGGCCTCCTTGTCGAACTGCGTT
>JAMHZE010000164.1:0-2575 GCA_035909535.1 Rickettsiales bacterium | reverse complement strand
AAGCAATGGTATGGGCGTAGCCGCAGATATAGTCTGCTTCGACAACCCGCATCTTAACCACCTTACGCCAAGCTCTCTGGATATAGACAGGCTAACCGCAACCATGCGTAAAGTGCTTTCCGCAAAAAGCGTAGATGAATTCCCGCAGGAAGTGAAAGACCTGCTGAAAAATGTTTCAAAGGAAGAGGTCGCTTCTTACCTCAACAATAACGGCTTTAAAGATACCATAGAAGGTCCAGCCACACCAAAATCTGGCAAGGCTCTGGTATTCCTGCGTCAGGTTGCCTATAACGCGCTGGCAGAAAAGGCCATGTTCGGCGATGTAGAGGTTCTGCACACAGCCCGCTTCGGCGAAATAGAACAACGCGGTGTCGCTCTTACACCTAAAGGCCGCGAGTTGTATGATGCCTGCCTTGCAAAGGCCGAGGCCATAGACCCTAAACTTGCTAAAACCGATTACGCCGAGTACGAGAAGCAATACGCGAAATGCTTCACAGATCTCGAGAAGACCCATGACGAACTCCGCAAGGAAGGCCTTGGCGTTTACCATTATTCCGTCACGGAAGAAGGTAAAAAGGCCGCTGCTTCAGGCGCTTTCATGCGCGCTGAAAAAGGCGATGTGAATGAATTCATGGAAAGCATGATAGCAAAAGGCTATTTAAAGGCCACGCCTGCACGTTATGATGACTTCCTGCCGGTAAGTGCGGCTGGTATCTTCTCTGCAAATCTGGGTGATGCTGCGAAAGATGTAGAATCCAAAGAGGTCCAAACAGTAAAAGGCTTCCAGCGCGCTACAGGCGTAAAAATAGTAGATGCGAATGAAACCTATGCTGGCCGTCAGGCTCAAACTATGCTTGCCACGCTGAAAGAACTTGGGGCGAAAAGATCTGTTGGCCTCGCTTCCATGAAAAAGCTGGAAGGTCAGGTAAAATACTACGAGCATATTCTTAACAGCGGCACAGGTATGGCAGCGTAATTATGTCCGCAGAACAGCGCACAGATAAAAAGAACTACCTGCCGATAAAGGCCGAGCTGGAAAAGTTGGGTGTAAGCGTAACCTTGTTCGATGCTGAGCGTCACGGTGATTATAAAAAACTCGTTCGCGGCCCGGAAGGTGACCCAAGCATAATAATAAAACCTGCCTCGCAGGAAGAGCTTCAACAGGTCATAAAACTTCTCAACAAACATAAATCTCCGGCGGTCATAATCGCAGGCCGCACCGGCCTTGTTTCAGCGCAACGTGCTCTGGGTGATGCGGTGATAGATGTCTCAGGCCTCAACCAGCTCATTTCGGTAGAATTTCCGATAGATGAAACTGGCAGAAAGCTGAAGCATAAATTCTCTGATGTCGATAAAACGCTCAATCCAATAGAACAGGCAGATATCTGGCGTGAAGAACTTATTCAGTTCGCGCAAAGCAATGGCATAGAAGCCTCTCGCGGCGCAAGCTTCAAGGCTCAGGCTGGCGTTCCAATCGGCACGGCAGATCACGTTCTGCGCGGTGCAGGCCTCATGCTCCCTATAGAAGCAGATTCTATTTCAATAGGCGGCGGTGCAACTCTGGGCGCTGCTGCTGCAAACCGTATGAACGGGGAAGAATTCCGCTACGGCACCTCGGCAGACCAATGCCTAAGCGCAACCGCAGTTGCGGGCAATGGCGCCATCATAAATAGTAAAAAACAACCCAACCTGCTCGATAACGCAGGCGCGGGAGAGGCCGGCCTGCGCTGTGATATACTCTCCTATAATAACAGCTGCATCGGCAGCGAGGGCACTTATTCCATTATCACCGAAGCCAGCTTTGCCGCACAGCCAGTACCAAAGCAGCGCCATGTTTTCTTTATCGCGGCAGAATCGGCGGAACAAGCAATAGAACTCCGCAGGCAAACCCTCGAGCAGTTTCCGGAAACCGCCCGTCTAGAGCTGATGAACAAATACGCGTTCGAATCCGTAAAGGAACTCGGCGGCCAAAAATTCAATAAAAATTTCTTCGGCACAGTGGGCGAGGGCGCTCCGTACCTGCTTTATGTAGATATACAGGATAGCAAGCCCCTGCCTAAAGAACCGGGTAATGATGTCGGCTTCCGTTATTACGAACATCTTGCAGCTGCCGGCCTGCAGGAAAGTGTGCATTTCCAATGCGAGGGTGATCTTCTGCAGGGCAGGGTAGAAAATATTCCGCCTGTCCGTAAATGCATGACAGAGATAAGTGATATGATATCGGGCAAGGATGGCCGCCCAACCGTAGAGCATCGCGCTACTTTTGATATCGCCGTTCCGGCTGAAAACCTGCCGGAGTTCGAGCAGAAGTTAAAAGCTATTGAAGAAAAATACGGCGTAAAAGCCTACCAGTTCGGCCATTTCGCTAAAGATGCCTTCCATCTTCACATACATTCAGAATCACCATTAACGCCAATAAAGGCCGCCATGTCGAATGATGTTTTTGAGGCTGTGTATTCGGTCAACGGCACCTGCCATACAGAACACGCTGTCGGCCAGCATAATTCCGATAACTGGCTAACCCGTACTCCGCCGGAACAGGTCGCAAAATGGTTCGCTGAAAAGCTGGAGCATG
>JAMHZE010000163.1:0-2671 GCA_035909535.1 Rickettsiales bacterium | reverse complement strand
AAAATACATTCCATGATCTCCTTGTGTCCTGGCTGTATGATGTCGTTATATAGCTTGCCCTCCTTTGTCTTTAGGGTCATTACTTCGAGCATTTCGTTTGCTCTCGGCGTTTCTAGCTGCTGTTTTGGCTCGGTTGTTGTCATATCTTTGTACTGCTTCTATTAGTTGCTCTGGCGTTTTTGTTAGCTTCTTTACCCCGTTCTCGTAGTACGTATAGTTCGTCATTACGGCGCATAGGCTGCTGCAATAGCTATACTTTGCGGCTACGTCTAGCGGCTTTCCGCACTCTTTGCACTTTCTTTTTTCCATGTCGTTGTTTATATAATACCTTGGCTATTAGCGCCCTTGTTATTTTCTTATAAAGAGATCCGCACCCGTATGCTATTACCTCGTCGTTCTCTATCCGTATTGGCACGCCTACGTAGTCTAGCACCGCATGCACTAGGTGTATGATTTCGTGCAGCAGTATTGCGCTCTGGTCTAGCGTACCCGTGTAGTTTCTTAGCCATATGAAGCGCAGCATGGCGCCGCTTGCTTTCTGCTCGTACGTTGCGTATTGCCCGTCCGCCGCTGATAAGTCATGTGGCAGCTCTATGCTGTCGTTGCCCGTTGTCTTCTTGATGTAGTCGTAATGCTCCTTTCTTGTGCAGTTTACCTGCACGTGTACTTGCACCTCGTACCAGTCTAGATCTACTGTAAATGTCGCCTTTATTGCTTTTTTGGGTGTTTTGGTTTTCATTACTTTATTATCTGGTCGTGCATGTAGGCTACTTCCGCTGGCGTAAAATGCTTTATCATTTTACTTAGCGTTTCGCTGTCCTTGGTCTTTATAATGGCTGCCATAATCTTGTTTTTCTCCGCCGCGTTCGCGCTCTGTACCGCTTCTATCTTATCCTCTAGCCCTTTCTCTAGCGCTTCTACTGTTAGCATGGCTATACCCGCTAGCTGATAGCCACCGTATGCCACGCCCTCGGTCTTGTTTGGTACTGCTGATTTCTGTATCTCCTCGTCGGCGTACCTCTTCATTTCCGCTTCGTCATAGCAAAACTGCGTAATGGTTATGGTCTTCGTCCCCCGCAGGAACGTAGCTACATAAAAGTTAGGCTGTTTCAGCTTCGCCGCTTTCTGCGCTTTCTGTTGTAGTTGGCTGTGTTTTTTCATGTTTTAGATCTGCTACGCTTATAGTACCCCTTAGTATGTCGTGAAATATCTGCGCCGCTTTCTTCTGCGATATTCGGGCTAGCGCCTTGAAGTCCACGCCTGATACTTTACTTGTCGCTATCTCCCAGATTTCCTCTGTTAGCATGTCGTGGTATGCCGTATGGATTACCCTAGCCGTGTGCTTCTCGCTTAGCTTCTCCTCTATTAGCGGCTGTATCTTGTGCATAATCTTTTCTACCCTGGCTAGCGTCATGTACTTATTTACTATGTACATTTCGTTGTAGGTGTCGCTATGCTTGTTGTTGCCGCCGAATGTTACGCCGTTGTCTTCCTTGAACTCCTGGCTAACTATCTTGCCTACCGTTCGATCTCCGAACGCGTTTATAAAAGCTGGGTTCTTTATTATTATCCCCTCCGCCTTTTCCCCGTACATGCTAGACCCTATATACTTTTCTAGGTCCTCTGCCTTTGGGTTCTCTAGTCGCGTTATAAGCGGCACTACTTCTATCTGGTACTCTTCCGCTATCGCGTGTACCTCTTCTGGGGATAAAAAGCGCCCTTTGCCCTCGTTACCCTCGTTAGGGCTGTGTATGTCGAATAGGTAGAACTTCTTGTAAGCCGTTTCCTGATAATGAAGCGTATGCCTTACTAGCCATTCTCCGTATAGTCTGTAGCCTGGGTGGTCTGTTAGCAGCTTGATTATTCCCGCATGCCCTTTGGCGTACGGCGTAAATCCGTTAAACTCGTAGCCCTTTAGATCTCGGTTACGTGAGCCTGTCGCTATGTTCATTTCGCTATCTAGCCATATGCTCGCGTTGGCTCCGTCTAGCTTTTCCTCTATGTAACATACGCCCTCTAGTATTCCCTGCACTTCGTCCTTGCCTATTCTATGTACCTTTTCATATCTCCTGTACTCCATTGTGGTTTGTGGTTTTTTATTTTTTAATACTTTTATTGTACACCCATATTTAAATATCTCAAAGTAAAAAGCCGCTAGTATTAGTAGCGGTCCCGTCTGCTTTGTTTGTATGTGTTTCTTAATTTTAATCGTTGGCATATAGCCGCCTTTCGGCTCGCATGCTGATTAAGCTAGCGATACTCCCCGCTGGGCGCATTTGCTGCGTGTGGTCGGGGCTGTTTGCTACGGTTCCTGGGGTCGAACCAGGGTTAAGAGCTTCAAAGGCTCCTGTACTACCACTATACGAAACCGTAATGTATTTATTCTAGCACGTAGCCTAGGAGTTGCACCTAGCTTACAGATTTTGGAGATCTGCTTTTCGCTCCGATTACTACGTATGTTGGTGGCTTATGCTAGTACCGCCCTAGCGTCCCGCGATTTTCAGTCGCATGCTCTGCTATTGAGCTAATAAGCCTTGGCGGGAAATGCGGGCTATGCTCCCGCTACCTCTAACTCGACAAGCTAGCGCTCTTCTGATTGAGCTAATTCCCCAGGTGTACGGCTAAACGTATCTCGCGTTTACTTACCCTACTAGCATACTCGCTAGTAAAC
>JAMHZE010000162.1:0-8076 GCA_035909535.1 Rickettsiales bacterium | reverse complement strand
TCCCTTTTTATCAAGCGATATCATATTAAGGTACGAATTACACTGGCGTGAATATACTATCAGCGCGCTGTCCTTTAGCCTGTGTGCAAGCACTTCATGCTTGTCATCTTGCACCAGTTCATCATAGTTGCCACGTTTATGCGGGTATGGGTCAAACTTAGAAACCGCGTATAGAGAAGGTATGAACATTCCCCCGTCATCCAGTTTGCGGGAAGGGCCTATATAGCAGCCCAGCAGAGAATCAAGACATTTACTCACCTCATTCTTTTTATAGCCTTTTTCTGTCATGTCATCGCAGATGGCATTCTTCACCTGCCCCAGAAACACTGCCCCATAGCTATGGCCAATCAGGCTTATAGAGCTGAAGAAGTTTTTTATTTCTTTGATATTCTCTCCCTGTTCTTTTGCATCGCCGGATGCATCAGGTATTCGCTTTTTCATTATCTGGTCGTAAAGCTCTACGCCTTCGTTCTTAAATGTGGTCGGGTTCGCGTTGAACGCATCGATACTATCCAGTAGTTCCTGCGGTTGTCGCGGCTCTCTGGATGATATAGTGTATAATTCGTATTTCTGTTTATCCGCGCTGGTAGAATTCACAATGTCGGTAAGAGATCTTCTCAACGCAAAACTTATCTCATTATCTATCAGGTCACCCACGCCGGAAAAATATATAATGGTAGCTTTAGATGTGTCGATGTCCTCAAACTCAACGGCTGGTGCAATAGGGTCTTTATTTATAAGCCATAACTTATGGTTCTTCATAGAAAAACAGCCTCAATCCATAGGCTTATTATATCCCAAAACCATTAAGAAATAGTTAACAAAAAAGATAAAATAATAATTGTTAAAAAACAGTTAGTTATTATTATATTTCCATGTCCGTAAAAACCTACAGAAGCATCGGCCTAATGTCCGGAACATCAATGGATGGTGTTGATTCCGCCATAGTCGAAACAGATGGCGAGAAGGTTCTTGCTCTGGGCGAAATGCATTTCAAGGAATATCCCGGCTGGCTTAAGCTGAAAATGCGCAAGCTGATAGCAGATGTTCAAAGCGGCGCAGTGCAGGGTAACGATGATATGTACGTAAAGGATGTCGAGAAGGACATCACAAAATTCCACGCCGAGGTGGTGGAAGAACTCATCATCAAGGCAGATCTCCGCCCGGCGGAAATAGATGTCATCGGCTTTCACGGCCACACCATAGATCACCGCCCGGCGGAAAGATTCACATGGCAGATAGGTGATGGCGCGGCTCTGGCCGAGCGTACAAAAATAAATGTCATCTGCAATTTTCGTGAGAACGATATAAAGAACGGCGGGCAGGGTGCTCCGCTGCTTCCGCTTTATCACAAGGCCGTAGTGCCGGAAAAATTCTACCCCGCAGCCGTGGTCAATATCGGCGGTGTTTCCAACATCACCTATATGGATGAGGAAGAGCTCGTAGCCTTCGATACCGGCCCCGGCAACGCGCTGATAGATGATATTATTTTTGAAGCCACAGGCCGCCATTTTGATGAAGAGGGCAAGATAGCCGCCGCAGGCACGATAAATGAAGAGATGCTCAACTTCCTGCTCGGCAATCTGTACTTCACCAAAAAGCCGCCAAAGTCGCTTGACCGCAACCAGTTCGCGCAGCAGGTTTCCGGCCTGTTATCAGATAAATTCAAGGGCATGGCCTTTGCCAGCAAGGTCGCCACATTGTCCGAATTCACCGTACAGGCCATTGCCCGCTCGCTCGACCACCTTCCGCAAGACCCGAAACACTGGTTCGTTTGCGGCGGCGGTGTGCATAACAAATATTTCATGGAACGCCTGAAGGAAGTTCTTTACGGCAAGGTGAAGAAGATGAACACCATAAGCCCGGAACTCGATGTCAACTTCATCGAGGCGCAGGGTTTTGCCTTCCTCGCAGTGCGCTCACTGCTCAATCTTCCGCTTACCTATTCATCTACTACGGGCGTTATCAGCAGCAGCGGCTCCGCCACAGGCGGCGTGCTGCACAAGGCTGTCTAAGAACTCGCCGCGATGGCATCTTTCAGGCTAACATCATCGGCAAGCACATCTTCGCCATTTGCTTTCAGCTCAACATTTATATTCCCGCGCGTAGCTTTAGAATAAGGACACATCTCATGCGCCTCTATCGCTATCTGCTTGGCAAGCTTGCTCTCCAGCCCCGGCAGTTTTACATCCAACACCGCGCTGATAAAAAATCCGCCTTCATCTTGGTTCAGGCTCACCTCAACATCTACCGCTACGTTATCGGCATTCTGCCCACGCTTTTTGGCAACCGCCATTACCGCGCCGCCAAAACACGCCCCGTAACCACAGGCAAAAAGCTGTTCTGGGTTAGTGCCAGCGCTGCTGCCGGGTTTCGCAAGTTTTACGGAAAGCGCGTTGTTATCTGTGGTCTCGGCCTTGCCTTCGCGGCCGGAAATAGCCGTTGCCTGTGCTGTGTATAATGTTTTCATGCCTGTACCTTTGCTTAGTTAAGCACAAATTCTATTACACAATGTATAAATAAACAATACGGATAGCTGCGTCGGCCTAAAACCCTACCACAAAATTGCACATACCAAGCATGCCGGGTATGTATTCACCTGTTGCCGCATCTGCACAATTAGTGTTACCTGTAGGATTGTATGAATGCGCTCCATCCCAGAATACCTTCATCTGTCCGCCGCCTGCCTTGCCGTCATCAAACTTTTCATCGATGCTGCGAACATAGTCAGATTCTGTATCTCTCATAGAAAGGCCGTCAACTGCATTGAGGAATACCAGAAGATTGGGCGGAAGCCGGAATGCCGCGCTGCCTTCATTGACCAGCGCAGCGATCATGAATTTACCAGCCGTTGAGGGAGCATATTTCAGTTCGTCTGCCGGAGTGGCTATATCATTATTATCAGCATAAGGCAGAAAAAATCCGTTTATAAGCTCTGCCCTTGAAAGATGGTGCCAGAAAAAGTGTATCTCATTCATTTCTGTAACGATGTTGTTGCCATTGCCATCGCATAAGTTCCCTGAAAAGGGATTATCCGGGCCAATTGCGCAATCCGGCCAGAAGGTTGTGGCATTCTTCAGGTCGCCAGGCAGGCCATTATATTTCATGTCGAATGTGCGGATAGAAAGGGTATAACTCTGTATATCCCGCACAACCCTGCGTATCTGAGCCTGCTTTATAAGCTCCTGCCCCTGCAATACACCGCCTACCAGCAGGCCAATTATAACCAATACAATAGCCAGCTCCACAAGGGTGAAGCCTTTATGTTTGTTGTTGGTTGTCATTGTAACTAGCTCGTTTTAGGCAGCTGACGGCGCTTTTTGTCCAGTTTTATCCTGCCGCGTTTCTTCAGCGGTTCAGAATATACTTTAATATACTGGCCAAGGTGGTCGTCCAGTTCTTCCAGCTGACCGCGGAAGAAGTGGTCGCCGCCGCGAACTATGCGGTAATCAACTTCAATATCGCGGGTAGAATTAAGTTTGTCCGCCAGTTTGCGAACGCTCGGCTCGTCAACAATGCTGTCCTCATCGCCCTGAACTATCAGGCCATTGCGAGGGCATGGAGATAAAAAGCCGAAATCATATAAATTCGCCGGAGGGGAAACCGCAACAAAGCCTTCCAGTTCTGGCCTG
Source organism: Rickettsiales bacterium (assembly GCA_035909535.1). Lineage (GTDB taxonomy): Bacteria > Pseudomonadota > Alphaproteobacteria > Rickettsiales > UBA8987 > JAMHZE01. The sequence goes on along the minus strand of JAMHZE010000162.1, from coordinate 4,444 downwards.
CGCATCAGCAGTTGCAGCGCTATCCATGAACCGAAGGAGAATCCGCCCACCCAGAATGTCGATGCATCCGGATTTATCTTTTGCAGCCAGTCAAGGCATGTTGCTGCATCTGTCAGTTCGCCAATACCATTATCAAACGTACCTTCACTGCGTCCAACGCCGCGGAAGTTAAAGCGTAAAACCGAAAAACCGTTCACGGCAAACTGCTTGTAAAGGTTGTAGGTAACCTTGTTGTTCATTGTGCCACCGTGTTTCGGGTGAGGGTGCAGAACCAGCGCTACCGGTGCGTTTCTGTCCTCATTATGGTGGTATCTGCCCTCAATTCTTCCTTCTGGGCCTGGTATGATAATTTCTGGCATAATAATCAATAAGTTAAAATAGTTGACTAAATTAGTTGGGTATTATACATAACCCGCTATAATATCTAGCCTGAAAGCGGCAGATAAGTTATATAAGCGCAGCAATTTAAAAATAAAAGCAAAATCTATAATAAATATATGTTTGGTAAAATAAAAGAGGAAGTTGATTCATTTTTTGAACGCGACCCTGCGGCCCGTAGCAGGCTGGAAGTATATCTGTGCTATCCGGGCTTCCACGCAATCATATCGCACCGCCTTACTAATTGGCTGTGGCGCAAGCGCTTCCGCACGCTGGCGCGCTTCATTGCCTATATCTCCCGTTCTATCACGGGCATTGAAATTCACCCGGGTGCAACAATAGGCCGCAACCTGTTCATAGATCACGGCATGGGCGTAGTAATAGGTGAAACCGCAACAGTAGGTAACAACGTTACTATATATCACGGTGTAACACTTGGCGGCGTTTCCCCGCAAAGTGACGAGAAAGGTGCAAAGCGCCACCCGCAAGTGGGTGATAACGTTATCATCGGCAGTGGCGCGCAGCTTCTTGGCGCTATTGAAATAGGCTCAGGTTCCCGCATAGGTTCTAACGCCGTAGTGGTAACAGATGTTGAGCCGGGCGCGGTAATGGTGGGTATTCCTGCGCGTAAAGTTGTCCGTCGCGAAATGCTTGTGCCGAAAGATGGCTTCAAGGCATATGGCGCCATGTCGGAAGAAGAGGTAGATAGCCGTCAGGTAACTATCGAAACCCTTGTGGCGGAAGTATCTGCCATGAAGGCGCGTATAAATGAGCTCGAGAACAACGCCGAAAAATCGGCAGAAGGCTGGACAGCCAGCAAAAAGGTTAATTAGGTTTTAGCTTATGATGCTAACAACAAAAGGCAGATATGCGGTAATGGCTCTGGCAGATATGGCCGGCCAGCAGCGCAATGCAGAAGGCGCCCTTCAGGCCATCTGCCTTGCAGATATCGCCGAGCGTCAAGGCATAACCGTTGCCTATCTCGAGCAGATATTCTCCAAGCTGCGTGTTGCGGGTATAGTTAAATCACAACGTGGCCCGGGCGGTGGATACATGCTCGCGCGCGATGTCTCCGAGATAAAAATATCCGAGGTGATAAAGGCCGCGGAAGAAAAAATTAAAATGACGCGTTGCTCCGATTCAGCGCAGCCATGCATGGGCGGCAGCAAGTGCCTCACGCATGATCTCTGGAACGGCCTCGGCAAAACAATAGAGAATTACTTCAATGCAATAACCCTTGCAGATGTAGTTAACAAAAAGGTGAACAGGGCAGAAAGCTATGATTTCATCAACGGACAAAATGAACTCTCACAACAGCAAGCAAATTAAATGAACGCAAAAGAGCACATATACCTAGACCACAACGCAACCACGCCGCTGCGTGATGGCGTATGGTCAGCTATGGCAGAAGTATCTACCCGCCCGCTCAACGCTTCATCTATCCACTCAGGCGGTCGTGAAGCAAAAAAAATACTCAACGCCGCTCGTAACAGCATACAAAAATCATTCAGCGCAGAAGGCGCAACCGTAGTGTTCACATCATGCGGTACAGAAAGCAACAACATGGCGCTCGCCTGCATTAAGGGTGTAGAAACCATAGTCACCACAGAGGTCGAACATGTTTCTATCTCCAAGCCTGCCAGCTTCATGCGTAACGTTCTCATTCCTGTAGATGGCGGCGGCATAGTTAAGCTCGATAAATTGAAAGAGGTCTGTGCCTCCCTTAAAGGCAAAAAATTCCTCGTTACCATAATTCACGCCAATAACGAAACAGGCGTTATTCAGCCGGTGCGTGAAATTGCAAACATCATCTTCGAACATGGCGGATTTTTGCATATAGATGCATCACAATCTGCTGGCAAAATCCCGTTCGATTTCAACTCATGCGGTGCCGATATGGCAACCATCTCCGCGCATAAATTCGGCGGGCCAAAAGGTGCTGCGGCTCTCATCATAAAATCAGGGCTGGAAGTTTTACCTCTTCTTCAGGGCGGCGGTCAGGAAAAGTTCCTCCGCGCCGGAACAGAAAACATCGCTGCAATAGTTGGTATGGCAAAAGCGGCAGAACTCGCCGTTGCAAGCATGAAGCAGGAAACCGCAACCATAGAATCTATCCGCAGCTTCATAGAAGCCGGTCTTAAAAAAATATCTCCCGAGGCGGAAGTATTCGGCGCACAAAGTCCGCGCCTGCCTAATACAATCTCCGTATTCCTTCCGGGTGCAAATTCCGAAACCCACCTGATAAACTTCGATCTCGAAGGCGCATGTATATCGGCGGGTTCTGCCTGCTCTTCGGGGCGTGTGGTAACATCGGCCGTGCTTATCGCAATGGGCGTAGACCACGAAAAGGCAAAGTCCGCTATCCGTATCTCTTTAGGTTGGAACAGCACTTTAAAACAGGCGGAAGAATTCCTATCTATATGGGAGAGAATTTATTCAAAACAAAGGCAGAAGGCAGCATGAAGCAAGTACCAGTAAAACCGATATATATGGATTATCAGGCCACCACGCCGCTTGATCCCCGCGTGTTCGAAGCTATGCGCCCGTATTTCATGGAAAAATTCGGCAATCCCCATTCACGTTCCCACCAATATGGCTGGGAGGCGGAAGACGGTGTAGAGCAGGCGCGTGAGCACGTTGCCGCGCTTATAGGCGCAGACCCGAAAGAGATAATCTTCACCTCAGGTGCAACCGAATCAAACAATATGGCCATCAAAGGCCTTGCTGGTTTCTATGGCGATAAAAAGAAGCACATCATCACCGTTCAAACCGAGCATAAATGCGTGCTCGATGCCTGCCGCCATTTAGAGCAAGAAGGCTTTTCTGTAACGTATCTGCCGGTACTTCCAAACGGCATGATAGATTTAGAAGTTCTAAAAAACTCCATCCGCGAAGATACTCTCGTAGTTTCCGTAATGGCGGTTAACAACGAGATCGGCACTATCCAGCCAATAGCCGAGATAGGCAAAATCACCCGCGAACGCGGCGTGTTCTTCCATTCCGATCTCGCTCAGGCTTTCGGCAAAATAGATATCGATGTCAACGCAATGAACATAGATCTCGCTTCCATCTCAGGCCATAAGGTTTACGGCCCTAAAGGTGTTGGTGCGTTATTCGTGCGTCGTCGTCCTCGCGTTCGTCTCGAACCGCTAATGAACGGTGGCGGGCAGGAGAGGGGTTTCCGCTCAGGCACTCTGCCAACTCCGCTGGTTGTAGGTTTTGGTGAGGCTGCGCGTATCGCTAAAGAAGAAATGAAAGCAGAGCGTGAAAAACTTCAGAAGTTCTTCGACAGATTCTACAAAGCAACCGTAGAAGAAATTCCGGAAGTATATCTCAACGGCGATAAACAAAACCGCTTCCCGGGCAATATAAATATATCCTTCGCCTATATCGAAGGTGAATCAATGCTCATGGCAATACGCGGTCTTGCGGTATCTTCAGGCTCTGCCTGTACTTCCGCATCGCTAGAACCTTCATATGTTCTTCACGCACTCGGCGTGGGTGATGAACTTGCGCATACATCTATCCGTTTCGGTTTCGGCCGCTTCACTACAGAAGCCGAGGTCGATAAAGCAATAGAGATAGTAAAAGATAACGTACAGAAGCTACGTGATCTCAGCCCGTTATGGGATATGTATAAAGATGGCGTTGATATTTCTAAAATAGAATGGGCGCACCACTAATTAACTAAGGAGTAAACTATGGCTTACAGTAACAAAGTAATAGACCACTACGAAAATCCCCGTAACGTCGGTCGTATGGACGAGAAAGATGCTCATGTCGGCACCGGCCTTGTAGGCGCACCTGCCTGCGGAGACGTGATGAAACTTCAGATAAAGGTATCTGATGATGGCGTGATAGAAGATGCAAAGTTCAAAACTTTCGGTTGCGGTTCTGCAATCGCTTCATCTTCCCTCGCTACAGAATGGATAAAAGGCAAAACGCTTGATGAAGCCTACACCATAAAGAACACCGAGATAGCTCAGGAACTTTCCCTGCCTCCGGTAAAGATACACTGCTCTATGCTGGCGGAAGATGCCATAAAAAGCGCGATAGAAGATTATAA
>JAMHZE010000161.1:0-2012 GCA_035909535.1 Rickettsiales bacterium | reverse complement strand
TTCTCGAGAACTTCGTACTCTGTAAGCGCAGATTTGCCCTCCTCTTCATCGACCATTGTCTTTTCCGTACCGCCCGCAGCCGCACGACGACCAAGAGGAGTATCTATTGTGCCTTGATAGTTTTCTACGCGACCGACAACCAGCGCCAAGTATTTTTTCTCTACAAAGCGGTGCTTGAATGATTCTCCCAGTATGCGGGCGGCTTCAAGGTTTTTAGCAATAAGTATGACACCTGATGTATCTTTATCGAGGCGGTGAACCAGTACATAACGCGAATTGTTGTTCTTTTGCAGAAATGGTAGAAGCGCATCTACGCTGATATCTACCTTGCTGCCACCTTGCGATGCAAGACCCTGAGGCTTGTTTATAGCAAGACAATTAGCATCTTCATAGATGATGTTAGGAACGAGATATTTTTTGGCATCATCCAGCGTTGGTGTGTAGCGAGGCTTTTTGACCTCCCCCGTAGAAATAGCAGGAATTAATATAACATCACCTGCATCCAGCACGTGATCTTCCTTCGCGCGTTTATCGTTTACGCGGATGGCTTTTTTACGCAGCAGCTTTTGCACCAGCGCATAAGGTATGCCCAGCTTGCTTTTTTTAAGCAGCTTTACAAGGGTTATACCCTTGTGGTCTTCCATCACTACGAGTTTTATCTGATCAGCCATTTTATTACCATATAACCTATAACAGCGGCCAGAATAGAGCCAATTACAGAAATTAAAACATATATAATGGCATCTGCCCCCCTGCCCTTATTTATAAGGTTAAGGGTATCCAGCGAAAAGGCTGAGAAAGTAGTAAATCCGCCGAGTATGCCAGTTATCAGGAATATACGCATGGCCTCGCTGTGAACGTGCCTATCCATATACGCGGCAAGCATACCGGCTATAAGGCAGCCGATTATATTCACCAGCGCCACATAGGTAAAAACAGGGCTGGAGGAAATAAAAACTTTGGATATTATGAAGCGCAAAGCTGCACCCACAGCACCACCAACAGAAACAAGTATCAAAGGGCTTATCATGACCGAACAAACTCTGAACATAATCTATAATGCATTTGGCATTACAGGCGTATCACTTATAGTATTCGGGTTCTTTTTAATACAAACAGGCAGAATTACAAGCACAGACCTTGCCTACCCGCTGCTTAACCTTATAGGCGCGCTGCTGCACATTGTTTCCCTGACCAGGTTTTTCAACCTGGCCTCGGTTATTATTGAGATATTCTGGATAAGCATCAGTATTTACGGGCTTATTAAGGCCCTGAAGCTGCGCCGTACAAAGATCTAATCTTCGTAGTTATTGCTTATCAGGCGTTCCAGTATCTGTACGCCAAAACCTGTTGCACCTTCCGGACAGGTAGATGGTTTAACCTGAGATGCCCATGCCATGCCCGCGATATCTAAGTGTGCCCATTTTTTACCGTTCACGAAGCGTTGCAGGAAACAGCCAGCAGTTATAGTGCCACCGCCTTTCATGTTAGAAATGTTCTGAACATCGGCGATTTTAGAGTCTATCTGCCTGTCATATTCATCACCCAGCGGCAGGCGCCATACGCGCTCACCTACTTCCTCACCTGCTTCGTATAACTGTTTTGCCAGAGTATCATCGTTACTCATGAGGCCTGCTTTATGCTGGCCGAGAGCGATAACACAAGCCCCTGTAAGGGTTGCGAGATCTACCATGATACGCGGGTTGAAGTTCTTTTGTGTGTACCAGAGAACATCTGCCAGAACCAGACGGCCTTCCGCATCTGTGTTCAGAACCTCGATGGTCTGACCACTCATGGAATTAACGATATCTGACGGGCGCTGAGCATCGTCACCCAGCATGTTTTCCACCAGACCCACGGTTCCAACCACGTTCACCTTTGCCTTACGGCCTGCAAGCGCGCGCATAGCACCAACAACAGCGGCAGAGCCGCCCATGTCGTATTTCATGTCCTGCATGCCATCAGCCGGTTTTATACTTACACCACCGCTATCGAAGGTAACGCCCTTGCCC
>JAMHZE010000160.1:0-11578 GCA_035909535.1 Rickettsiales bacterium | reverse complement strand
CAGGAAAGTGTGATACAGACGTACGATAGAATTAGTGTGTAGTGTTTCATCACGCACAGACCATGTAACTATCTGGCCCATACCTTTCATTTTACCGAATCGCGGGAAGTTCATAAGTATCGCAAATGTCGCGAATAGCTGCAGGCCTTCTGTGAAAGCACCGAACGCTGCGAGTGTAGTTGCTATATCAAGCTTATTTTCTACGCCAAATTTTTGCATGTAGTCATACTTATCTTTCATTTCCTTATATTTCAGGAACTCAGAATAAGTTGTTTCAGGCATACCAATAGTATCTATCAGGTGCGAGTAAGCATCTATATGTATCGTTTCCATGTTAGAAAACGCAGCAAGCATCATCTGTACTTCTGTTGGCTCAAACACGCGCGAATATTTACGCATGTAGCAGTTATTCACCTCAATATCTGCCTGTGTAAAGAAGCGGAAAATTTGTGTAAGAAGATGTTTTTCTTCTGGGGAAATAGAGTTCTTCCAGTCTTTTACATCGTCGCCCATCGGAACTTCTTCCGGCAGCCAGTGGATACGCTGTTGTGTTAACCAAGCTTCATAAGCCCAAGGGTAGTTGAATGGTTTGAAGATAGGTTCTGCTTTAAGTAACGACATGGTTTTTCTCCTGGTTGCTAAATATGTTTCCGTTAAGTTTTTGATTTAACTCAATAACACAATATATTGTATGTATTATGTGTTATCTCAACAAAACTATACAATATATAGTGGGGCTTCAACATTAACTTACATAATATATTTATGCCAGAGAAAAATCCAGAGCAGTATGGTATTTTTTCAGCAGAAAAGAATTTCAGGATATTTTGTTATCAGAGTAAGATCTGATAATAGAAATAAGGATAAAAAAACCCCGCTAATCCTTTCGGAAGAGCGGGGTTTAGTTATTACTAGTAATAACTTAAAAAGAACTACTTTTTCTTAGCAGCTACTTTTTTCTTGGTTGCTACTTTCTTAGTAGCAGCCTTTTTAACTACTTTTTTTTTGCTTTTTTCTTAGCAGTAGTTTTTTTAACTGCTTTTTTAGCAGTAGTTTTTTTCTTAGTAGTAGCTTTTTTCTTAACAGCCATGACAGCCTCCTTTAGTTGGTTGGTTAAAGAGCAGACTTACTGACAAGCGAGGCACTCTTCATAGTTAGGTTTCGGAGTAGCCTTTGGATTTTGCTTACCAGCTTTTCTGCTGCTTGCAGGTTGAAGTTTCATTTCAAGTTGTTTCCTACCAGCCTCCGATTCATGGGTCTTTTCAGCCCGTTGTATCGAAGTAGAGCGGCAGTAGTACAAACTCTTCACTCCCTTCTTCCATGCATTCCAGTGGACCTCATGCAAATATTTTTTCTGAACGTCTCCTGGAAAGAATAGGTTAACCGATTGCGCCTGACAAATAAAGTTTGTTCTATCTGCAGCATGTTCAACTAACCATCTTTGGTCAAGTTCTTGTGCTGTTTTGAACACATCTTTTTCATCTTGTGTAAAAAACTCGAGATGTTGAACAGAACCTTCGTTCATTGAAATAGAGCTCCAAACGTCGTCATTGTCTTGTCCTTTCGCTGCGAGCATCTTCTTCAGATGCTTGTTGCGAACAGTGAAAGAGCCAGTGAGAGTTTTTTGTGTGAAGCTGTTTGCTGCATATGGTTCTATACCCGGGCTGCTGTTACCGCAGATGATAGAGATAGATGCAGTTGGTGCTATTGCAAGTTTGTTAGTGAATCTTTCCATCACGCCAACATCCTGAGCATCAGGGCACGCACCGCGTTCCTCAGCAAGCTCAATAGAAGCTTCATCACATTCACGTTTGATATGTTCAAAAATTTGTTTGTTCCAAACTTTCGCCATAACAGATTCCATCGGTATCATTTTGCTTTGCAGGAATGAGTGATAGCCCATTACACCAAGACCAACAGAACGTTCACGCATTGCAGAATATTTTGCTTTGCTCATTGAATCAGGAGCGTTCTCGATAAAATCCTGAAGAACGTTATCAAGGAATCTCATCACATCTTTTATGAACAGCGGAGAATTTTTCCACTCTTCATAATATTCCAGGTTCAGTGAAGAAAGGCAGCATACCGCAGTACGGTTCTGACCTTTGTGATCCATACCTGTTGCAAGAGTTATCTCGCTGCACAGGTTGCTCATCTTCACTTCAAGGCCAAGCCTTTTGTGATGTTCAGGTATAGCTTTATTCACGTTATCAATGAACAGCAGATAAGGCTCACCAGTTTCAATACGCGTAGTAAGAAGTCTTATCCAAAGTTCGCGAGCATTCACCATGCCAACAACTTTTTTATCTTTCGGAGAGCGAAGTTCCCATGGAGTATCATTTTGTACTGCCATCATGAATTCGTCAGTTATCACTACACCGTGGTGTATGTTAAGTGCTTTACGGTTCGGATCGCCACCGGTAGGACGGCGCAGTTCAATGAACTCTTCTATTTCCGGGTGCCATATCGGCAGGTATACTGCAGAGCTGCCACGACGCAGTGAACCTTGAGATATTGCAAGCGTCAGAGAATCCTGTACGCGCAGGAAAGGAATAACACCGGAAGTTTTGCCGTTGCCTTTTACTTTTTCACCGATGGAACGGAGATTGCCCCAGTAGCTGCCTATGCCGCCGCCGCGTGCTGCAAGCCAAACGTTTTCTGTCCACAGATCAACAATGCCTTCAAGAGAATCTGGTGTTTCGTTCAGGAAGCAAGAGATAGGCATGCCGCGATCAGTACCGCCGTTGCTGAGAATAGGGGTAGCAGGCATGAACCATAGATTGCTTATATAATCATATATACGTTGAGAGTGTGCGATATCATCGCCATATTTTACTGCAACGCGCGCGAACAGATCCTGAAAGTTCTCACCTGGTATCAGGTATCTGTCCTGAAGAACAGCTTTACCAAAATCAGTAAGTTTTGCACTACGATCTTCATCCAGCTTTATCTGGTATTTTCTTTCGTGCAGAATTTCCTGTTTTTGGGTTGCTGATTCAGTAGTGGTATTTTGCATTTTCCTCTCCCTCTATATAGTAGGTGTTTTATTGGTCCGCCTTTCTGTTTTTTCTAACCGAACCCTCTGAAAAAAATTTTTCAGTAACAAAAAGGGGGTAACAACGATTATTAAACATCTAGATCCATACTGTCAAAAACTACTTTCATTATTTTCATCTAAATATTGTGTTATTTACGCAAATGCAGCAGTTATAACACAATATATAGTAGGTTGTTATTTATCAGAAACTTAACAGATAAGCGCTCTAAAAATGCAACAAAACCCTTATTAACAGCACGATTGAGAATAAATTTCGGCTAAAATCTTTGACTCTTTTTCTACGCAAGATGAACCGCGTATCAGCAGGTGGTGCAAGATAATTTTAATAGATCAATAGAAGCTATCTTAACTAGAAATTAACTTTTGATGACAGGAAGGCCAAGCTGTTTCCATTCTTCTATACCGCCGGCCATATTATATATGTTCTCCGGTCCGAAGATATCTTTCACGGCTTCGCATACCTTGCCGCTTCTGCCGCCAGAACGGCACATGAATATTATCTTTTTATCCCCAGGTTCTATTTCGCGGTATTTCTCAGAGAAAACAGAAAGCGGCACAAGCTGCGCCTTTTGTAAGTGCTCTACTATATATTCATCTGGCTCGCGCACATCAACCAGTATCACTTCGTCACTTTCCAACAGCTCTTTACATTTCTGTACGGTTATATCAAATATCATTTCTCACCTATACGTTTTATTTCCCAGTGCAGCTCTATGCCGGATTTTTCTTTTACTGCCGCGATCACTTCTTCGCCTAGACCTTCTATATCCGCTGCGGTGGCATCACCTATATTGATAAGGAAGTTACAGTGTTTTTCAGAAACCTGTGCGCCGCCTATTGTGTATCCGCGCATTCCGGCTTCATCAACAAGCTGCCATGCTTTGCTTCCTTCTGGGTTTTTGAACGTACTGCCGCCAGTGCGTGTGCGTACTGGCTGTGTAGTTTCACGAGCCTCAGATATCGCCTTCATCTTTTCCAGTATGGCTTCTTTTTCTCCGATACTGCCTTTCAGCATTGCTTCCACATATATATAGTCATCTGGTAAAGAATTTTTTCTGTAGGAAAAGCCAAAATCACTGTTGCTTAGTTCTATTATATTGCCGTTGCCGTCCACGGCTTTGGCAGAAACCAGCACATCTTTTATCTCTGTGCCGTATGCTCCTGCATTCATTGCTAGCGCTCCGCCTATAGTGCCTGGTACACCTACCAGAAATTCCAGCCCGCCGATGCCATGCTCTGCGGCCATTCGGGCGGTATTGCTATCTAGTGCTCCCGCACCAACAACAACCTTATCACCTTTGCACCTTATATCGGTAAAACCACGTCCAAGCCTTATAACGCATCCGCGGAAACCACCATCACGTATTATAACGTTAGAGCACACACCAAGTGTTACCACCGGCATATTTTTTGGTTTGTTCTTTAAAAAATGGGAAAGATCTTCAACATCAGCAGGTCGGAAAACAACATCAGCAGGGCCGCCAACGCCGAACCATGTGTTTGCTGCAAGCGGAGAATCAAAACGGTATTGCCCCCGTATCTCTGGAAGCTGATACTTCATCAGAAGTTGTCATCCTTATTACTCGGTCTCATGATGGTATGAGCTGCTATCTGCTCATCTGAGAGTGAGGTCTGTGGTACACCAGCCAGAGACTTAGCAAGGTTACTTTCAGAATATTGTGAAAGCCTTAAGCGCAGGTTGTTAGGATTGTCTGCCTCGCGTATGGCGGTATCTTTATCTATCATTTTATCTTTGATAAGTTTGAACAGGCATTCATCAAAGGTTATCATGCCGTTATTCATGTTCTGTTTCATTACTTCACGTATATCACCGAACTTACTTTCCTTGATAAGCTCTTTGATAAGGCCTTCATTTATCATTATCTCATAGGCAAGGCTCATGCCACTTTGTACGTTACGAACCAGCCTTTGTCCTACAACCGCATTCAGCGTATGGGAAAGAGAAGTAAGAACCTGATTATAATTTTCTTCAGGGTAGAATGTCAGTATTCTTTCAAATGCCTGATATGTGTTGTTTGCGTGTATGGTAGCAACAACAAGGTGGCCGGTTTCGCTGAAAGTTAGAGCACTTTCCATGGAATCTCTATCGCGTATCTCGCCTATAAGCAGTACATCCGGCGCCTGACGCAGTGCATTCTTTAGTGCAATGTTATACGAGTATGTATCTATATTTATCTCGCGCTGGGTAAATATACAGTTTTTGTGCTGGAACACGAATTCTATCGGATCTTCTATTGTTACCACATGTCCGTTGCCGTGCTGGTTACGATATTCCAGCATCGCCGCAATAGTGGTAGATTTACCGGAGCCGGTTGCGCCCACAACAAGGCACAGGCCACGCTTCTGCATGATAAATTTCTGGTAGATATCAGGTATGCCAAGATCTTTGAAAGAAGGTATCTTAGATTTTATATGACGTGCAACAAGCCCTATATTCCTCATATTATAGAATATATTTATCCTGTAACGCTCACCATCTTCGGTAGAAAGTGCAAGGTTAAGTTCCAGCGTAGAGGTGAATTCCATCCACTGTTCTTCGGTTAGGAAGCCTTTTATCAGCTCCTGGAGGTTTTCATTGGTATGCTCAGGTTCCATTATCTTCTTGAACTCAGATTTTATCTTCAGGGTACCCGGGATACCGACAGTCAGGAAAATATCGGATGCGTTTTCTTTCACCATCATGTTGAGGTAGTAATATATACGTGGTTTTTTCGTATTATCTTCCATAAGCACACATGATTAGAGAATTAGAAATTATCATTGTCCATTCTTTTGAATGGTACGGCCCCTGCGCTGTCTTCCAGAACTGAGCGTCCAACGGATACGGCAGGATGTGTCGCCGCAGCGCCACTACCAGACCCGGCCTTATCATCAAAATCTGCTGATGCCGTTACCAGGCTCATTACGTGATTTGCATCTTCAGGTGTAATTCTTTTTTCTTTGACCAGATTTTCCAGATAATCTTTCATCGCTATCATGCCGTATTTCGATCCGATCTGAATCAGAGAATTCAGCTGTGGTATCTTGTTTTCACGTATCAGGTTGCGTACAGCAGGAGTGCCAAGCATAACCTCGAATGCGGCAACGCGCCCTTTTCCTTCAGAGGTCTTTATCAGAGTTTGTGCAATGATTGCCTGTATAGAAGAAGATATCATCGAGCGCGCCAGTTCTTTATCAGAAGAAGGGAATACGTCTATTATCCTATCTATAGTTTTCGCGGCAGATGTGGTGTGCAATGTGCCTAGCACAAGGTGGCCTGTTTCTGCAGCCGTAAGGGCAAGTGCAATGGTTTCAATGTCGCGCATCTCACCAACCAGTATAACATCCGGATCTTCACGTAGTGCACTTCTTAACGCGGTAGCAAAAGATTTTGTATTGTTATGTAACTCACGTTGGTTCACCACAGAGCTTATAGGCTTGTGCACGAACTCTATTGGATCTTCTATTGTTAGAATATGTTTTTTATATTTCTTGTTTATCTCATTTATCATTGCGGCCAGAGTGGTGGATTTACCAGAACCAGTAGGGCCGGTAACAAGTATAAGGCCTTTATTCAGGTCACAAAGTTTATAGAATATTTGTGGCAGGCCAAGTTGCTCTAGAGAAAGCACTTGCGTTGGTATGCTACGGAAAACGGCTGCCGGGCCTTTTATTGTGGTGAAAGCGTTAACACGGAAACGCATATCATCGCCGAACTGTATCGCAAAATCCAACTCCATTTCACGTTCGAAAGTGGCACGCTGTGAATCGGTGAACACAGAATATAGCATCGCCTGGATATCATTTCCGGTGATGGTACGTTCCATAACGGGGTTTATCTCACCATGAAGCCTTATGCAGGGCATATGGTTTGGGGTCAGGTGTAGGTCGGAAGCTCCGTACCTTTTCGCATAATTAAGTAGATCTATTATCTCCATATCATCCGGATACTATTTCAAAGTACCTATCCCTTATAGAGGTTGGATTTTCAGGAAGGGTTGCCCCTTTCATCGCATCATCAAGCAGTGATCTGTATAGCGCGGCAGCCTGTACATTTTCACCGGCCTTCTCAAGTATAATTGCAAGGTTGTACCTGTAATCTATATTACGTGGCTCAATCTTCAGTGCGGCTGTGTAAAAATCTACAGCTTTCTTTGTTTGACCCTTACCGTAGTAGAGATTGCCTAGCTGAGCAGGTATCGCTGCAAAAGAAGGATTTCTTGCGAAAAGATCTTCCAGTCTTGCTATAGACCTTTCAGGATTTTCTTCAGTAACAAGTATTATATAATTGTTAACGGCTGGCCAGTAATCAGGTGCAAGCTTTATTAGTTTCAGATATGCACCACGCGCATCATCATATTGCTTGTTCATATGATATGCGGTAGCAAGGCCGAAAAGAGCTTTTTTGTTATTCTGGTTAGCGTTCAATGCTTCCTGATAATACTTTGCGGCGCTTTCGTATTGCCCTGCCTGTAGTGCTTCATGAGCATTCTTCATAACAGAAAGAGAGCTTTCAGGTGCATCTCTTACAGAAACTTCCAGACCGGAATCCTGCATGTAGAAGTTACCGGCTACCGCAGGTGCAGGTGTAGTTATGTCCATATCCCCGGCTTCATTTTCGGAGAAATCTATCATAGAGCTGTCGTCACCATTATATTCTGTGGTGGTAAGTGCATCCAGAGATTCAGGCGCGACAGCGGAGCCAAAAGGGTTAGAGAAATCCGCCCTCTCTATCACTATATCGCTTTTTACGCTCAGCTTTTCCTGTTTGCTGGGAAATACCTGTATCATATCCAGCTCATCTTCTTCGAGAGAGACTTGCTTCATTGATTCCGGCAGTTTAGCAGCTGGTAGCGGTATAGCTGAAGGTGTAGCATCATTTATCTGAAATTGCCTGGGCGCAAGGCTGGCAGGAACCTTTTTTACCGGAACAGGAGTAACCGGTGTAACAGGCACTACAGGAGCCACTGGTGTTACCGGCGCAACCGCATTCACAGGAACAAAGTTCTGCTGAGTGGCAGCATTTCCATCGTTAAGCAGGTATATGCCCGCCGGAAGGGAAGGGTCGGCAGCTTTAAAGTGACGCGGGGTTATGCTGAAAGGGTCATAGCCAAGCTCATCAGGTACCGCAGAAGTATAGTTCTGTCTTAGGCTTTTTGGCGTTTGAGAAGGTAATACAACCTTTTTAGCTGGTTGTTTTGTGGCTGCGGCAGCTACAGGTTTCTTCACTTCTTTCTTAACTTCTTCAACTGGCTTTACCGCCTCTTCCTTAACCTCTATAACAACTTCTTCAGCTGGTTGGGCTGGCGCTTCTTTCTTTTCTTCTACTACAATTTTTTCTTGAATTGCAGCTGGTGCAGCAGATTTCTCAGCTTCTTTAGCAGCTTCCAGCTCACGATTAGTTGGCATTACCTCTACTTTAGGATCTTTTTCTACAGCCTTTATCGGTTCAGCAATCTCTTCTTCCAGAGGTGCTGCATCTTCTGCTACAGGCAGAGGTGGTACATCAAGGTCTATCTCAATAGTGGCTTTGCCAGAAGCGGCCGGAGCTGCTGCGGTATCAGTTTTTGCAGGAGCAGGTTCGTTGAACACTTCCTCTATTGCCTTATCAAGCAACTCATCTTTCTTTTCTGTGCCTTTTGCTTCTAATGCGTCCAGCTCTTTAGATGCATCAAGCAGCGGGTCAAGACCGCCGATAGATTCATCTCCCGGTAGTCTTAGTTCCGGAACAGGGGCCTGTGCCTGAGCAGATGTGCTCAATAGAAGCCCAAGCAGTATATATGCAATATTTTTCAATTTATTTACCTTTGGATTAGGTGAAAGTCTGATGTATAAGATACCATGTTTAATGCTTCTATCAAATATTTTTAATGAATTTAGTGGGTTAATGGCAAAAAACTTCACCATTATTGCGTTGGGGTCAAACTTAGGTGAAAAGGCTGAGAACATAAGGCTTGCAGACGTGATGCTTGCAAAAAAGCTAGATATAACAGCACGTGCAGGGCTTTACCATAGCCATGCTATGCTTGAAAAGGGCAGTCCACAAGAGTGGGATGTGGATTTCTACAATACTGTACTTTGCGGCAATACTAATATGGCTATACATGAATTACTGAAATTCAGCCAATCTATAGAACAAAGCCTTGGTGGTAAGAATAAAGGAACGCATGCCCCACGAGTGATAGATGTGGATATAATATCCTTCAATGATATGCAGTTCAGCGATGCTAATATTACTGTGCCACATGCCAAAATGCTTGAACGCGGCTTTGTTATGCTACCACTGGCAGAAATACTTCCACAATGGCGGCACCCCATTACGGGAGAGCAGGCTCATGAATCTGCTAAAAGGCTTTCTGCCGATCTGGGGGTAAAAAGAATATGACAAAACTTGTTGGCATACTAAATCTTACACCGGACTCATTTTCTGATGGTGGCCGCTACATAGATGTAAAAGCTGCCGTAAAAAGATTTGCCGAAATGGAGGAGCAGGGCGCCTATATGATAGATATTGGTGCGCAATCCACGCGTCCGGGTGCCGCCATGATAACCGCAGAAGATGAATGGCGGTGTATAAAGCCGGTGCTGCAGGAAGTTAAGAATTTAAATGCAAAGATAAGCATAGATAGTTTTCATCCGCAAACCATAGCTCAGGCTCTGGAATACGGTATATATGCCATTAATGATGTCACGGGTTTTGTATCAGATGATATGGTAAAGCTTGCCGCAACATCTGGTGCAAAGGCCATCTTTATGCATAGTCTTTCAGTTCCGGCGGATAAAAATATTGTGCTTGAAGAGGGTGTAGATGTAATAGAAGTGCTGAATAACTGGCTGGTAGAGAAGAGGCAGAAGCTTGCCACCGCTGGTATACAAGAAAGTAATATGATATTTGATCCTGGCATCGGTTTTGGTAAAACCTCTCAGCAGAGTTTAGATATAGTAATGAATGCAGATTCTTTTTCTCAGCACGGTGTGGAGGTTCTGTTGGGTCATTCAGAAAAATCATTCCTAAGCCTGTTCACGGAAAAACCGGCAGGACAGAGAGGCGTAGAAACAAGGATATTTTCGTATATGCTTGCGCAGAAAGGTGTAAACTACCTGCGTGTGCACGATGTTAAAGGAAACAAGGAAGCAATAGATTATGCAGTTCAGCGGATATAAAGAAATGCAGCAGGCGCTCGAGCAAGCCCGGGTTGCTGTTATGCGCGGGGAAGTTCCCGTTGGCGCTGTAATAACAGATGCAACAGGTAAAATACTTGCTGTAGCGCATAACCAGATGGAAGGCTTGTGCGATGCCACTGCCCATGCCGAGCTTATTGCAATAAGAGAAGCCTCACAAAAACTGAAGAACCGTCGTTTGGAAGGTTGTACATTATATGTAACGCTGGAACCATGTGCTATGTGTGCCGCCGCTATTGGCCATGCGCGTATCACAAAGCTTGTCTATGGTGCGGCAGATGTAAAAATGGGTGCTGTTGAGAACGGCTCCCGTATCTACAACAACACTGCAATTCATAAGCCGGAAGTTGTTTCAGGTGTGATGGAAGATGAAAGTCGTCGTCTGATGCAGGAATTCTTTCAGGCGTTAAGATAAAAATCCCTTCAGTTTCTTCTGCATATAGCCGATAAAATCAGGATCTTCGCCAGAAAGAAGCTCAGGAAGACAGTTACGGAAGTCGTCCTTTTTCAGCCAGAAATCTATATAATCTTCCCAGGTACGCCACATACGCGCTTCCTGCCTGCTCATATTATCTTCATATATAAGTATGTATGCGCGTTCAAAGAATGATACCAGCAGGTCATATATCACAAGTTTCTTTTCCTCCTGTTCCGGCGTGTAGGATGAAACAGGCTTTGAGCTGGTTAGCAGGCAAAGGTCCGCATTATCTATAAGTATCTTGGCAAACTCGTTATACTCATCAAGCAGTTTTACAAATAGTTCTTCCTGCTCGATTGCGCGCTCTTTACGTTGTTCCAGCCAGAACACCAGTATTGCAAAGGGCAGGGCCACTACGGTCACTATATAGCTCAGTAGCTCCCATATCTGTATATTCTCTGTCATGCTGTATTCCTTTTTTCCTTGCGCCCGCCAAACCTACGCTCGCGTGACTGAAAATCTTCAACTGCTTTCAGCAACTCTTCCTTATTGAAATCCGGCCAAAGGGTCTCAGTAAAATATAGTTCTGTATAAGCGCATTGCCAGAGCAGAAAATTACTTATCCGTACATCCCCACCGGTGCGTATAAGCAGGTCGGGATCTGGCGTTTCGTGGGTATAAAGCAGCTCGCTAAATTGTTCGACATTAACGGGCTTTCCTGCCGTAACAGCCTTGTTTACTGCTGCAACTATCTCCTGCCTGCCGCCATAGTTAAGCGCAATGTTAACGGTAAGCTTATTATTGTCTGCGGTTTTCTTTTCCAACTCTGTACAACGCGCTGTAATATCCTCGCTGAAGACAGAGATATCACCTAAGAATCTTATCCGCACGCCTTTTTCGGCAAGCTTTTCTGCTTCTCT